>NZ_JCASIF010000008.1:0-222114 GCF_059686055.1 Telluria sp. ZB4P34 | reverse complement strand
GCGCTGATGCCGTGCTTGCGGGCCACCAGCGATACGCTCATGCCCGGCTCGTACGTTTCCTTGACCAGCGCAGCCTTTTCCTGCACTGACCAGCGGCGGCGTCGCTCTTCGGACACCATCACGACTTCGATGGTTTGGTTGTTCCTAGTCATACTCACAGTCATATTCCCATCCGTTAGGATACAGCATCGACTGTGTCTGGTGAATCAAGGGGCTATCTCATGACAGCTTGCGACGTCAACTCGAGCGGAGCCGCCTGTATGCTGCAGAGAACAACCTCGACTTCCAGGAAGCGACATACGAAGACCTAGGCATATCGGCGTTCGACCGCTCAAATCTTACGAAAGGTGCACTGAAGGCATTCATTACGGCCGTCGAGACCGGGAATATTTCCCGTGGCTCCTACCTTCTGGTCGAGAATTTAGACCGTTTATCACGTGCAGACGTCATGGACGCGATGGAGCTTGTCACCCGGCTTGTAAGGCTAGGTGTCAAGGTCGTCTCTCTGGATTTGCGACAAGTCCTTGATGAGGAGACCATTAAGGACCCTTTGGTCATGATGATGGTCATGATGAACTTCGTTCGCGCCAACGAAGAATCGGCAACAAAGGCAACCAGGGTGGCGAAGTCTCACGCACGCAAGCGCAAATGCAAGGACCCGTTCGCCTACGGACAGGGCCCCGGTTGGTTGCGTCCGAATGCGGATAAATCCGGATGGGAAAAAATTCCTGAGAAAGTTGAAAGCGTGCAGAAGGTGTTCGCGTATAGCGCTAACGGCTTCGGTGCAACGGCCATAGCTCGCATTGCTAATAGTGAGGGGTGGCCTGTTCCAGGAACGGCAGCAGACTGGCACAAAACTTTACCGAATAAGTTGCTGCATAACCGACGAGTCTTAGGGGAATTTGAGCCCCACATTAAGACGGACGGTAAACGGGTACCGACAGGGGAGCTTTGGGCCGACTATTACCCCAGAATCATCGATGAAACGCTGTTTAATGCGGCCAGCGCCGCCGCAAACCGCCGCCGCCATCTCCCTAAACGTCGTGACGGCGGATACCACAATATTTTCCAGGGGATGCTGCAATGCGGATTGTGTGGTGCTACGCTGGCTAGAAAGGCTAAGACAAGCTCTCGTAATAGTGTTGGATACGCCCTTTACACCTGTAGTAACGTTTTCTATGTTGGCCATCTCCCTTTAAGAATCACTTATGGCACAATGATTTATATACGACAACAATCTTCCTCGGGTACCATTCCGGTTTTTCATCAAAGCCGGTCACACTGCGACTCGGGGTATGACAGTCGCTAATTCCCAAATCGACTATATCGACTTCATGATTACGGCCCCAACTGAACCTCCTCTCCAGCAAGTTGCGTCTGACTTGTTCCGGGACTTTAAAGGAGATGAAATCGGTGGCCGGCATGCCATCCGTGGTTTCAGCTTTCAGGTGTGGCATGCGGTGCTGGAAGCACTCCGCGCGCACCGCACCGGTGACGACTATGCAGTTGTACTTGAGTGGCAGCAGGATGTCGCCGTTCTGGACTCATCTTTAGCGCCGACCGGGGTCCGGTTCGTGCAGCTGAAGAAACACGAGGCATCGACCCATTGGAAGCTTAATCACCTCATTGCCTCTCCGAAAGGTAAGGATGAGGATGCGCAAACTGAGGCAGATGAAGGCGATACCTCCGGGGCCGGTGGAGCCGAGACGGTGCCCCCCCTTGAGCCAGCCAAAAGCGGGAAGGCGGCGAAGGCAAAGGCGCCCAAGAAGCCGAAGCCGTCTATCTTGGCCAAGCTCTACGCACATCGCCGTCGCTTCAAAACCTTAGGAAAGTCGCGTCTGGAGTTCTCCTCCGACGCGCAGTTTGAAATGCCAGATGGCACGGGCACAAACTCACTGCATAGTAGTGTTGAGCTTTCGGACGCCGATTCGTCAGTTCAACAGGCCATCGAAGCGAAGCTGAGAGAACAGCTGGGCCTTGACCCGGCTGAGCCAGTGGACTTGTCCGATTTCGCCTTGGTAGTAAGCGACTGCCCAGTGAACGAGCCACACAAATATTTGGCCGGTGAGCTCGCTGAAATGCAGCTCGAGTCGGAGTTGAACCTCAGCGGCTCCGCTACCATTCTCGCGGTCCTAATAATCGCTTCGTACGTAAACCTCAGGGCCGGCAGCACTCGACACGCAAAAAATTTTGCGGAGCTGTTGGACCGTGCGGTCACGCGGGGCGATATTGACCTTTATCTGGCTGCGGCCGACGAAGAATCGGTGTCAGCGCGAGAGCTGGTGGAAGAAGTTATCGAGCGGCTGAACATCGAGGCGGCACCGTTCGCGCTGGTCAAAAACATGAAGAGGCAGGTAGTGCGGGCATGTATGGAAATCACGAACCGTGCAGGCCCGGTGCCGGTTGTAACTGCGCATCTTAAAGCGCTATACGAATTGAATTCGGAATACGACTCTCTACCCCAGGTTAGCAATATATTCTCCGCTTGGTACGAGGACTTCCAGCTGTTGCAGTTAAGCGAGGCTCGCCCTTACAGCCGCGAGTACATTTACTGTCTAATGTCCATGATTATTCAAAATGCAAACCCCACAAAACAACTACCATCTGTTCCGGCTGGTCCGCAATCTGAGGACTCGCAATGAGGCAAACCGTCACCTATCACGAACTCTGGCTGGTATCCGAAAGGGACGAGAGCGGCCGATTCCTGAAGTTCAATCCCCGCAAGAACCTGCTAGCGGGAACGAATGAAACAGGCAAGTCTCGTATCCTGAAGCACCTCGTTTGGGCGCTCGGCGGCGAACCATCCACGCGCATCGCTGGAAACTGGGATGTCAATGTCGCTGCAAGCGTAGTCCTAAGTATCGAACAGAAGCGGTTCACGTTCCTGCGTATGGGACGTGACCAGCGCGCCGCCTTCAACGCTGAAGGCAAGCTCCTGCTCGCTACGGAAAATGCTCAAACTTGGGCGAGGTTTTTTGCTGACACATTCGAGTTCCCCTTGAAGTTGCAGCGCCATCAGGAGGGGGCGTTTGCGTTGGCAGGACCTGAGTATGCGCTGCTGCCGTTCTACATCGACCAAGAGGGCGGCTGGGCAAGGAAATGGGGAAACTTCTTGCGACTGTCCCAGTTTGCACGGTGGGAGCCAGTTGTTTTCGAATCCTTCCTAGGCCTGCGGCCGCAGCGGTACTTTGATGCTCAGCTCACGCGTGACGAACTCGTCTTCAAGCTGCGCGAACTGCGGCTGCAAGCCAAGGTGCAGGCGACCGCCTATCAGCACGTCAAAGCAATGCTGCCTGCGTCTGATGCGATGCTTGACGAAAGCGTGTTCGCAGAAGAGCTGCAACAGGTTGCCAGCCAGGTCGAGGTCCTTGTCGATGACGAGAACCAGGTCCGCAACGATTTATTCTCCATCGCCCAAGAGCGGCAGGAGCTTACTGGCCAACTCCAGCTCGCAGCCCGGGCAGAGCAGGACTTGGTGGAGGACTTGGCGTATCTGTCCAAGTATCCCGATGACGAACAGTTGAGCTGCCCAACATGCGGCCAGGCGCACGGCTTGTCCTTCCGAGCGAAAGTGGAACTCGCCTCAGACGCGAACGACGCACATCAACTGTTCTTAACCATACGCGGCCAGCTGGACAAGTTGAGTAAGCGTGAGGAAGGCCTGCGCAACAAGCTCGCTAGCGTCACCAAACAAATGGAGAGCCTGCGCGTTTCGACGGAGAGGCAACCGGGGCAGGGTGGCATCGCTGAAATCGTCGCCGCAAAAAGCTTGGCTACCATTGAAGAGGCATACGGGCAGACACGCCGGCAACTTGCGGACTCCATTGATGAACTCGATGAAAGCCGAACCGAGCTTCAGGCTGAACTCGACGCGTTGACGGATGCTGAGCGGGTGAAAGAGGTGCGGGCCTTTTACAAGGCAGCAGTGAAATCATGCGCTGACCGTCTCGGTATCGATAAGGCGGAAATTGCCTCTGTCAAAATCGGAGCACGGCCAGCGATGGGCGCTGGTAGCTCGGGTCCTCGAGTCTACCTGGCGATGCACATGGCAATGCTGGAGACCAACGCAAAGTACGGCAATGGGCCGCGTTTCCCCTTTATTGTCGATACTCCTCGTCAGCAAGGATTGGATGACCCGAATACAGGGCGGCTCCTTAGCGCGGTCTACAACCATGCAGAAGCAGAGCAGATTTTTATTGCAAATGAATCTGTGCCCGCCGACTGGACGCCTCCACAGGACTGCACTGTTCAAACCTTCACGGAAAAACGCCATTTTCTGCGTGAAGACGAATATCGCGCTGGGGTTGAGCAGTTAGCGCCCTTAGTTGAAGCAATGCGTGATGCTATTGCAGCCGAGCGTGAACGCGTTGTGGAGATAGATGCGGAAAGCGAAGTTGTTGAACTGGCGGCTCAAGACGACGCCGGCGACTCTGACGAGGATGACGACTAATAGCGAGCCCGTGCTTTCCAAGCGTCTGCTTAGAAAGTGGCGAGGCTTGGTCATCCATGCACGATACCCCACCTGTTTCCACGTATTCGAGAAGGGGATTCAGGTAGGCGCCGTCGCGCGCTCCAGTTCATCCAGCCATCGAATAGCTTGTACCTGGCTGGACCCGCACATTTCTTCCGATGGCTGCAACCCGCCACAAAACGCCGGCCGCTCCGGCTTACCAAAGATGCGGCAACGATTGTTGTCCGCCAGCTGAATACACCTGATACCCGCTGGTTTTCCATCAGGCATTCCAGGAATCGGACTGGTAATCGAAGGGGCGATGCAGCACGCCCCGCAGTTGTCGCGGCAGTTCATGGCATCTCTTTAGTTGACAACCGGCTTCCCGCCGGGCATGCCGGGAATCGGGCTGGTGATGGAAGGCGCGGTGCAGCAGGCGCCGCAGTTGTCTCTGCACTGCATGGGTAGGATGGGTGGACAAGGCAGGGCGGCAGTATACCGCCGTCGCGGCCGAAGCGGGCGCGTCACCCGCCGTTTTCCTGCTACGTTGCATCCATCGCACATCCACCCGCAGGAGGTCCCATGTCCAGTCCCCTCAAACCCCTGGACCGCCAGGTCGTCGTGATCACGGGCGGATCGAGCGGCATCGGCCTGGCCACCGCACAGGAAGCCGCCAGGCAGGGCGCCAGGCTGGTGCTGGCCGCGCGCGGCGCCGACGTGCTCGAGGCCGTCGTCCACGGGCTGGTCGAGGACGGCTTCGAGGCGATTGCCGTCGTCGCCGACGTGGCCGTGCGCGCCGACGTCGAGCGCATCGCCCGGGTCGCGATCGAGCGCTACGGCCGCATCGACACCTGGGTCAACAATGCCGGAGGCACCATCTACGGCCGCCTCGACCAGGTGAGCGAGGAAGACAGCCGGCGCCTGTTCGACATCAACTTCTGGGGCATGGTGCACGGCTCGCTGGTGGCGCTGCCCTACCTGAAGCACCAGGGCGGCGCCCTGATCAACCTCGGCAGCGAGGCCTCCGAGCTGGCGATCCCGATGCAGGGCATGTACTCGGCCAGCAAGCATGCCGTCAAGGGTTTTACCGACGCGCTGCGCATCGAGGTCGAGCACATGGACGAGGCGCCGGTATCGATCACCCTCATCGAGCCGACCGCCGTCGACACGCCGCTGCCCCAGCACGCGCGTAATTACATGGACCGCGAACCGAAGCTCCCCTCGCCCCAGGTCGATCCGCACGAGGTGGCGGCCGCCATCCTGCACGCCGCCGTGGTGCCGATGCGGACGGTGCGCGTGGGAATCATGGCCCAGCTCGACGTCATGATGGAGAAGATCGCGCCCGGCGTGGTCGACCGCCTGTCAGTGTTCCAGGTGCCGCGCCAGCAGCAGGACGGACCGCCGCGCAACCCCGACGGTGCCCTGTACGCGTCGCGCGCCAACGGCCGCATCTATGGCCCCGGGGCGAGCTGAAGGAATGATGTAAATACCTGTTTATATTGACAGTTTCGGTGTTCAAGGATCGCTTGACTGCCTTGCAAGCCCCGTCTATATTCTTGACTCTTTCAGTTGGGTTCTAGGCAGAAATATGCAATGTCCTCTCGACAGCAAGCCACGGTGGGCGCGCCGGAAGGATGCTCGTCCTCACGAACTCCTTGCTGCCGCCATTGACATGTTCGTCGAGCGCGGTTTCGCCGCTACCCGCCTGGAAGACGTGGCGCGCCGCGCCGGCGTCTCCAAGGGCACCCTCTATCTCTACTATACGAACAAGGAAGAGCTGTTCAAGGCGGTGGTGCGCGAGAGCATCCTGCCCTTCCTCGGCGAGGCCGAGCTGTCGGTCGCCGGGTTCGACGGCCACAGCGCCGACCTGCTGCGCAGCGTCGTCAAGAACTGGTCGAGCCAGATCGGCCAGAGCAAGGCCTCCGGCCTGGGCAAGCTGATGCTCGCCGAGGCCGTCAATTTCCCGGAGCTGGCGAAGTTCTACCGCGACGAGGTCATGAGCCGGACCACGCGCATGATTTCGAGCATTATCGAGCGCGGCGTCAGCCGGGGCGACTTCCGTGGCGTCGATGTCGCGCAGATGACCCGGGTGCTGATCGCGCCGATGATGATGCTCAATGTATGGAAGCACTCGGCCGTCGCGCCCTGCGAATGCAGCGAACTGCAGCCCCAGGCCTTCCTCGACAATCTGCTCGATCTCACTTTGCACGGCCTGCTGCCCCGCGCCGCCTGAGCCGCCTGAGCCGGGCGTTTACGCCTGCGCGCCATTTTCCTGGCGTTCAACCCCTCCAAACTGCAGACTGTCGCAATTTCCCCTGGTCCCGGGTAGCCCATCGCTAAGATGTGCGTCCTGAGGCCGTTCAACGATAAAATATCGGATTATTTATTTTTCCACTGAGAACTCAGATGAATATCGAACAAGCCCGCTTCAACATGATCGAACAGCAGATCCGCCCGTGGAACGTGCTCGACCAGGACGTGCTGGACCTGCTGCACGTCGTCAAGCGCGAAGGGTTCGTGCCGGCTGCGTACCAGAACCTGGCGTTTGCCGACGTCGAGATCCCGCTGTCGGGCGGCGAAGCGATGTTCACCCCGAAGGTCGAAGCACGCATCGTGCAAGAAATGGCGGTGAAGAAGCATGAGAACGTCCTCGAAATCGGCGCCGGTTCGGGCTACATGGCGGCACTGCTGGCGCACAAGGCGCGCCACGTGACCACCGTGGAGATCCAGCCGGAAGCCGCCAAGCTGGCGCGCGAGAACCTGGCGCGCGCCGGTGTCGACAACGTGACCGTGGAAGAAGGCAATGGCGCCAGCGGCTGGGACAAGGGCGCGCCCTACGACCTGGTCGTGGTGTCGGGCGGCCTGCCGGTGCTGCCGGAAGGCTTGCTGAAGTCGGTGAAGGTGGGCGGCCGCATCGGCGTGATCCTGGGCGACGCGCCGGCGATGAGCTTCAACATCGTCACCCGCACGTCGGAAACCGGACATGAGACGGTCAAGCTGTTCGAGACCAATGTGAAGCTGCTGGCTGGCGCCCAGGCGCCGTCGCGCTTCCAGTTCTGAGGCGCCGATGCAGCACATTACCGCACCGGAACTGGCGGCCCGGCTTGCCGATCCGGCAGCCGAGCAGCCGCTGCTGCTGGACGTGCGCGAGAACTGGGAATTCGCCACCTGCCACATCGCAGGCTCGACCCAGATCCCGATGCACCTGGTGCCGATCCGTGCCGGGGAATTGCCGGATGACCGCGAAATCGTGTGCATCTGTCATCACGGGGCGCGCAGCATGCAGGTAGCGAGCTTCCTTGAACGGAACGGATTTGACAACGTAACGAATTTGACGGGCGGGGTACACGCCTGGGCCGTGCAGGTCGATCCTTCGATGCCGAAGTATTGACTTGAATCCAAACTTTTGATGACTCCTGTGGAGAATGTGATGCAGAAACCCCTTCTTGCCGTGCTGGTTGCCAGCGCTTTCTTTTCGCTCAATGCCAGCGCGGCCGATCTGATCCAGGTGTACCAGCAGGCGCTGGCCAATGACGCGGCCTTCGCGAGCGCGCGTGCGTTGGCCGCCGCCGGCAGGGAACGGATCAACCAGGGGCGTGCGGGCTTGCTCCCGACGGTCGGCATCACTGGCAGCAGCGTCAAGAACGACCGTGACGGTTCGCCCTGGAACGAGGGCCAGCCGACCACCAACCCGATCACTGGCCAGCCGGGCACGGTGCTGGGCTCCGCCAGCAACGAGCGCACCACCGAGTACACCATCGCTCTGTCCCAGCCGCTGTTCCGCTGGGATCGCTGGCAAACCTACCAGCAGAGCAAGCTGCAGCAGGCCATCGCCGAGGCGCAGTTTGCCCAGGCCCAGCAAGACCTGATCACCCGCGTGGCGCAGGCCTACTTCGACGTGCTGGCAGCCCAGGACAAGCTGGAATCGATCCGCGCCCAGAAGACCGCGGTGACCGAGCAGCTGGCGTCGGCCAAGCGCAACTTCGAAGTCGGTACCCAGACCATCACCGACACCCACGAGGCGCAGGCGGCCTATGACCTGGTCATCGCCCAGGAATTCGCGGCGGTGAACGATCTCGACAACAAGCGCAACTCCCTGCAGGCGATCATCGGCGCGGAGCCGGGCGGCCTGGCCCCGCTCAAGACCGGCATCACCCTGGCGCCGCCGTCGCCCGCCAACGTCGACCCGTGGGTGTCGTCGGCCGAGAACCAGAACTACGGCGTGACCGTGTCGCAGCTGCAGGTGGAAATCGCCAAGCGCGAGATCTCGCGCACCCGCGCCGGCCACTACCCGACCCTCGACCTGGTGGCCAGCAGCTCGCGCAGCGACACCAGCGGCCGTGTCAACAACATGTCGGGCGTCAACCGTAATAGCGGCATCGGCGTGCAGTTCAGCGTGCCGATCTTCAGCGGCTTCGGCGTCACCAGCCGCGTGCGCGAAACCATCGCGCTGGAAGACAAGGCCCGCAACGACCTGGAAGCGAACCGCCGCCAGGCCGCGCTGCTGGCGCGCCAGTCCTACCTCGGCGTGAACAGCGGCATGGCCCAGGTCAAGGCGCTGGAAGCGGCCGAAGTGTCGAGCCAGTCGGCGCTGGAATCGAACAAGCTGGGTTACCAGGTGGGCGTGCGCATCAACATCGACGTGTTGAACGCGCAGCGCCAGCTGTTCCAGACCCGCACCGACCTGTCGCGCGCACGCTACGACACCATCCTGAACGGCCTGCGCCTGAAGGCGGCCGCAGGCTCGCTGCGCGAGTCGGACCTGGCAGCGGTGAACAACCTGCTGGCAAAGTAATCGCCGCGCAGGCCCGTCCTGCCTGACGATTGTAAAAAGCCCGAACCATGCGGTTCGGGCTTTTGTTTTTCCGGATTGCGCTAACTCATTGATTGCACGTCAAAATAGTTGACGCACGACAAGTAGCGACTGGGCGAATTTTTTTGCAAAGCTGATAAACTGGCAACGTTAACGTGCCTTCAATGGTAGTGCGGAAGAGGCCGCCAGCCATGGATGCCACAGCCAGCTTCCGTCCAGTTCATCCCTAAGGAAAAACAACATGCAAAAGAACATCGCGATTGTCGGCGCCGGTTTTTCCGGGGCTGTCATTGCCAACCAGCTCGCCAAGGCTGGCTACACCGTCGAGATCTTCGAATCGCGTCCTCACATTGCGGGTAACTGCCACTCGGAGCGCGATGCCGAAACCGGTGTCATGGTGCACATCTACGGTCCGCACATCTTCCATACCGATATCGAACGCGTCTGGGAATTCGTCAACCGCTACAGTCGCTTCATGCCTTATGTGAACCGCGTGAAGGCGATCACCAACGGCGCCGTGTACACGCTGCCGATCAACCTGCTCACCATCAACCAGTTCTTCGGCAAGACCTTCCGTCCCGCCGAGGCCCAGGAATTCCTCGCTTCGCTCGGCGACAAGTCGATCGAGAACCCGGTGACCTTCGAAGACCAGGCGCTGCGCTTCGTCGGCCGCGAGTTGTACGAAGCCTTCTTCAAGACCTATACGGTCAAGCAGTGGGGCATGCAGCCGACCGAACTGCCGGCCAGCATCCTCAAGCGCCTGCCGGTGCGCTTCAACTACGACGACAACTACTTCGCGCACAAGTACCAGGGCATGCCGGAAGACGGCTATACCGCGCTGGTCGAGAAGATCATGGACGTGCCGGGCATCACCCTGCACCTGAACACGAAGTTCGACCCGGCTAACAAGGGCGACTACGCGCACGTGTTCTACAGCGGCCCGATCGACGCCTGGTTCAAGCATTCCGAAGGCCGCCTGCCGTACCGCACGCTCGATTTCGAGGTGTTCCGCGATACCGGCGACTACCAGGGCAACGCCGTCATCAACTACTGCGACAACGCCCAGCCGTATACCCGCATCACCGAGCACAAGCATTTCTCGCCCTGGGAAAAGCACGAGAAGACCCTGATGTACAAGGAATTCAGCCGCCAGTGCGAAGAAAAGGACATCCCGTACTACCCGATCCGCCAGGCGCGCGACAAGGAGCAGCTCGAACGCTACGTGAACGTGGCGCGCGAGGAGCCGAACGTGACCTTCGTGGGCCGCCTCGGCACCTACCGCTACCTGGACATGGACGTGACCATCAACGAAGCGCTCGCCACCGCCGACAAGTTCCTCGAATGCGCCAAGGACAAGGCACGCATGCCGGCCTTCGTGATCGATCCGCTGGCCTGAGTCTTCATTCAGGCGTGAAAGAAAACGGGCGGCAAGGTATTCCCTTGCCGCCCGTTCGCCGTCAGGCCCTTTTTCTTAGCTGCTCAGGCCGGCGCCGGCCGCATGGTCCTTACGCTCGATGAGCTCGACCTTGTAGCCGTCCGGGTCGGTGATGAAGGCGATCACGGTGCTGCCGCCCTTGACCGGGCCCGGCTCGCGCGTGATGTTGCCGCCCAGCGAGCGTACATTGTCGCAGGTGGCGTAGATGTCTTCGGTCGAGAGGGCGATATGGCCGTAGGCGCTGCCCATGTCGTAGCGGTCGACGCCGTAGTTGTAGGTCAGCTCGAGTTCGGCGTGCTCCGGGTTGCTGCCGTAGCCGAGGAAGGCGAGCTTGTACTTGTACTCGGGATTGTCGCTGGTGCGCAGCAGCTTCATGCCGAGCACCTTGGTGTAGAAGTCGATGGAACGCTCCAGGTCGCCGACGCGGAGCATGGTGTGGAGGATGCGCATGAGGATGTCCTTCAGGTGAGGCGGAAAGCGGCCATTCTATGCGCTGGCCGCGATTTCTGCCGGACGCTGCCCCGTAACGGCAGCGTCCAGGCGCACCTCAGTTTTCCAGCCGCGACGTCATCGTGATGTTCGCGTTCAGCAGCTTCGACACCGGGCAGTTTTCCTTGGCGGTGTTGGCCGCCTTGTCGAAGGCTTCCTGGCTCGCGCCGGGAATCCGCGCCACCAGGTCGAGGTGCACGGCCGTGATCGAGAAGCCGCCTTCGACCTTCTCCATCGAGACGGTCGCGGTGGTGCGCAGTTCCTCGGCCGTCATGCCGGCCTGGCCCAGCTGGCCCGACAGCGCCATCGTGAAGCAGCCTGCGTGGGCTGCGCCGATCAGTTCTTCCGGGTTGGTGCCCGGGCCGTCCTCGAAGCGGGTATTGAACCCGTACTGGGCGTCTTTCAGCACGCCGCTCGCGGTCGAGACCGCGCCCTTGCCGTCCTTCAGGCCGCCGCTCCAGACGGCGCTGCCATTGCGTTTGATGGTCATCGTTGTTCCTTAGAGGTTGTTCTTGTCTGATTCGTCATTGGTGGAGTCGTGCCGGCGCATCGAGCGGTTGGCGTCCGGCAGGGGATTGGCCTGGCCGGTGGCGCCTGCCGCCGGATCGACAGCCTGCTCGAGGTCGCCCTCGCCGTTGGTGCCGTACATGTCGGTGTTCACCAGCCCTTGCGCCATGTCTTCGGCGGCCTGCTTGATGATGCCGCGCGGTTCCTGGTCTTGCGCGTCCGGCGTTTCGTCGCGCTCGTGCGGCTGGCGCTTGACGTCGTCACCCGCTTCGATGGGCGCCTTCGTGTTGACGAAGCGGTCTTTGGTTTCAGTAACCATGTTGATCTCCTTGCATGTCTTTGGATGCATCGTAACCTTGCACCGCGGAGGAAGTCGCGCAATTGACTTCGGTCTTCGTGACAATGCGAGATGCTTTTTTGCAACCAACCCGATAACATGGCAGCCTGACTACCAGCCGGACATGCAAGGTGAGCACACACGCCCTCGATTCCCATGAACACGCTGCCAGCTGCAGGAATTGCGGCGCCACGACCAGCGGCAATTTCTGCCATCAGTGTGGCCAGGCGACCCACCTGCACGTGCCGAGCGCGCGCGAGTTCCTGCATGAATTCGTGTCTCATTACGTTGCCCTCGAAGGCAAGCTGTGGCGCTCCCTCAAGCTGCTGTTCTTCAAGCCCGGCCTGCTGAGCCGCGAATACATCGAAGGCCGGCGCGTACGCTACGTGGAACCGCTGCGCCTCTACCTGACCTTCAGTATCATCTTCTTTGCCCTGTTCAAGTTCAGCGGCGTCAACATCTACAACAACGACAGCCCGGGCGGCACCCCTGCGGCAGCGATCGGCGCGCCGGCAAGGAGCCAGCCGCCGCCGGCCGTACCCGTCATGCGCGAGGGGAGGGTAGAACTCAACGATGAGGAGCGCGAGTTCGCCCGCAAGCTGGGCACGATCAGTTCCCGGCTCGGTACGAGCGCCGAGAACTTCTTCAGGATGGCGCGAGTCTCGCAGACCGAGGCGGTGAAGCGGGCGTTCTACAGCTACACGCCGTATGCGGTATTCCTCCTGATGCCGGTGTTCGCACTGTTCCTGAAGCTGCTCTACTTCGGATCGGGGCGGCGCTACGGCGAGCACTTCCTGTTCGCCCTGCACAGCAATGCATTCGCCTTCTTCACGATGAGCCTGTTCATCGTGGCGGACGGCTGGGACTTCGTCCGCGTCATGCTGCTGGTCTGGCTGGTGTTCTACCTGCCCACGGCGATGCGGCGGGTCTATGGCGGCACCCGGGGCCTTACCGCGCTGCGCTGGCTCGTCCTGCTGGTCCTGCATCTGCTGAGCCTGAGCCTGGCCGTGGCGCTGGTGGTGATCGGGGGAGCCTTCCTGAGCAGCTGAACTTGTCGGGCGAGGCGGGTCCCAGTTATACTGTTTATTTGTACAGTCATTTGGCGGCCGCTCATAGGGGGCCGCCGTGGCCCGTATAGCAGACGCCGGGATAATCGGTTAATCTGCGTAGTCCCGACCCAACCGCCCGAAACCCATGACAGTGTCGCCTGAAAAGCAAGAAATCATCGCGCTCGTGGTGCGGCAGAATACCCCCGGCATCGAGGAGCCGGCCAGGCGCCTCACCGAATTCCTGAGCGGCGAAGGCTATCGCGTGGTGTTCGAAACCGACACCGCGACTTTCCTGGCCACCCTCGGCATCGACGGCGTCGAGGCCATGACGGTGGCCGAGATCGGGGAGCAGGGCAGCTACGCGGTGGTGATGGGCGGCGACGGCACCATGCTCGGCATCGCGCGCCAGCTGGCCAAGTACGACATCCCGCTGGTCGGCATCAACTCGGGCCGGCTGGGCTTCATCACCGACATCCCGCTCGACCGCATGGTGCCCGCGCTGCACGAGATCCTGCAGGGCCAGGCCCGGGCCGAAGAGCGCAGCCTGCTCGAGGCGCGCGTGATGCGCGAACACCAGGGGAAAGACGAGCAGATCTTCTGCGGCGTCGCCTTCAACGACGTGGTGGTGGCGCGCGGCACCGGCGCCGGAATGGTCGAGCTCAAGGTCAGCGTCGATGGCGAATTCATGTACAACCAGCGCGCGGACGGCCTGATCGTGTCCACCCCCACCGGCTCGACGGCCTATGCGCTGTCGGCCGGCGGCCCGCTGCTGCATCCGAGCCTGCAGGGCATCGTGCTGGTGCCGATCGCGCCGCATGCGCTGTCGAACCGGCCGATCGTCGTGCCGGAATCCAGCGACATCGTGGTGGAGCTGGTGGCGGGGCGCGACATCAGCGTCAACTTCGACATGCAGACCTTCACCAGCCTGCAGCTGGGCGACCGCATCGTCATCTCGCGCTCGCCCCACACCATCACCTTCCTGCACCCGCGCGGCTGGAGCTATTACCATACGCTGCGCGAAAAGCTGCACTGGAACGAATATCCGACCAACGAAGGCAAGCTCACGTAACGCGGCGCATCGAGGCCGATACGCAAGAACAGGAGACCTGATTTTTCATGCTGCGCACACTTACCATCCGTGATTTCGTCATTGTCGACGCCATCGAACTCGAGTTCGCGCATGGCTTCACGGTGTTCACCGGCGAGACCGGCGCCGGCAAGTCGATCCTGATCGATGCGCTGCAGCTGGCGCTGGGCGGACGCGGCGATGCCAGCATGGTGCGCGAAGGGGCGGCCAAGGCGGATATCACCGCCGAATTCACGCTGACCACCCTGGCGGCCTCATGGCTGATCTACAACGAGTTTCCTATCGACGAAGGCGTGGCGATGATGCGCCGCGTGATCGACAATGCCGGCCGCTCGAAGGCCTGGATCAATGGCATCAGCGCCACCGCCGCCCAGTTGCGCGAGCTGGGCGAGATGTTCGTCGACATTCACGGCCAGCATGCACACCAGTCGCTGCTCAAGAGCGACGCCCAGCGCGCCCTGCTCGACAACCAGATCGTGATGCGCGACGTCGATGCCCACGAGGACATTTCCAACACCTCGGTCGCCTACAAGAACTGGCGCGCGCTGGTGCGCCAGCGCGAGGAATTCGAGAACGACGCGCGCAACGTGCTGCTTGAGCGCGAGCGCCTGGAGTGGCAGGTGAGCGAACTCGACAAGCTGGCGCCGAAGGCGGGCGAGTGGGCCGAGATCAGCAACGAGCACAGCCGCCTGTCGCACGCGGCCAGCCTGCTCGAAGGCGCGCAGGAAGCGCTGCAGGCCATCTCCGAGGCCGACCATCCGATCCTGTCGCAGCTGTCCTCGCTGAACGCCAAGCTGGGCAAGCTGGTGGACGTGGACGCCCAGCTGCAGCCCGTGCTCGACTGCATGGAGCCGGCCCGCATCCAGCTGCAGGAAGCGGTCTACGCGCTGAACAACTACATCGACAAGGTGGAGCTCGACCCGGACCGCCTGCGCGAAGTAGACGCGCGTATGGAAGCGCTGCACGGCGCCGCGCGCAAGTTCCGCACCACGCCGGAAGAGCTGCACGAAGAACACGCGGCGCTCAGGACCAGGCTGCAGCAACTGGCCGACGCCAGCGACATCGAGGGCCTGCGCAAGCAGGAAGACAAGGCCAAGGCCGCCTACATGGAAGTCGCCGCGCGCCTGTCGAAGCGGCGCGCAGGGGCGGCGGTCGAGCTGGGCAAGGGCGTCACCAGCGCGATGCAGGAGCTGAGCATGAGCGGCGGCAGCTTCGCGGTGGCCCTGAATCCCGGCGAGCCGGGCGCGCACGGCCTGGAGCAGGTCGAGTTCCTGGTGGCCGGCCATACTGGCGTAGCGCCGCGGCCGCTGGCCAAGGTGGCATCGGGCGGCGAACTGGCGCGCATCTCGCTGGCGATCGCCGTGATCACCGCGCACGCCACCGCCACCCCGACCCTGATCTTCGACGAGGTCGACACCGGCATCGGCGGCGGCGTGGCCGAAGTGGTGGGGCGCCTGCTCAAGCGCCTCGGCCAGCAGCGGCAAGTGCTGTGCGTCACCCACCTGCCGCAGGTGGCGAGCCAGGCCAACCAGCACTTCCAGGTGGCCAAGGGCGCAACGAGCGAAGGCCGCACCGTGTCGCATATCGACGTGCTCGATACCCGGGCGCGGGTGGAGGAAGTGGCGCGCATGCTGGGCGGGATCGAGATCACGGAGACCACGCGCAAGCATGCTCGCGAGCTGCTGGCGTCCTAGCAGGGTTTAGATGCCGTAAATATTGTAAATACTTTTTTCTTGTGTGCCAGAAGGCAATAATATAGACTCCGGGCAATAAATTTCTCGGAGTCAACATGAAAGTGTTTCAGCGCACACTACTCCTTGGTCTTATCGCAGTCGCTTACGCAAGCCCGACTATGGCTTCCGGCACCTATTTGTCTCCATTGTCAAAATGGAAGGATGGCAAGCTGGTCTGGTACTACAACCCTACCCATACGCCGGCAGGCATGAGCCATAAATATGTGCTCGATGCGATCCGGGAAAGCTTCGCCGAATGGACCAAGGGCTGCCGGCTCTCGGCCACATACGGCGGCGAGACCATGGTACCGGCCGATCCCTCCGGTTTCGAGGCTACTGGGCAGGTGACGATCGGTTTCTTTCCTGTCGCCGAAGCATTCGCGGGACGAGGCGGCCTGCGAATCCAAATGGATTCGGCAGCGCCAGCTCGGGCATCGCGATGCTCAATACAACGCCCACGAGCGGGGCCAACACGCACTTGAAGCCGGGCAACGCGTTCAAGTATGTTCTGACGCACGAGATCGGCCACCTGCTCGGCCTGGGACATACTGCGAACCCGTATTCGATCATGTATTCGCAGACCTCGGGCGGCATCAATGACGGGAAGTCTCAGCCTTTTGGCGAGGACCTGACAACCTGTGCCAATCTATACGGAAGTAACGGGACAGTTGACCGTCCTTATTACGGTGGTGAATTCGCGGTCGACCCTTCCTACGATATCTCGGTGCAGATGGAGAGCCGCATGCCGGATAGACGCGCGCCGGAGAATCCGCCGGTGACGGTGTTCGACCTGTCCCAGCCGGTCACGCCTTACAAGGTGATTCGCTGGAACCGGATAGCCAGGGGTGGGCTTGACATCACATGGCGCCTGGTGGCGCCGGGTGGCGCCGAGCTGGTCAATCCGGAATACTACTCGATGACCGCGGATACCAAGAAAACCCTGGCGCTCGGAGGCATGCACTGGATGACATCGACCATGCCGACCGAAAAAGGTAGAACCAGCTCGTTCCTGCCGGCCGTCAACGGCATGTGGCGGCTGCAGGCGTTTGCCGACGGCCAGCCGGCTGCCGAGTACCGCTTCCATACCATCAACGGCGGTATCGCTGCCGACGAGCGCCACCTCGAGATGGCCCTGATCGTCGAGAAAAACGGCGACAACTACGCCGTGCGCACCCAGCACTTCGACCAGGTGGGGCTGGCCTCGTTCGACATTTACCTGAACGGCGACTACCGGCGCCGCATCCAGACGAGTTTCACCAAGCCGGCGGCGGCGAGCGTGGTCGAACTGTGGGCCGTGTCCGACCTGCCGCGCACCGCCGAGTGCGTGCCGCAAGACACGCCAGACGTGGTGCGCTATCTGCCGTTCCTGAGCGCGGACGGCGAATTCGCGGACAACCGCATCACGGTCACCGAAAGCGGCACTCTGGCCGCCTACTCGGCAAAGGCGGAGATCGAGACCGCACGGGCCGGGCAACAGCACGTGTTCGTGGTGGCGCTGGTCGGCGACCAGACGTATTACCGCCAGGCCGACGGCAGCTGGGACAGCGCCGAGCATGCGATGTTCTCGTTCAGCGCGCCGGGTGCGGCCAGCTTCGATGTGGCGCGCAATATCAACAGTTACGAGTTGCCGGCCGGCGCGAGGGTCCACGTCGCCTACGGCGCCAGCTACCAGGACGCGCTCGACCGCAAGCAGGTGGCCCTGGTGCGCTCGTTTGCCGATGCCCACGGTGTCGTGGGCGGGCTCGAGCCAGTCATCGCAGGCAGCCGCGATGCCTATACGGTCGCGGTGGACGGCTCGCAGGTGCGGGTGACGCGCACCACCGACCGCTACCAGCAGGCATTCAACGTCTCGCAGGAGCTGACCATCGGTGACCGCCGTGTTGCCTTCGATATCGACGGCGTGGCCGGCCAGGCCTACCGCCTGTACCAGGCGGCGTTCAACCGCGCCCCAGATCCGAGCGGCCTGGGCTTCTGGATCGCGCAGATGCGCAAGGGCGCTTCGCTGGCCCAGGTGGCGGCTGAGTTCCAGCGCAGTACGGAATTCAAGTCGATGTACGGCGCAGCCGTCTCGAACGAGCAATGGGTAAGGCTGGTGTACCAGAACGTGTTGCAGCGCGCTCCCGACGCCGAAGGCCTGAAGTACTGGGTCGGGCAGCTCGACAAGGGCGTGGACCGAGCGGCAACGCTGGCAGGCTTTGCGGAGAGCAAGGAGAACAAGGCGAATCTGCAGCCGGCGGTCGCCAACGGCATCGAATACAAGCCGAACGGGGGCTGAAGCGGCGCGCACATGCTGGGCGGACCGGGATTACGGAGATGACCCGCAGGCACGCGCGGGAGCTGCCGGCGTCCCGGGGGAGGGGTGATCCGGTTCATCAGGCCGGATCACCCCAAGCGTCATCCTCCTTTCACTATTCTGTGGCAAAGTGATAAACCCTCCGCCTCGCGGAGCCGTCCCAACCACCACAGGAGGAAGTTCGAATGAGCATCGACAACGTGCTGTACCGCGCCCAGGCCACCTCGCAAGGCGGCCGTGAAGGCAGCTCGAAAAGTTCCGACAACGTGCTTGACCTGAAGCTGAGCACCCCGAAAGAACTCGGCGGCGGCGGTGGGTCCGGCACCAATCCGGAGCAGCTGTTCGCGGCCGGCTATTCGGCCTGCTTCCTGGGCGCCCTGAAATTCGTGGCGGGCCAGCAGAAGGTGGCCTTGCCGCAGGACCTGAGCGTCAAGGGCGACGTCGGCATCGGCCAGATCCCGACCGGCTTCGGCATCGAAGTCGACCTTACCATCACCGCCCCTGGCATGGACCCGGCCCAGCTCCAGGAACTGGTCGACAAGGCCCATATCGTCTGCCCGTACTCGAACGCCACCCGCAACAACATCGACGTGCGCCTGCACACGGCAACTTGATACGGTAATTGAACCGTTGTTGTTCGCTGTACACACGTCAGGCCCCGGGACGCCACTTATAATACGGCGTCCCTTCAAGCACCTTCACTCATGTCCTTCAGAAAAGAGCCACCTTTCATCCACGGTAGCGTGCCCTCGGCCGCCATCGTCCTGGTCAACCTCGGCACCCCGGATGAACCGACCCGCAAGGCCGTCCGCCGCTACCTGAAGCAGTTCCTTTCCGACGGGCGCGTGGTCGAGATCCCGGCGCGGATCTGGTGGTTCATCCTGCACCTGTTCATCCTGCCGTTCCGCTCGGGGAAGTCGGCTGCCAAGTACCGGACGATCTGGACCAGGGAAGGCTCGCCGCTCAAGGTGCACACGCAGAAGCAGGCGGCGCTGCTCGAAAAAGCGCTGGGCGAGCGCGGCCATGAAGGCGTGAAGGTGGAGATGGCGATGCGCTACGGCTCGCCTTCGCTGCCCGAGGTGCTCGACCGCCTGCAGGAACAACACTGCCAGCGCATCGTCGTGTTGCCGGCGTATCCGCAATATTCCGGCACCACCACCGCGTCGGTGTGGGACGCCGTCTATGCCCATTACGCCCGGGTGCGCAACATTCCCGAGCTGCGCCTGGTGCGCCACTACCACGACCATGAAGCGTATATCGAGGCGCTGCGGGTGCAGGTGGAGGCCTACTGGGAAACGCACGGCCGCGGCCAGAAGCTGGTGATGAGTTTCCACGGCACGCCCAAGCGCACCCTGATGCTGGGCGACCCGTATTTCTGCGAATGCCAGAAGACCGCGCGCCTGCTGGCAGTGAGCCTGGGCATGGGCGCCGACGAATACATCGTCACCTTCCAGTCGCGCTTCGGCAAGGCCGAGTGGCTGCAGCCGTACACGGCCCCCACCGTGCAGGACCTGGCGCGCCAGGGAATCGAACGGATCGACGTGATCTGCCCCGGCTTTACCAGCGACTGCCTGGAAACCCTGGAAGAGATCAACATGGAAGTGCGGCACGACTTCGAGCTAGCTGGCGGCAAGGAATACCACTACATCCCCTGCCTGAACGAGGCGCCGGCCTGGATCACCGGGCTGGCCGAGATCGCCGAGCAGCACCTGATCGGCTGGCCGACCATCCTTACGCCGGCCCAGCGCGCGGCCCAGCGCCGCGACGTGCAGGTCGGCGCCCAGCATGCGGCCCTGTTGGGCGCCCAGGCGAATGTTGCCGACCTGTTAAAATAAACGGTTGACGTGGCCGGGCGAGCCGGCCGGCTCGGGTCGTCCTACACGTGCCAGGGTGTCGCGCCGATTCCGACATAGCACAGCCATGCCAGCACCACGAGGGTGTACAGGACAACGGCGCCGCTGATCAAGGGAAGTCTCATGATGTCTCATTCCTGAAAGTGCAGTCATTCCTGCAAGCTTGTCAGGAAGCGTAAAACTTTTCTTTGAGAAATGATTCAGGTAAACCGTAAATCTTGTAACTAAAGATGTCTATTTTTTCACGCGCTGAACTGGAAATGCCCCTTGAAAATGTAGGACATCGCCCCATGTAGGGCCCTGTGTGTCAGTCAGGACACGATACCAACTCAGCCAAGTCCTTGATTCTAGGAGTTTTTTCGATGCAAGACCAAGAAAACCAAGAGGTGACCCAGCAGGGCGCTGCTGCGTCGCAGCTCGATCCCGCGGCTGCCGCTGCGAACGAGGCTGCACAAGCCGGCGCCGGCCAGGCAGGCGTGCCGCCGGCCGCCGAGATGTCGGCGCAGTCGGACCTGGAAGCCCAGTTGAGCGCTACCGAAGCCAGGCTGGCCGAAACCCACGACGCCTTCATGCGCGCGAAAGCCGACGCGGAAAACATCCGCCGCCGCGCCCAGGAAGACGTGACCAAGGCCCATAAATTCGCCATCGAAAGCTTCGCCGAGGCCATGGTGCCGGTGCGCGACAGCCTGGAAATGGCGCTGAAGGTCGAGACGCAAACCGTCGAAGCCATCCGCGAAGGCGTCGAAATGACGCTCAAGCAGCTGACCGCCGCGTTCGAGAAGAACCGCCTGGTCGAAGTGATGCCGCAGCCGGGCGACAAGCTCGATCCGAACAAGCACCAGGCTGTCGCCGTGGTGCCGTCGGAGCAGGAGGCCAATACCGTGGTCACCGTGCTGCAAAAGGGCTACATGATCGCCGACCGCCTGCTGCGTCCGGCCATCGTGACGGCAGCAGCGCCGAAGTAAACAGCACTGGACGCTGCGTCTGTTAAAGCTCTCTTGAAAGCACGCAGTACTTCCCAATATTGAATTAATCCGAAACTACAGCATTTAAAAGGAAAACAACTATGGGCAAGATCATCGGTATCGACCTGGGAACCACCAACTCCTGCGTCGCGATCATGGAGAATGGCCAGCCGAAGGTCATCGAGAACGCGGAAGGTGCGCGCACCACGCCGTCGATCATCGCTTACCAGGAAGACGGCGAGATCCTCGTCGGCGCCCCGGCCAAGCGCCAGGCCGTGACCAATCCGAAGAACACCCTGTTCGCCGTGAAGCGCCTGATCGGCCGTAAATTCGCCGAGAAAGAAGTGCAGAAGGACATCTCGCTGATGCCGTACCAGATCCTCGGCGCCGATAACGGCGACGCCTGGGTCGGCGTGCGCGACAAGAAGCTGGCGCCGCCGCAGATCTCGGCGGAAGTGCTGCGCAAGATGAAGAAGACCGCCGAAGACTACCTCGGCGAAGAAGTGACCGAAGCCGTCATCACCGTGCCGGCCTACTTCAACGACTCGCAGCGCCAGGCGACCAAGGACGCCGGCCGCATCGCGGGCCTGGACGTCAAGCGCATCATCAACGAGCCGACCGCGGCCGCGCTGGCATTCGGCCTGGACAAGACCGACAAGGGCGACCGCAAGATCGCCGTGTACGACCTCGGCGGCGGCACCTTCGACGTGTCGATCATCGAGATCGCCGACGTCGATGGCGAGAAGCAGTTCGAAGTGCTGTCGACCAACGGCGACACCTTCCTGGGCGGCGAAGACTTCGACCAGCGCATCATCGACTACATCATCGACGAGTTCAAGAAGATCAACGGCCTCGACCTGTCGAAGGACGCGATCGCCCTGCAGCGCATCAAGGCCTCGGCCGAGCGCGCCAAGATCGAACTGTCGTCCTCGCAGCAGACCGAGATCAACGAGCCCTACATCGCCATGGCGAACGGCGCACCGGTCCACCTGAACCTGAAGATGACCCGCGCCAAGCTGGAATCGCTGGTCGAGGAACTGATCAACAAGACCATCGAGCCGTGCCGCACCGCGATCAAGGATGCCGGCGTGAAGGTCTCTGACATCGACGACATCATCCTGGTCGGCGGCATGACCCGTATGCCGAAGGTCCTGGAAAAGGTGAAGGAGTTCTTCGGCAAGGAGCCACGCCGCGACGTCAACCCTGACGAAGCCGTTGCTGTCGGCGCCGCCATCCAGGGCTCGGTCCTGTCGGGCGAGCGCAAGGACCTGCTGCTGCTGGACGTGACCCCGCTGTCGCTGGGTATCGAAACCCTGGGCGGCGTGATGACCAAGATGATCCACAAGAACACCACGATCCCGACCAAGTTCTCGCAGGTGTTCTCGACCGCCGACGACAACCAGCCGGCCGTGACCATCAAGGTGTACCAGGGCGAGCGCGAGATCGCAGCGGGCAACAAGGGCCTGGGCGAGTTCAACCTCGAGGGCATCCCGCCGGCAGCGCGCGGCACCCCGCAGATCGAAGTGACCTTCGACATCGACGCCAACGGCATCCTGCACGTGGGCGCCAAGGACAAGGCCACCGGCAAGGAAAACAAGATCACCATCAAGGCCAACTCCGGCCTGTCGGAAGAAGAAATCCAGAAGATGGTGAAGGACGCCGAGCTGAACGCGGAAGAAGACAAGAAGGTCAAGGAACTGGCCGAAGCCCGCAACGGGGGCGACGCGCTGGTGCACTCGACCAAGAAGTCCCTGGCCGAATATGGCGACAAGCTGGAAGCCGGCGAGAAGGAAGCGATCGAAGCGGCGATCACCGACCTGGAAGGCGCGATCAAGAGCGGCGACAAGGCCGACATCGACGCCAAGACCGCGGCCCTGTCGAGCGCATCGCAGAAGCTGGGCGAGAAGATGTACGCCGACATGCAGGCGCAGCAGGCTGGCGCGGCCGGTGGCCAGCAGGCCGGCGGCCAGGGTGGCGGTGAGCAGGCGCAGCAGGACGACGTCGTGGACGCGGACTTCAAGGAAGTGAAAGACGCGAAGTAATCCCCACTGGGGACGGACGAGCTGGGTTACACTCGTCCGTTTCCCAGTGCGGGACACGCCGAGCCGCTGCGACCGTTTGGTTTCCCGGCTCGGTTTTTTTGCCGCCTTTTCTGCATAACCCGTTTTACAAGTACAACAAGCAAGGTGCCGCCAATGGCAAAGCGTGATTTTTACGAGATCCTCGGGGTCGCCAAGAACGCGTCGGAAGACGACATCAAGAAGGCTTATCGCAAGCTGGCGATGAAGTACCACCCTGACCGCAATCCCGACAACAAGGAAGCGGAAGAGAAGTTCAAGGAGGTCAAGGAAGCCTACGAGATGCTGACCAATCCGGAGAAACGCGAGGCCTATGACCGCTACGGTCATGCCGGCGTGGATCCGAACATGGGCGGCGGCGGCGGCTTCGGCGGGGGCGCAGGCGGATTCGGCGACGCCTTCGGCGACATCTTCGGCGATATCTTCGGCGGCGGCCGCGGCCGCGGCGGCGGCGGGCCCCAGGTGTACCGCGGCGCCGACCTGCGCTACAACCTCGAGATCACCCTGGAGCAGGCGGCGCACGGCTACGAGACGACCATCCGCGTGCCGAGCTGGGACAAGTGCGACACCTGCCACGGCAGCGGCGCCAAGCCGGGCACCCAACCGGTCACCTGCACCACCTGCTCGGGCCACGGCCAGGTGCGCATGCAGCAGGGCTTCTTCAGCATCCAGCAGACCTGCCCGAAGTGCCACGGCAGCGGCAAGATCGTCCCGGAACCCTGCGCGGCCTGCGGCGGCGCCGGACGCATCAAGCGCAACAAGACGCTGGAAGTGAAGATCCCGGCCGGCATCGACAACGGCATGCGCATCCGCTCGACCGGCAACGGCGAGCCTGGCACGAACGGGGGACCGGCGGGCGACCTGTACGTGGAGATCCACATCAAGCCGCACCAGGTGTTCCAGCGCGAAGGCGACGACCTGCATTGCGAAATGCCGATCTCGTTCGCCAAGGCGGCCCTGGGCGGCGAGATCGAGGTGCCGACCCTCACCGGCAAGGTGTCGTTCACGGTGCCCGAAGGCACCCAGACCGGCAAGACCTTCCGCCTCAAGGGCAAGGGCATCAAGGGCGTGCGCTCGGGCTATACGGGCGACCTGTTCTGCCACGTGGTCGTCGAGACCCCGGTCAAGCTGACCGACAAGCAGAAGGACCTGCTGCGCGAGTTCGAACGCTCGACCAATGAAGGCGGGGCCAAGCATAGCCCGCAGAGCAAGGGCTGGATGGACAAGGTCAAGGACTTCTTCGAATAAGAAGCCGGATCGAGAGAAAACCGCTGACGGCGCAAGCCCTCGGCGGTTTTTTTGTAGGGTGGGCGGGTTCCCCGCCCACGCGGTGATAGTCGAGATATGAATAGCCGCGTGGGCTGCATCGCCGTGATTTGAACGCGTGGGCGGAAGACCCGCCCACCCTACGGTATACTCTTGCCTATTCAGCACGCATCAACAGGGAGAACAATTGGAAAACAAGACGACGGGCGTGACCGCCGAAGACCTCTTCGCACGCAACCGCAAATGGGCCGCCTCGATGGTGGCCGAAGACCCGAACTTCTTCAAGGCGCTGTCGGAACAGCAGGCGCCCGAATACCTGTGGATCGGCTGCTCGGACAGCCGCGTGCCGGCCAACGAGCTGCTGGGCATGGCGCCGGGCGAACTGTTCGTGCACCGGAACATCGCCAACGTGATCGCCCACTCCGACCTGAACGCCCTGAGCGTGCTGCAGTTCGCGGTCGACGTGCTGAAGGTGAAGCACATCATCCTGTGCGGCCACTACGGCTGCTCGGGCGTGGGCGCGGCGCTGACCGGCGCGCGCGTGGGCCTGGCCGACAACTGGCTCGGCCACGTGCGCGACGTGCGCGACAAGCACGGCAAGTACCTCGGCAACGTGGCCGGCCGCGCGGCGGTCAACCGCCTGGTCGAGCTGAACGTGGCCGAGCAGGTGATCAACGTGGCCCAGACCACCATCGTGCGCGACGCCTGGGAACGCGGCCAGCCGCTGACCATCCACAGCTGGGTGTACGGCGTGCACGACGGCCTGCTGCGCGACCTCGGCATCACCGTCAGCAGCTTCGAGGAGATCGGGCCGAAGCTCGAGCGCGTGCTGCAGGGCTACATGGACGGGGACCAGATTCGTGACGAGCGGCGCGGACAGTGACCTGGCCCGCCTGCGCGCCATCGTCCGCAGCTTCGTGGACGAGCGCGACTGGGACCAGTTCCACACCCCGAAGAACCTCGCTTCGGCCCTGAGCGTCGAGGCGGCCGAGCTGCTCGAGCACTTCCAGTGGCTCCAGCACGGCCGCGCCGAGGAACTGGGCGCCGACAAGCTGGAACAGGTGCGCCACGAGATGGCGGACGTGCTGGTGTACCTGGTGCGCCTGGCCGACAAGCTCGACGTCGACCTGTTCGCGGCGGTGCAGGAAAAGATGGTGCTCAACCGGGCCAAGTATCCGGCGGAGCAGGTGCGAGGGGACGCGCGCAAGTATCACGAATACAAGAAATAGCCGCCGGCCACATGGCGTCCCGCCGGCGCAGGCCATGAATTCACCGCTCATCGCGCAGGCTGCTCCGCAATTCGTGCAGCCTGTCGCATCCCCCTCCCGCAGCGGATTCCTCCCTTTGTAGAATCGCCCCATCGAACACAAAGGGAGTATCCATGGTACGCCGCATCATCGCGGCCGCAGTCTTCGCGGCCTTGTCCGGAGCCGCCTTCGCGCAGAACGCTGACCTGCTGGCGCAGCAGGGCCAGCAGGCCTATGAGGCGGGGCAGTATGCCCGCGCCGCCACGCTCTACCTGGAAGCGGCGCAGCAGAACCTGAACGGCGGCCTGCTGTACAACGCCGCCTGTTCGCAGACCCTGTCCGGCGACGTGCAAGGCGCGCTGGCCACGCTGCAGAAGGCCCTCGAGGCCGGTTACACCAATGCCCGCCATGCCGCGGGCGACACCGACCTGAACGCCCTGCATGCCGATCCGCGCTGGCAGCCGCTGCTCGCGGCGATGCGCGACAAGGAAGCGCGCGAGGCACGCCTGTTCGATTCGCCCGTGCTCGCCACGCCCTACCGCGAGAACATCGGCGTGGACGAGAAGATCGCCGGCCTGTCGAAGTTCTGGTCCGAGGTGAAGTACAACTTCGTTTACGTCGAGAAGCTCAAGGAACTCGACTGGGACAAGCTGTATCTGGAATACCTGCCCAAGGTGCGCGCCACCGCCTCCACCGCCGAGTATTACCAGGTGCTGATGGAGTTGTGCGCGAAGCTGCAGGACGGGCACACCAATGTCTACCCGGGGCCGGAGCTGCGCAATGCCATGACGCGTCCGCTATTCACGACCCACCTGGTCGAGGGCAGGGTGCTGGTGCGCGAAGTGTTCGACCCGGCCCTGACGGCGGGCGGGGTCGTCCCCGGCGCCGAGATCCTCGAAGTCGATGGCGAGCCTGTCGCCGCCTATGCGCAGCGCGAGATCGCGCCCTACGTGAGCGCCTCCACGCCGCAGGACATGGCGCGCCGCGTGTATGGCTACCAGTTCCTGGTGGGGCCGGGCGCCAAAACACCGCGCGTCACTTTCCGCACCGCCAATGGCAAGCCCTTCGTTTTGCCGGTGAAGCGCGTCGATGGTGAATCGTTTGGCAAGGCGGCGGGCGGCAGGCCGCCGTTCGAATTACGCAAGCTGCCGGGGAACGTGGCCTATGTGGCGCTGAACGGTTTTGGGGACAGCAAGGCGGCCGATGCCTTCCTGGCGGCCTTCGACCAGATCGCGGCGAGTTCGGCGCTCATCATCGACGTGCGCAACAACGGCGGCGGCAATTCGCACGAGGGCTACCGGGTGCTGGCCACGCTCACCGACAAGCCTTTCGCCACCAGCAAGTGGCAGACGCGCCAATACCTGCCGTCCTACCGCGCCTGGAAACGCCCGATGCCGAACTTCGAAGGCAAGGCCGAGACCTGGCAGCCGGATGGCAAGCGCCGCTTCAGCGGGCCGGTGGCGGTGCTGACTTCCGGCGGCACCTATTCGGCGGCGGAAGACTTCGCGCTGGCCTACGAAGGCCTGGGGCGCGGCCCGCTCGTGGGCGAGGCCACCGGCGGCAGCACCGGGCAGCCGTTGTTCATCAGCCTGCCGGGCGGCGGAATGGCGCGCATCTGCACCAAGGCCGATACTTATCCGGACGGGCGCGCCTGGGTCGGCCATGGCATCCAGCCGACCGTCAAGGCGGCGCCGACGGTGGCCGACCTGCGCCGCGGCCGCGATACCGTGCTGGAAGCGGCGCTGGCGCAACTGCGCAAGTAGGTGCAGCTCAGGGGCGGCGGCGGCGCGCGGCGCTCAGGCCCAGCAGGCCGGCGCCCAGGACCAGCAGCGTGGCCGGCTCCGGCACGTCGGCCGGGCGGGTGATGTCGGCGGTCAGCACCGAGCGGGCGAACATGACGTCCTGCGGGATGCAGGCGCCGAAGATGCGCGTACAGCCGACGCTGATCGACACCGACAGCATGCCGTCGGCCAGCAGCGCGGGATCCAGGCCGAAACGGTACTCCTGGCCCCTGAACGAGACATTGCGTACGGTATGCTGCGCGCCGTCGAAGCGCAGGGTGAGCGTCTCCGGCAGGATGTTCAGCGGATCGGTCAGGTCGTACAGGTAGATTGCCAGCGAGGCGCTGTCGACGCTTGCACCGGGCAGGCCCTGGGAACGCAGGTCGTGAGTATAGCTCAGCGGCGTCAGGGTCGTGACCCAGATATCGGCTGGATCATGGGTATCGGTGATGATGTCTGCAGAAGCGCTGCTGCAGGCGCCGAAGACGAGTGCTGCTGCGGCGAGGATGCGTTTCAGTCCGTGCACGTTGTGTCTCCCTGAGGTGATTGGGCCGGCATTCGCTGCCGCTGTTAATCATTCATTAAGCAAAAGGCGTGCCTGCTCAGGGAATTGCTGAAATTTCAATGACTTGGCCGTGAGTGTATTGACACGCCTGCATCTTTGTTAAATTTTCCGACAGGGCAGTATGGGAGGAATAGCTGAGGTGCGGCGCAAGGCGTGAAATCTTATTTCACTAAAATTATTACTGTGAAATATTATTTCATTAACAGGGTATGGCTTACCGTGTTGGCATGTTTCACGAGTTGCCGTTAAGCTTTTGCTATGGATTTCGAGCGCCCGGCCGCAAGGGGCGCTCTCCTGGCAGATCAGCAGAAGCAAGCATGTTCCACCGCGCCCATTGATTTAGCGCAGTTGATCTGAATCATAGACCTTCGCGCCCGGACCGGAAGCCCGTATCATGGTTTCGTGCGCTTCACGACAAGGTAGAGACCATGCGCCCCATCGTCATCGTCCCCGCATGCACGCGTGATTTCGGCGAACATCCGTATCACGCGGCCCAGCACAAGTACGTCGACGCCGTCTTCCTCGGCGCCGACTGCGCCCCCATGATCCTGCCCTCGCTCGGCGCGTCGATGGACCTGGAAACCGTGCTGGCCCTGTGCGACGGCATCATGCTGACCGGCTCGGCCTCGAACGTCCACCCCAGCTACTATTCCGAAGAAGTGCTCGACCCGTCGCTGCCCCAGGACCCGGCGCGCGACCAGACCACGCTGCCCCTGATCCGCGAGGCGGTCAGGCGCGGCATTCCGATCATCGCGATCTGCCGCGGCTTCCAGGAGATGAACGTGGCCATGGGGGGCAGCCTGCACCAGGCGGTGCAGGCCGTGGCCGGCAAGTTCGACCACCGCGAGAATCCCGAGCTCGGCATGGACGAGCAGTACGGCGACGCCCACAACGTCACGCTCACGCCGGGCGGCTGCCTCGAACGCATGCTGGGGGCGCCGGAAATCCCGGTAAACTCGCTGCACGGCCAGGGCGTCAACGAACTCGCGCCCGGCCTGACGGTCGAAGCGGTCGCAGAGGATGGGCTGGTCGAAGCCTTCTCGGTCTCCACGGCGCCCGGCTTCACGCTGGCGGTGCAGTGGCATCCCGAATGGCGCATCCAGCACAACCCGTATTCCATGAAGATGTTCGGCGCCTTCGGCGACGCGTGCCGCGACTACCAGGCCCGGAAACAGTCACGGTTGCAGGCCGCAGCACGGAGCAGCGCATGAACGGTTTGATCCCCGAAGCGGCCTTTTACCGGGCAACCAGCGCCGTCCCCTAGCTTCCCTGCCTGATGCGTACAGCGCAGCGGCCCTGTGGCCGTATGCACCGATCCAGACAGACAGAGAGGCAATCATGGCAATCCGCGACAATTTTTCTTACACCGACATGGAGGAGTGGCTCAACGCGAAACGGGTCACCGAAATCGAATGCCTGGTCCCCGACCTGACCGGCGTCGCCCGTGGCAAGATCCTGCCGCGCACCAAGTTCACCAATGACCGCGGCATGCGCATCCCCGAAGTGGTGCTGGGCATGACCGTTACCGGCAACACCCCCGAGCGCGACGAATCGTACAACCGCGCCATCGCGGCCACCGACCGCGACATGATCCTGAAGGCCGACCCCACCACCATCACCATGGTGCCCTGGGCCGTCGACCCGACTGCCCAGGTCATCCACGACTGCTATTTCGCCGACGGCAGCCTGGTGGACTATGCGCCGCGCAGCGTGCTGCGCCGCGTACTCAAGCTGTATGCCGAGCGCGGCTGGAAGCCGGTAGTGGCGCCGGAACTCGAGTTCTACCTCACCGCCAAGAACATCGACCCCAACCTGCCGCTCACGTCGCCGGTGGGCCGCAGCGGACGCGCCGAAACCAGCCGCCAGGTCTACAGCATCGACGCCGTCAACGAGTTCGACCCGCTGTTCGAGGACATCTACGACTATTGCGAGATGATGAACCTCGACGTCGACACGCTCATCCACGAGATCGGCGCCGGCCAGATGGAGATCAACTTCCTGCACGGCGACCCGCTCGGCCTGGCCGACAAGGTGTTCTACTTCAAGCGCACCCTGCGCGAGGCCGCGCTCAAGCACGAGATGTACGCCACCTTCATGGCCAAGCCGATGGCGGACGAACCGGGCTCGGCGATGCACGTGCACCAGAGCGTGGTCGACCTGGAAACCGGGCGCAACATCTTCAGCAACCCTGACGGCACCGAGGCACCGGCCTTCCGCCATTACATCGGCGGCCTGCAGCGCTACATGCCCTCGGCGATGGCCATCATCGCGCCCTACGTGAATTCCTACCGCCGCATCGTGCGCCATTCGGCCGCGCCGATCAATTTGCAGTGGGGGCCGGACAACCGCACCGTGGGCTTCCGGGTGCCGGTGTCGGGCGCCCAGGACCGGCGCATCGAGAACCGCGTGATCGGCGCCGACGCCAATCCCTACCTCGCGCTGGCCGTCACGCTGGCCTGCGGTTACCTGGGCATGCTCGATGCCGTCGAGCCGAGCCAGATGGTCGAAGTCAGCGCCTACGACATGCCGGTCGAGCTGCCGCAAGGCCTGTCCGAGGCGATCACGCTGCTGCGCCGCGAAGACCGTTTGCGCGACGTGCTGGGCGAGCGCTTCATCGACGTGTACTCTGCGGTGAAGGACCTCGAGCACCAGGAGTTCATGCGCGTGATCAGTCCGTGGGAGCGGGAACACCTGCTGCTGCACGTCTGAGGGGGCGCCCAGCCCGGGTCCACATGCATCGGAGCCGAACATGACCACCAATACCCCGGTCGCCTCGCTGCGCGTCAGCGCACCCGAGGCGCAAGAGAACTATGACACCCAGGAGCTGCAGCGGCTGGACTCGGCGCACTTCCTGCACCCCTTCACCGACCACGCCGCGCTGAGGGAGCGCGGCGCCCGTGTGATCGTGCGCGCCGACGACGTCTACCTGTGGGATTCCGACGGCAACAAGATCATCGACGGCATGGCCGGCCTGTGGTGCGTGAATGCCGGCTACGGCCGCGCCAGCATCGCCGACGCGGTGCATGCGCAGATGCTGCAGCTGCCTTTCTATAACAGCTTCTTCAATACCACCAACGTGCCCGCCGTGAAGCTGGCGGCGCTGCTGGCCAGCCTCGCGCCAGCCTCCTTCCAGCACGTGTTCTTCACCGGCAGCGGCTCGGAGGCGAACGACACCATCGTGCGCATGGTGCGGCGCTACTGGCAGCTGGCCGGCCGGCCCGGTCGCGAGGTCATCATCAGCCGCCGCAACGCCTACCACGGCAGCACGATGGCCGGGGCGTCGCTGGGCGGCATGCCCGGCATGCACGCGCAGGGCGGACTGCCGATTCCCGGCATCGTGCACATCGACCAGCCGAACTATGCCGAGGGCGGGCGCGGCATGAGCGAAGCGCAGTTCGGCCTGGCGGCGGCCGGATGGCTCGAGGAGAAAATCCTCGAAGTCGGCCCGGACCGGGTGGCCGCCTTCATCGGCGAGCCGGTGCAGGGCGCGGGCGGCGTGATCATCCCGCCCGCAACCTACTGGCCCGAGATCCAGCGCATCTGCGACAAGTACGACATCCTGCTGGTGTCCGACGAAGTCATCTGCGGCTTCGGCCGCCTGGGCGCCTGGTTCGGCTGCCAGCTGATGGGCTTCCAGCCCGACCTGATCGCCTTTGCCAAAGGCGTCACCTCCGGCTACGTGCCGCTGGGCGGGGTGCTGGTGGGGAGTCGCGTGGCGCATGCCCTGATCGAGAAGGGCGGCGACTTCAACCACGGCTTCACCTATTCCGGCCACCCGGCGGCCTGCGCGGCGGCGCTGGAGAACCTGCGCATCATCGAAAGCGAGCGCCTGGTGGAGCGCGTCGCGCTGGAGACGGGGCCGCACCTGAAGGCCTGCTTTGCCGCGCTGGCGACGCATCCGCTGGTGGGCCATGCCGAAACCTGCGGCCTGGCGGCGGGACTGAACCTGGTGCGGCGCAAGGGCGCCACCGTGCACGAGTGCGAGCCTTTCCCGTCGCTGCACGCGGTTGGCATGGTCTGCCGCAAGCACATGTTCGACAACGGCGTCATCATGCGTGCGGTCGGCGACCGCATGATCGTGGCGCCGCCGCTGTCGATCACGACGGCGCAGATCGACGAGATGGCGGAGCGGATCGGCTATTGCCTGGACCTGACGCTGGAGGAAGTAGCAGGACGGGGGTGGATGGACTGAAGCCCGGCGGCGCCGGTTTCCGGCAATGTGGGCAGCCTGGCAGGCACGCCGGCATCGCATGCCTGTCTGCCTTTTGGTAGACGCCTGCGCCGCGCCAAATGCCTCCCCTACGGATACAATTTCCCTTGGGAAAAATTAGGGGAAAGCGATGATCAGGAAGACCCTGGCGGGCGCCGTGCTGGCGCTGCTGTGCGGAACCGGAATGGCGGCCGCTGCGGACTACGCCGACATGGCCGCGGCGGTCAAGGCGGGCGACAGGGCGAAGGTGGAGGCGCTGCTGGACGGCGGGATGTCGCCGATGGTGGCAGGCACCGACAAGCAGTCGCCGCCGCTGGTGCTGGCCGTGGTCACCCGGCGTCACGACGTCGCACGCCTGCTGCTGGCGCGCGGCGCCGACCCCGATGCCCGCCACGCCACCTTTTACAAGGCCACGGCCCTGATGATGGCAGTGAACAACCGCGACGCCGAGATGGTCAGGCTGCTGCTGGAGGCCGGCGCCAAGGTGAACCTGACCGACAAGATGGGCGACTCGGCCCTGAACTGGACCACCTTCTACGGCGACCAGGCGATCGCCGAACTGCTGCTGGCGCGCGGCATCGACGCCACCCTGTACGGGCACGGCAATGCGCTCGACGTCGCCATGCGCCGCGGGCACCAGGCCCTGGTGGCGCGCTATGTCGACTACCTCGGGCGGCGCCTGCCGGTGGCGCCGAAGAACGCGCCGATGTTCGACGCGGTCGCGGCCGGCAATACGGCGGCCCTGCGGCAGGCCCTGGCGAACGGCGCCGAGGTGAACGCGCTCGACGCGACCGGCCGCCAGGCGCTGGGCCTGGCCGCACGCCGCGGCGACGTGGCGATGATCCACGCGCTGCTCGACGCCGGCGCCGACATCGCCTCAGCCGACCCGATCGGCTTCACGCCCCTGATGGAAGCGGCGCGCGACGGCAGGACCGATGCGGCCAAGGCGCTGGTTGCGCGCGGGGCCGACGTGCGGCGGCGTTCCGCGTCGAACGGACTGGAGCTGACCGCACTGCACCTGGCGGCGGCCGGCGGCCATGCCGGCCTGGTGAGCTTGCTGGTGCAGCGCGGCGCCGACATCGATGCGCGTGACAGCGAGCAGAGCACGGCCCTGATGTGGGCCGTCAACCAGCAGCCGGAGGTGGCGGTGCTGCTGGCGCAGCTCGGCGCCGATCCCGACCTGCCCTCGAGCACCGGCGACACGCCGCGCGCCCTGGCCGAACAGCGCAAGATGACGGCCCTGCTGGCCGCGATGAAGCCGCGCCGGGCGGGCTGAGCGCCAGACCATCTCCGCTTGCCAGCTTCAACACCGTCATCCCGGCGCAGGCCGGGATCCCATTCCGCTGAACAGTGTCAGCTCAGGCGCTCGCCCCTGCGATATGCTCCGTCGCCTCCCCGCCGTTGCGGAAGACCTGCGGCGCCAGCGACCCCGCGAACATGCCGGCGAAGGCCGCCAGCAAGCCCGCCAGCTGGCCCGGGAAGTGTTCGCCCCAGGTGGTCACGCCTTCGAAGAACAGCAGCCAGGTCACGATGCCCGCGCCGATCGAGACGATCGCGCCCTGGGTGGTGGCGCGCTTCCAGTACAGGCCCATCACCAGCGGCACGAAAGCCCCGACCAGGGTCACCTGGTAGGCGCTCGACACCAGTTCGTAGATCGAGGTGCCTTCCATGGCGATCGCATACATCAGCACCAGGGCCGCGAAGATCACGATGGTGATCCGCATGGCCAGCAGGTTCTGCTTGTCGCTCATGCCGGGCCTGAGGTTCTTGAGGATGTTCTCGACAAAACTGGTCGATGGCGCCAGCAGGGTGGCCGACGAGGTGCTCTTGATCGCCGACAGCAGGGCGCCGAAGAACAGGATCTGCATGATCAGGGGCATCTTGGTCATGATGAAGGTCGGCAGCAGGCGCTGGTAGTCGTTCTGGGCGATCTCCATCGCCGAGTTGCCCATCACCACCACCGCCGCGGCCACGATGAACATCGGCACGAAGGCGAACAGGATGTAGCTGGCGCCGCCGATCACGGCGCCGGTGCGCGCGGTCGGTGCGTCCTTGGCCGACATCACGCGCTGGAACACGTCCTGCTGCGGAATGGAGCCGAACATCATGGTGACGGCCGCGCCGACGAAGAAGGCGATGTCGGTGAAGCTGGGCTCCGGCAGCACGCGCCACAGGTCGGCCTGCTGCGCCATGGCCAGCACCTTGTCGGCGCCGCCGGCCAGGTCGGCCGCGAAGACGGCGATGATGGCCATGCCGACCACCAGCACGATCATCTGGACGAAATCGGTGATCGCCACGGCCAGGAAGCCGCCCACCACCACGTAGATCAGCACGGCCAGGGTGCCGACGATCATGCCCGCCGCCGGCGACATCGCGCCGCCCGTCAGCACGGTGAAGACCAGGCCCAGCGCCGTGATCTGCGCCGCCACCCAGCCCAGGTAGCTCAGGATGATCGCCACCGAGCAGAAGATCTCGATGCCCTTGCCGTAGCGCTGGCGATAATAGTCGCCGATGGTGAGCAGGTTAAGTTTGTAAAGCTTCTTGGCAAAGAACAGGCCGACGAGAATGAGGCACATGCCGGCGCCGAACGGATCCTCGATGATGGCGTTCAGGCCGCCCTGCACGAACTTGGCCGGCACCCCCATCACCGTCTCGGCGCCGAACCAGGTGGCGAAGGTGGTGGTGATCACCATGATCAGCGGCAGGCTGCGGCCGGCCACGGCGAAGTCGGCGGTATTCTTGATCCGCGTGCCCGCCCACATCCCGAGCCCCAGCGTGCCGAGCAGGTAAAGCGCGACGAAAACGATCAAAGTGGTGTTCATGCGGTGCAGGCTCCGAAGGAGGGAAAGTTATCGGGCGGAAAATTCGCGATTATAAAGGCAGAATTCGGCCCTTGGATCAACTTTGCTAGTATTTGGCATCGAGTGTTGCTCAACAGGGAAGGAAACCGACATGGGGACCCTATCTTGGCATGACCGGGCGTCGAAGCTCGCCATCGACGGCCGCGCCTTCATCGACGGATGTCGCGTCGACGCCCGCACCAGGGCGCGTTTCGATTGTTTTTCTCCCATCGACGGCCGCCAGCTGGCCGAGGTGGCGCGCTGCGACGCGGCGGACGCCGATGCCGCCGTGGCAAGCGCGCGCAGGGCCTTCGAGGACGGCCGCTGGGCCGGCATGGCGCCCGCTGACCGCAAGCGCGTGCTGATCCGCTTCGCCGACCTGATGCTGGCGCACCGCGACGAGCTGGCGCTGCTGGAAACCCTCGACATGGGCAAGCCGATCCGCTACAGCCTGAGCGTGGACGTGCAGCTGGCCCAGAACTGCATCCGCTGGTACGGCGAGGCGATCGACAAGATCTACGACCAGGTGGCGCCCACCGGCACCGACAGCCTGGCCCTGGTCACCCGCGAACCGGTCGGCGTGGTGGCGGCGGTCATCCCCTGGAACTACCCGATGCTGATGGCGGCCTGGAAGATCGGCCCGGCGCTGGCCGCCGGCAACAGCCTGGTGCTGAAGCCGTCCGAGAAGGCGCCCCTGAGCTCCCTGCGCCTGGCCGAGCTGGCGCTGGAGGCGGGCGTGCCGCCCGGCGTGTTCAATGTCCTGCCCGGCTACGGCAACGAGGCCGGCAGCGCGCTCGGCCTGCACATGGATGTCGACTGCATCGCCTTCACCGGCTCGACCCGCACCGGCAGGCAGATCGTGCAAATGGCCGGGCAGTCGAACCTCAAGCGCGCCTGGACCGAACTGGGTGGCAAATCCGCCAACATCGTGTGCGCGGATTGCCCTGACCTCGATGCCGCGGTGGAAAGCGCGATCGGCTCGATCTACTTCAACCAGGGCGAGAGCTGCAACGCGCCGTCGCGCCTGTTCGTCGAAGCGTCGATCAAGGATGCTTTCCTGGAGAAGGCCCTGGCATTGCTGCCGCGCTACGCGCCAGGCGACCCGCTCATTGAGGACACGGTGATGGGCGCGATCGTCGACCCGGTCCAGATGAAGACGGTGCTCGGCTATATCGAGGACGGCCAGCGGGAAGGCGCGCGCCTTCTCGCTGGCGGCGGCCCGGCGCGCCAGGACAGCGGCGGCCTGTACATCGCGCCGACGCTGTTCGACGGCGTCGACTCCGGCATGCGCATCGCGCGCGAAGAGATCTTCGGGCCGGTGCTGTCGGTGCTGTCCTTTACCGACCTCATCGATGCGGTGCGCCAGGCCAACGCCACGCCCTACGGCCTGGCCGCCGCCGTGTGGACTTCGGACATGAGCAAGGCGATCCGCACCGCGCGCGCCCTGCGGGCCGGCACCGTGCACGTCAACCAGTACGACAACGACGACATCACGGTGCCCTTCGGCGGCTACAAGCAGTCGGGCAACGGGCGCGACAAGTCGCTGCACGCCTTCGACAAATATACGGAACTGAAGACGACCTGGATCCAGATCGGTCAGGCATAAACGCTGCCTGGCCCCGCCATTTCCAGCGCCAACTGCCGCCGTGACATGCGCGCGGCGTCCTGGTCCGCTCGTGTATCCTAGGCCGCATCACGATCCCCGGACTGCCGTTTCTGCGGGGGGGCGGCAAAAGGTTTCTCATGAATAAATTCAAGCTGCGCGCGCCCGTCACCATCGCCACCATCCTGAGCCTGCTGTTGCTGAGCATTGCCCTGAGCGTGCTGGCCCGCGGCATCCGCAAGCAGGCCGATGCCTGGCAATGGGTCGTGCATACCCGCGAGGTGCTCGAGCACGTGCAGGCCGCCATGACGCTGACGAGCGAAGCGGAGGCCGCCCAGCGCGGCTACCTGATCACCGGGAACGACCGCTTCCTGGCCGGCTACCGCCAGGCCCGCGACACCGTACTGCCCGAGGTGGCGCAGTTGCGCGCCCTGATCCGCGACAATCCGCGCCAGCTGGCGGCCCTGCGCGTCCTCGAGGATGCGCTGCGGACGCGCCTCGACCTGCTCGAGCGCGTCATGCGGGAAAAGCGCGCCGGACGCGCGCCCGACATCGCCATGCTCGAATCCGGACAGGCCTTCAAGGAGCGCATCCTGGCGCAGGCAAGCCTGATCCGCTCCGAGGAAGAACGCCTGCTGCACGAGCGCCAGGACCGCGTCGAGGCCGGGCGCCGCGAGCTGATCATCGCGTTCGCGACCACGGCCGGCGTCGCGGTATTCCTGGTGGTGCTGTTATGGGTGATCTCCTCGCGCGACGCGGCGCGCCTGCTGGCCGAGCGCGCGCGGCTCGACGCGACCTTGCGCAGCATCGGCGACGGCGTGATCGCCACTGACCCGCAAGGCAATGTGAGCCTGATGAACCGGGTGGCCGAGGAACTCACGGGCACGCCCGAGGCCCGCGGCGCCGGCATGCGGCTCGAACAGCTGCTGCGCTTCCGCGAGCGCGGCAGCGGCAAGCCGGTCGCGCTGGACGAGGCCATCGGCGACGGCGGCGAGCACGCCGTGCTGGCGGCGGGCGACGGACGCGAATACGCCATCGAACTGAGCGCCGCGCCGATCCAGCCGCAGGGCAGCGCGGCAACGGGCACGGTACTGGTCGTACGCGACGTCACCGAACGCAATGCGCGGGCGCGCGCGCTTGCCGAGTCGGAAGCCAATTACCGCTATACGATCGAACTCAACCCGCAGATACCGTGGCGGGCCACGCCCGACGGCGCCATCGAGCGTTTCTCGGAGCGCTGGCTGTCGCTGACCGGGCAGGCGCGCGATGCCGTCCTCGGGGCCGGCTGGGCGGATGCCGTGTTCGCCGAGGACCGCCCCGCGATGATGCGGGCATGGGCGCATGCCATTGCCTCCGGCGACCCCTTCGACTTCGAATTCCGCGTCCGGGCCGCAGATGGACAGGGGCGCTGGTTGCGCTCGCGCGCCAATCCGCGCCGCGACGACACGGGCGCCATCGTGGCATGGTACGGCATTGTCGAGGATATCCATGCACGCAAGGAGTCCGAGCTGGCCCTGAGCAGCCGGCTGGCGCAGATCGAGACCATCTACCTTGCCGTCCCCGTCGGACTCGGCCTGGTCGACGCCAACCTGCGCCTGGCCGAGCTCAACGATGCGCTGGCGGAAGTGAGCGCCATGCCCAAGCCTGCCGTCGTCGGCAAGGCGCCGGCGGAGGTCTTGCCGGCGCCCCTGGGAGAACGGGTCAGCCGGGCGCTGGAGCAGGTCGTGCGCGAGCGCCGCCAGGTCGCCGGCGTCGAGTTCAGCATGCCGGCGACGGCGTCGACGCCGCAGCGCGACTGGCTGGCCAGCTATTATCCGGTGCTCGACGGCAGCGCACTGCAGGGCATCGTCGTCGCGCTGCTGGAAGTCACCCAGATCAAGGCCGTCCAGCGCGAGCTGATCGAGGCCAACCAGCTGCTCGAGCAGCGTGTCGAGGAACGCACCGCCCGGATCGCCGAAGCCAATGCCGAGCTGCGCGCCTTTGCCCACACCGTCGCGCACGACCTGCGCGCGCCGCTGCGCAACGTCGAGGGCTTCGCCACCGCCCTGCTGGAGGACGATGGCGAGCGCATGTCCGAAGACGGCAGGATGTTCGCCGGGCGCATCGTGGCCGCGGTGGTGCGCATGGACCAGCTCATCACCGACCTGCTGGCCTACAGCCGCCTGTCGCGCGCCGAACTGTACTTCGAACGGGTCGACCTCGGCACGGTGGTCAAGACGGTGCTGCGCGACCTGGAAGCCCAGGCCGACGAAAGCGGCGCCCGGATCGACGTCGACTACCCCCTGCCGGCCGTGTGGGCGAACGCCACCATCCTGGTCCAGGTCGTCGCCAACCTGGTGTCGAACGCGATCAAGTTCGTCGACAAAGGCGTGGCGCCGCACATCCACGTCGGTGGCGCGCGGGACGGAATGGCGGTGCGGCTGTCGATCGCCGATAATGGCATCGGTATCGCACCGCAACACCGCGAGCATGTGTTCGGGGTGTTCGAGCGCCTGCACGGCCACGAGCGCTATCCCGGCACCGGGATCGGCCTGGCGATCGTGAAGAAGGGCCTCGAGCGTATCGATGGGTCGGTACGGATCATCGCGCGTGAAGAGGGCGGCAGCATCTTCGAGCTGACCATGCCGGCGGCCGACGAACGACAAGGGGGAGTGGATGGAAAACACGTTGCATGACGACGGGGCGGGGCTGCCGGTCCTGCTGCTGGTGGAGGACAATCCCGACGACGTGCTGCTGGCGCGGCGCGCGGTCAAGAAGGCTGCCCTGCCGGCGTCGATGCAGGTCGTGGACGACGGCGACGCGGCCGTGGCCTACCTGGAAGGCAGCGGACACTTCGGCGACCGCGAACGCCACCCGCTGCCGGCGCTGGTCCTGCTCGACCTGAAGCTGCCCAAGCGTTCCGGCCTGGAAGTGCTGCGCTGGGTGCGCAGCCGGCCGGAGCTGGACACGACGCCCGTGGTGGTGCTGACCTCCTCGAGCGAGGACGAAGACATCCAGAAAGCCTATGCGCTGGGCGCCAACTCCTACCTGCAAAAGCCGGTGGCCTTCAACGGCCTGGTCCAGCTGCTCGGCGTGCTCGACCTGTACTGGTTCAGGAACAACCTGACCGTTCCGCCGGCAGTCGCCATGGCGCGGCAATGAAGGCGGGCACGGACCCACGATGACACTGACGATACTGCTGCTCGACGATAACCCGGATGACCGCGCGCTGGCGCGGCGCGAGCTGGAACGCCACCTGCCCGGCTGCGCCATCGGCGAAGTGGGCGACCGCGCCGGCTGGGAGCGCGAACTCCAGGCCGGCCTGCGCTGCGATCTCGTCATCACCGACTTCCAGATGCGCTGGATTACCGGCCTCGACATCCTCAAGCAGGTCAAGTCCTTCGACGCCCAGCTGCCGGTCATCATGTTCACTGCCACCGGCACGCAGGAAATCGCGGTCGAGGCCATGAAGCTCGGGCTCGACGACTACGTCATCAAGAGCCCGCGCCATTACGCGCGCCTGCCGGTGGCCGTGCGCACCTGCCTCGACCGCAACGAGATCCGCGCCCGCGCGATCCGCTCCGAAACCCGGCTGGCGGCCCTGCTGGAGAACATCCACCTGGGCGTGTTCCGCATGTCGCTCGATGGCAAGCTGATCGACGCCAACCGCGCCTTCTGGACCATGCTGGGCGGCGATCCCAGCGCCCCGGATTCTTTGCGCCACCCGCTGCTGGACCAGGTCAGGAACCGGCTGCCGCAATTGCAGGCGGTATCCGACAGCGCCGAACTGCAGACCGAACTCGGCGCCAGCGACGAGGCCGGACGCTTCTACGTCGTCAAGCTGGTGCGGGTGAAGGTGAACGGCCACGACGCCATCGACGGCATCGTCGAAGACGCCACCTCGCTGCGCCGGGCCGGCGCCGAGATCCACCGCCTGAACGCCGAGCTCGAGCAGCGCATCATCGAGCGTACCCGGCAACTGCAGGAAGCCAACGAGGCATTGGAGACCTTCGGGTTCTCTGTTTCGCACGACCTGCGCGAGCCGCTGCGCACCATCCAGGGCTACGCCGCCGCGCTGCGCCAGGACCTGTCGGCGCGTGACTTCAGCAACTTCGACCAGTACGTCGACCGCATCAACGCCATCGCGCGCCGCATCGACCTGATGGTGTCCGACCTGCTCGAGTTCGCACGCCTGTCGCGCGCCGAGATCAGCATCGACGTCCTGCCGCTGCGCGACGTGGTGCGCGACGCCCAGGCGGTCCTGCAGGGCGAGCCGGCCTACCAGGCGGCCGACATCCAGGTCGACGTGTCCGAGGACCTGATGGTGCGGGCGCACCGTGCGGTGCTGGTGCAGGCCCTGGGCAACCTGCTCGGCAACGCCGTCAAGTTCGTTCGGCCCGACACCCACGCGGCGGTGCAGATCGTGGCGCGCTCGCGCGGACGGGCGGTGCGCATCGAGGTGCAGGACAACGGCATCGGCATGGCCGACGAAGCCAGGGCGCGCGTGTTCAACGTGTTCGAGCGCCTGCACGGCGAAGAAGAATATCCGGGCACCGGCATCGGCCTGGCCATCGTCAAGAAAGGGGTCGAGCGCATGAACGGCAGCGTGGGTGTCGAGGCGGCGCCCGGCATCGGGTCGAACTTCTGGATCGAGCTGCCAAGTGCCTGACATCCCGGCCGCCCAAGGACCGCTGCGGGTCCTGCTCATCGACGACAATCCCGACGACCGGGCCCTGGTGGAGCGCGAGCTCAGGCTGCGCATCGAAGCGGTCGAGGTGCATCACATCAGCGACGCCGCCGCCCTCGCCGAGAGGCTGGACGCGGGCGGCTTCGACGTCGCAGTGACCGATTACCGGCTGCGCTGGACGGTCGGCACCGAAGTCCTGCGCGAGATCAAGGGGCGCTACCCCTCGGCGCCGGTGATCATGTTCACCGGCAGCGGCAACGAGGAAGTCGCCGTCGACGCCATGAAAGAGGGGCTGGACGACTACATCACCAAGACGCCCAAGCATTATCCGCGCGTGCCTTTCGCCGTGCAGGCCTGCTTCGAACGGGTGAGCAACCGCGAACGGCTGCAGGCATCGGTGGCGCGCGAGTCGCTGGCCAAGGCCCGGCTCGAGGTCGCCCTCCAGTCGGCGGGGATGGCGACCTGGCAGGTCGACCTGGCGAGCGCGCAGCTGTCCTGCTCGATCGAGGTTGGGCCGATGTTCGGCCACCCGCCGGGTTTCGTGCACGCCGGGCCCACGGAGGCGCTGGCCCAGGTCCATCCCGACGACACGGACCGGCTGCGGGCCTTGTGGGACACGGTCCTGGGTGGGGCCAGCCGCGTCGCCGCCGAGTTCCGCGTGCTGGGTGCGGACGGGCAGCTGCGCTGGATCGCCGGCAGCGCCAAGCTGCTGCAGCACGACGGCAGCCGGGCGCGCCTGGTGATCGGCACCCTGCGCGACGTCACGGCCGAGGTGATGGCGAAGGATGCGCAGCGCAAGCAGCAGGAAGAGCTGCAGACCATCCTCGACGTCCTGCCGGTCGGGATCGCCGTCAGCCACGACGCCGAAGCGCGGCAGATCTCCGTCACGCCGTATTTCTCGGAACTGCTCGGCATCGGCCACGGTGCCGGGTACAACCGGCTCGGCACGGAGGACCGTCCTTATCTCTACCTGCGTGAAGGCAAGCCGCTCGAGCCGGAAGACTGGCCGATGCGGGTGGCCGCGCGGCTCGGCCGGCCGGTGCGTGGCGAGGAGCTCGACGTCCAGTTCGACGACGGCCGTTCGCTCAGCATCCTGGTGAATGCGGCGCCGCTGTTCGATGCCTCGGGGCGGGTGCGCGGCACGGTCGCGGCCGTCATGGACGTCAGCGCCCTGAAGGATGTGCAGCGCGAACTTGAAAAGGCGAACCGGCAGAAGAGCGAGTTCCTGTCGGTGCTGGCGCACGAGCTGCGCAATCCGATGGCCGCGATCGGCTACTCGGTCGAGATGCTGCGCCATGTGGCCTCGCCCGGCACCATCGGCAAGGCGCGCGACGTGATCGCCCGCCAGACCCGCCACATGGGCCGCCTGCTCGACGACCTGCTCGACCTGAGCCGCATCACCCTCAACCGCATCGCGCTCGAGAAGCGCCCGGTCGACCTGCGGCGCACCATCGAACTGGCCTACGAGAGCACGCGCGCGCTGATCGAGTCGCTCGGCCACGACATCCGCTTCGAACTGCCGGCGCTGCCCATCATGGTCGAGGGCGACGAGGTCAGGCTGAGCCAGGTCATCAGCAACGTGCTGAACAACGCCGCCAAGTTCACGCCGGCGCACGGCGCGATCACGGTCCGTGCGGAAAGCGGCGACGGGTGGGCCGTGGTCACGGTGACCGACACCGGCGCGGGCATCGCGCCGGAACAGATCGAGTCGGTGTTCGAGATGTTCTCGCAGGGACAGTCGAAAGTCAGCGGCGGACCGGAAGGCCTGGGAATCGGGCTGGCGGTGGTGCGTAAACTCGTCGACCTGCACGGCGGCAGGGTAGAGGCCATCAGCGAAGGCCCGGGGCGCGGCGCCACGATACGCATCGAACTGCCTTGCATGGACCCCGCCACCGTGGCGGAACCGGTCGGCGCGGCTGCTACGCCCGCGGCCGGCGCCGCCGCACGGCTGCTGGTGGCCGACGACAACGTCGATGCGGCCGACCTGCTGGCCGAGGTGCTGCGGCTGGAAGGCTATCCGGTGCAGGTGGCCTATGATGGCCGTGAAGCGATGCAGATGGCGGAGCAATGGCGGCCGGATGCGCTGGTCCTCGATATCGGCATGCCGCATGCGAACGGGCTCGAGGTGGCGCGCTGGGTGCGTGCGCAGGACTGGAGCCGCGACATGGTGCTGATCGCCGTCACCGGCTGGGGCCAGCAGCAAGACCGCAGCGCCACGCTGGAAGCGGGCTTCGACGAGCACCTGGTCAAGCCGGTCAGTCCGCAGGAAATCCTCGATGCGCTCGGCCGGCACCTGGCCCGCTAGATCGCCCGCTTGGATCGCCCGCTTAGAAGGCCATATCGCGCAGGATCTTCGAGGCGTCCCGGTTCGCTCCCAGCACCGTGCCGTCGCGCATGTGGATCTGCAACTGCGACTGGTCGTCCGCCCGCATCGATTCCACGAAATCGAGGTTGACCAGTGCCGAACGGTGGATGCGCACGAAGCGCGCCGGGTCGAGCTGGGCCTCGAGTTCTGAGATGCCGATCCGCACCAGGAAGTTCTGCCCGCGCGCCACGATCACCGTGTACTTGGAATCGGCCTTCAGGTACGCGATCTCGCTTGCTGCCAGCGGGAAGATGCGGCCGCGGTCGCGCACCAGGATGCGTTCCAGCCGCGCCGGCGCCGCCTGCGCGCCCGTGGCCTGGGCCAGTGCCGCACCGAGCGCTTCGCGGCCATGGACCGGCCCCTCCAGCAGGCGCGCCACGGCGGCCGCGAAGCGCGCCTGCGTAAAGGGCTTGAGCAGGTAGTCCACGGCGTTCAGTTCGAAGGCCGTCACCGCATACTGGTCGTAGGCGGTGGTGAACACGATGCTCGGCAGGTAGTCGAGCCGGCGCAGCACTTCCAGCCCCGTCATCTCGGGCATCTGGATGTCCATGAACACCACTTCCGGCCGCAGGCGGGAGATCTGCGCCAGCGCGCTGGCGCCGTCGGCCGCTTCGCCCACCAGGCGCAGGGAGGGGTGGGCGTAGATGGCGTCGCGCAGCACGTCGCGCGCCAGCGGTTCGTCTTCCGCGAAAAAGGCGGTTTTCAGGATCGTGTTCATCTTATGCGTAGCTTTCTTCGCGCTCGGCGGGAATGGTCACGGACACACTGAAGCCGGCGCCCGGCGCACTCTGCACGCGCAGCGTGGCGCGGCTGCCGTAGTCGAGCTGCAGGCGCCGTTCGATGGTGCGCAGGCCCAGGCCGGACGAACTATTGATCAGCGCCGGGTCGGCCCCGGGGCCGGTGTCGCGTACCGTCATGGCCAGGGCGCCGGTGGAGGCGTCGCGCCGCGTGGCGATGTGCAGGATGCCCGGCCGGCTGTGCGGGTTGAAGGCGTGCTTGATGCTGTTCTCGACCAGCGGCTGCAGCGACAGGGCCGGCAGCAGGTGGTCGCCCGCGTCCTCGTCGAGGTCCCATTCGACGTGCAGGCGTTCGCCCAGGCGCAGCTGTTCCAGTTCCAGGTAGTCGCGCACGAAATCGAGTTCCGCGCTCAAGGTCACGCGGTCGCTGCCGCTGCCGCTGTGATGGCGTTCCGTGTCCAGCACGTAGCGCAGCATGTCCGAGAACTGGAACAGCGCGGTCTCGGCGGCCGCCGGGTTGCGCTGGGTGAGCGCAATGATCGAGTGCAGCGTATTGAACAGGAAATGCGGGTTGAGCTTGTTGCGCAGCGCGCTCAGTTCCGACGCAATCACCAGGTTCTGCGCGTCCTTCATGGCCAGCGCCTGCCGGTGCGCCGCCTGGTTCGCGCGGATCAGGTGGAAGATGCCGGCGCCGAGCAGGTAGGTCATCACCTGGTAGAGCAGCGGCCAGACATACCAGTTGAGCGGTTTCCCGGTGGGGAACAGGAGCCAGAACATTCCCTGCGACAGCAGTGCGAACAGGTTGGCCGCCCCGAGATGGGTAAAGATCAGCCTGGACGGACGGTAGGCTTTGCGCTCGAGGTAGCCGGTCAGCGGCCAGACCAGCGCCAGCAGGAGTGCCGAAGGAACCAGGCTGGCGAAGGTCAGCAAGGCGCGCCCGGCATCGAAGCTCCCCTGGGTGAGCTGGTCCAGCTGTTCGGCGAGCGACAGGAAGACCCCGTAGTCGAGCCAGGCGATGATGTAGACGCGCCACATCAGGCTGAGCCGGGGTTTTTTTGAAGGCGATGTATTCATGTCGCTAGTGTCGCCCCGGAGCGGGCGCAGCGGGACTGCCATGGTGCGAAATGCGGAATCCGGTATCCGGATGGCGGCTGGGCGACGCCGGCGGCGCGCAGCGCCGCCGGGCGGCCATCAAAGGCAGGGCAGGGTGATCGTCAGGCGCGTGCGGCCATGGCCCGTGTCCATGCTCACGCTGCCGCCCTGCACCTCGGCCATCAGGCGGATCGAGTAGGTGCCCAGGCCGTTACCGCCGATCTTGTCCGAAGGCGCGTACTTCTCGAAGAAGCGCTCGCGCGCCGCCTGCGGCACTTCGCCGGCATTGTCGATCGTGACGTGCAGGTTGCCGTAGCCGGGCGCGATGTTCACCAGCACGCGGCCGCCGGGCGGCGAGGCCTCGATCGCGTTCTTCAGCACGTTGTTGAACAGCGAATAGCACAGCAGCGGTTCGCCCAGGCACAGCACGTCCTGCGGTTCGTCGAAGACGACCGTCACGTCCTCGCTGTCGAAGGTGAACTGGGCCTGCTGGCAGACCCTGGCCAGCATGCCGCCCAGGTCGAACATCTGCAGCACCGGCTGGTAGGTGCCCTGCTCCATCTTGTAGACGTCGAGGGTACGGTTGATCATCTCGAGCGCGTTCTCGGCCGCGGTCTCGATCATGGACGCATGCTCGCGCTGCGTTTCCGTGAGCGAGCTGTCGAGCAGCGCCTGGCTGCCGTGCAGCGCCACCGCGATCGGGCTTTTCAGGTCGTGGCGGGTGATGCGCTCGACGTCCTCGCGCAGGCGCGCATTCTCGATCAGCAGTTCATTCTGGCGCTTGATGTCCTGCATCGCGGTGGCCAGCATCAGGTGCGCCGACAGGCGCGCCTTCAGGATGGTCGGGTCGGCCGGCTTGGACACGTAGTCCACCGCGCCCAGGCGCAGGCCGGCCACGACGTCCTCGGTGCCGTCGCGCGCGGACAGGAAGATGATCGGGATGTGCGCGGTCTTCGGGTTGCTCTTCAGCTGGCGGCAGGTCTCGAAGCCGTCCATGACCGGCATCATGATGTCGAGCAGGATCAGGTCGATGTGGAAGGCGTCCGCGATCTCGAGCGCCTTCTTGCCGCTGATCGCGACCTTGATCGCGTATTCGTCCTTCAGTACCCCGGCCAGCACTTCGATGTTGGTCGGGATGTCGTCCACGATCAGCACGGTGGATTTCCTCACCCGCTCGCCGATCGGCGCGTCCAGGCCGATGACGTTCGATTCCGGCAGCATGGCCGGCGGTGCCGGCGTGGGCCCCGGGGTGGGCACGGGGGCCGGCGCAGGCTTCGGCGCGGGCGCGGGCGGGTTCTGGCGCATGTACGGCGCCGGCGTGGTGTCGAGCTGCACGCCCAGCATGCTCATGAACTTGCAGGCGAAGCTGTGCACCGTGAACGGCTTGATCATGTAGGCGTTCACGCCGGCCTGCAAGGCCGTACGCACCGACTGCGGATTGGCTTCCGCGGTAAGCATCATGAACGGCGTGCCGGCATAGCGGTGATCGGTCCGCATCCATTTGAGCAGCTCGATACCGCTCATTACCGGCATGCCCCAGTCGCCGACCACGATGTCGATCTGCTGCTTGCGCATGAGGTCCTGCGCGGTCTTGCCGTTATCGGCCTGGAACACGTTCAGGAAGCCGAGCTCGGCCAGCACCTGGCGCACGTGGGTGCGGATCAGGAGGTAGTCGTCGACGATCAGGATGGAAGCGGACTTGTCCATAATGTTTCTCTTACTTAAGTAGATGAAGTTTAACAACTTCTAGGCAACCCGCCTACCGCTCAAATGGCGTGGTGTTGTATGCACAGCATCTCAAGGTTTGCTGCTTTATGCGTGTTGCTGCATAAACTTGCGTTATTTTGCATGTATATGTAAATTCATGCGGATTCATCAGGAGAAAGCATGCAACTTGCGGAAGAACGGCGGCAATCGATTCTCGCCATGATCGAGAGAGACGGACGGGTGCTGGCGGCCGAACTGGCCCAGCGCCTGGACACCTCCGAAGACACCATCCGGCGCGACCTGCGCGAGCTCGACGCCGCCGGGCTGTTGCGGCGGGTGCACGGAGGCGCGGTGCGGCGCACGCGCGAGGCCAGTTTCGGCGAGCGTGCCGAGGCCGACCTCGCGCGCAAGGGCGCGCTGGCGCAGGCACTGCGCGATTGCATCCGCCCCGGCGACACGGTGCTGATCGACGCCGGCTCGACCAACCTGGCGCTGGCGCGCCTGCTGGAAGACGGGCAGGCCGCCACCATCGTCACCAACAGCCCGCAACTGGCGCTGGCGCTGGGCGACTTCAGCCGCACCCGCATCGTGCTGCTGGGCGGGACCTACCGCGCCGTCAGCGGCGCGGTACTGGGCGCCTGGACCCTGGCCGAGCTGCAGCAGCTGCGCGCCGACCTGTGCATCGTCGGCATCTGCGCGCTCGACGCGAAGCGCGGACTGGCGGCATCCGACGCCGAGGAAGCCACGATCAAGGCGGCCATGGTGGCGGGCAGCACGCGCAGGGCCGCGGCCGTCCTGAACGAACGCCTGCTGGATGGCGCGCCCTTCGCCTTCGCGCCGCTGGCCGAACTCGATTACCTCGTGCTCGAGGCCGACGCACCCGACGACACCATCGCCCGCCTGCGCGACGCGCACCCGGGTCTCGAACTCCGCCTTGCCGCGAAAGCCAGGACATGACTCACATGCACACCCAAGCCGACGCCTCCCTTTCCGCAGCCCGCTGGTCGATCTCGACCGTTTTCCTGCTCAACGGCGCCGGCATCGGCCTGTGGGCCGCGCACGTGCCGGTGGTGCAGGCGCGCGCCGGCATCGATACCGCGACGCTGTCCATGGTCCTGCTCACCATCGCCGCCGGAGCGCTGCTGGCAATGCCGCTGATGGGCGGCTTCACGGCGCGCTGGGGCACGCGCCGCATGACCCTGCTGGCGGGCTTTGCCTTTGCCGCGCTGCTGGCCGTGATCATGGGCGTGAGCGACCTGCGCCTGCTGTTCCTGTCCGCGTTCGCCTTCGGCGTGTCCAACGGCGCGCTGGACGTGGCGATGAACGCCAACGCCAGCGAAGTCGAGACCGCGCGCGGCATCCCGACCATGTCGTCGTTCCACGGTTTCTTCAGCCTGGGCGGACTGGTGGGAGCGGCGCTGGGCGGCGTGATCATCAGCCAGGGCTGGGGCGACGGCCAGGGCGCCTTTGCGATGGGCGTCGTTGCCGCCATCGCACTGGCCGTGGCGGCGCCGCACGTGATGGCCTTCGCGCCGACCCACGAGGCGGGCAGCCATTTCCAGCTGCCGCGCGGCGCCGCGCTCAGCCTCGGCCTGCTGGCGCTGCTGTGCTTCGCGGTGGAGGGCGCACTGGTCGACTGGAGCGCGCTCCTGATGCAGGAACGCACCGGCTCCGGAGCGGCGCAGGCGGCGCTGGCCTATTCGGCCTTCTCGATCGCGATGGCGGCCTGCCGCTTCGCGGGCGATCGCATGATCCTGCGCTTCGGGGCGATGCGCGTGATGGTGCTGGGCGGGCTGGCGATGTTCGCTGGCCTCGCCACGGCGGTGCTCAGTACCCGGTTCCTGCTGTCGGCTGCGGGCTTCGCCCTGATCGGCATCGGCGCAGCCAATGTGGTGCCGCTGCTGTTCGGCGCGGCCTCGCGCATCCCGGGCATGAGCGCGGGCGCCGGCGTGGCGGCGGTGGCCACGCTGGGCTATGGGGGGCTGCTGCTGGCGCCCCCGGTGCTCGGTTACATCGCCTCGCACGCCAGCATCATGGCGGCGCTCGGGATGCTGTCGCTGTCGGGGCTCGTGATCGCGGCCAGCGCGGGCATCATCAAGCGCCAGGCCTAAGTACCCGCCCATAAATAAATGTGTTTTTGGCTGCCATAACCGGCGCGTTGCTGCGTTGACTCCTGCTTGCAGTGCTCGCACTGCGGCGCACTCGCCGCCTTGCCCCGCATCGGCGAGCCGCACCTCCGGTTCTGTTTGCCAAAACTCACATTTATTTCTCGTCGGGTACTTAGGGTCTTTCTGACCTGGGCGAGGCGAGGCATGTCGGTTTTCCCTACGACCATCGCAAGCACTTCGTTGAAATGAAAAGCCCTTCCGGACCTGGATCCGGAAGGGCTCGGCGGGAGCGATGAGGATCAGAAGATGAAGTCGCTCATCACCGGAATCGCCGTGTTGCCGTACATGGCGAAGATCATGTCGACGTCGCTCGAGTAGTTGCCGTCGCCGTTGACGTCGACCAGCATCCAGCCGTCGTCCACGCCGTACATGGCGAAGGCGAGCGAGCGCTGGTTGCCGTTGGCGTCGCTGAACACGCCGATGCCGTCCTTGAGGGTGCCCTGCAGGATGTGGTCGGTATTCGAGGCCAGCTTGATGGTGGCGAAGCCGTCCAGGTTGCTGCCTTTAGCCAGTTGCAGGGCCGACAGGTCGATCTTGTCCACGCCGGTCTGGAAGTCGTGGATGATGTCGTAGTTGTTGGCCTGCTTGGCGGCGCCCTTGGCCCAGATCAGCTGCGAATCGCTGGCCTTGGCGAACTTGACGACATCCCTGGCGTTCTCGTAGCGGTACAACAGCACGTCGTCCTTGCCCGCGTTGCCCTGGAATACCACGCCGTCCTTGGTCGCCGTGAAGTAATCCTGGCCCGAGCCGCCCTTGTAGTCCAGTGCCACGCTCGGGGCGCTGGCGCTGCGGGTGACGCCGTTGAACATCACGTTGCCGGTCGATCCGGTGGCGTCGAAGGTGGTCATCACGTCGGACGTCACCGTGAGCAGGCGCACGCTCGCATCGCCCGTCACCGTGACCGTCTTGGTTCCCTGGGCATACAGGTAGGAGAAGCCGTTCACGTAGTCCGCCGCGACACGGCCTTCGTTGGTGCCGGTGGCGGGATTATCCGCTTCCATCTTGTTGACGCTGGAGTGGATGGTGATCGTTTCGACTCCGCTGGTCTCCATGATGTTGCCCTGCACCAGGCCGCTGGTGCGGTTGTCGGCATGCGCATCGTTCGCGGTCATGCTGATGGTCAGCTTGTCGTTCGTGCCGGCGGCATCCTTCAGGAAGAACTTGACGGTCTGCCCGATCGTATGGTGCTCGGCCGGCTTGCCGTACTGGTCGATGTTGACGTCTTCGCTGACGAACTCGATGCGCGAGTTGGCGCGGCCGTTGGTGAACTCGACGGTGTCACGCAGGCGACCATGGCTGTGCAGGGTGGTGACGTCGCCTGCGCGGTCGAGGTTGTAGATGCCCTTGCCGGTCGAGAAGTCCAGGGTCTCGAAGTTGGTGTAGACCTGGTTGGCGGTGGCGCCCAGGAAGGCCGCGTCGGCCGCCACCATGGTGTCGATGCCGTCGCCGCCGTTCACCTTGGCGCCATTGAAGGCCGACTGCGAGAACTCGTAGCGGTCATTGCCTGCGCCCAGGTCCACCGATGCGGTGGCGGCCAGGCCGCCACTCATGACCAGCTTGTCGGCGCCCGCGCCGGTCTTGACGACGAGGTTGCCGGTGGTGGTGGCGCTCAGGGTCTGCGCGCCGGTCGACTGCGAGCCGTCGAAGGTCTTCAGCGACGAGATGTCCTTCAGCTCGGCGTCGAACTTGCCGGCGCCTTTCAGGGTCATGGTCACCAGTTTGTCGTCCGCGGCCAGGGCGGTGGTGGCCAGCTGGAAGCTGGCGGCGCTGTCGATATTGAGCGTGGTGGCCCTTGCTGCCGCCAGGTTGACGTGCGATCCGACCCCACCCTGTGCGCCGAGAACCTGCAGGTTGACCGTCTTCGCGTTGGCATCGGTGACCGTGGCGCCGTCGCCGACTTCGGTCAGGCGCAGGTTCAGGTCGTGGTCTGCGGTGGCATTGTTGATGCTTGCGGCCTGGCTGGTGTGGGCGAGGCTGACCGAGGTGAGCGCATTGCCGCTGAGGCTGGCCGCGCCCGTGTTGCCCCGCACCGAGACCGTGTGGCCGCCTTCGGTGGTGACGGCGCCGCCGCTCGTCCTGATACTCAGTTCGACCGCGTCGGCCACCTTGGCGTTCACGGCGCCGCCGGCATTGATCTCGACCCGCTCCAGGCCGGCGAAACCCGACATGTCGTAGGCAGCGGCATTGCCGACGCCGCCCTTGGTGCTGATGCTGAGGTGCTGGATGTTGGTGACCGAGACGCCGGCCGGTGCGGCGGTCCCCAGGGCGCTGCCCTCGTCGATGAGGAACATGGTGTTGTGGCCGCCGCCGCCGTGGATGGCGTCGCCGCTCGAGAAGCTCGCCGCGGTGGCATTGTAGCTGTCGTTGCCGCCGCCGCCCTTGAAGGCCACGCCCGCGTCGGCATTGGCGCTCAGCGTGAACACGATCGGGGCCTTGCTCGCCGCGACGAAGTTGGCGGTCAGGGTGTCCAGGTTGGCGGTAGCGGCCGCAAGCGATGCGTCGTCGGTGACGGCGGAGGTCAGCTGCTTGGCGTAGGCGAGGGCGTCGTTGCCGTTGTAGGCGGCCTGCTCCGGATGCAGGTTCAATGCTGCGGTGAAGCTGCCGGCGAACTTGACCTTGTTGTTGTAGGCGACCAGGTCCGCGTCGCGCGCACCCTTGGCGATCTCGGTCACCACCGCGTCGACGGTGAACAGGCGCTTGTCGAGCGCGGCGGCCCAGTAGTCCACGCCTGCCTCTTCGCCCGGACGGCCGAACAGGTTGCGGTAGACGGTGTCCACCACGGTGCGGTTGTCCTTGCCGCCATACACCGACACGTACTCGTCCGACGAAGCGAAGGCGGCGGTAACGATCGACAGGTCGCCGCCCTGGCCGTCGACCACGCCCTTCCAGAAGGCCAGGCCGGCCGGATCGGCGGGGCGGTTGTAGTAGGCGACGTAAAGTTGTTGGATCGCGGTTTCAGTATTTGCCATGTTGTGCTCCAGATTGCGTGGGTTCATCCGAGGGGAGCGACTGTCTCGTGCAGTCGATCGCTGGGACACATTCTGGCATGGCGTGCCGAGGAATACCGCCCCCTCCCAAGGGGGAAACGAGGGGATGCATATATGCACATTTATTGAATGAACGGAAAGAACATGCTGTCGAAACAGCCTTATGCGGAATAGTCCCTATACTGGATGGGAGACGTCCGATGTAGAGTGGGTATCATGATGACTGCGATTCTCCCTTCCCTCCTCACCCTGGCCGCGATCTGCTGGGTCCTGCGCGTCAATGCGCGCGATCGCACGCTCCTCGAAAAGGAGCTCGACGACGAGTTCGGGGAAGATTCCGACCGCTAGCAGCCGCTCAGGCGTAAGGGCGCAGCACGGTGTACACGCCGTTCTTCGATTCCACCAGCGCGTAGCCTTGCACTTCCCAGGACACGGGGGGATTGTCCTGCGGCACGCCGGCGCCGCCGGCGCGGCGCGCCATCGTCACATGCGGGCGGTAGCGGCGCGCTTCCGGCTGCAGGCCGAGGGCCGGCAATGCGTCCGACAGGCGCGCATGCAGGGCCGCGAGCGCCGCCGGCGTGTTGTCCGGTTCCAGCACCGCGATCCCGTTGTGCCACAGCGCGGCACGCGTCAGGTCGAGGCGAAAGGGTTCGAAAGGCACGGCGAAGCCCTCCAGCAGCTCGGGCAGGCGTTCGCGAGGGACGCCGCCGAGGAAGTGCAGGGTGAGGTGCAGCTTGTCGGCATGGACGGGCGACGCGGGTTTCGGCCAGGTCCAGGCGTCACGCCGGGCGGCGAGGAGATGGCGCACGCCGGGCTCGGGCCACAGGGCCAGGAACAGACGGGTGGTGGGCGCTGTCGCCTGTCCGTCCATGTCGATCGTCAGAAGCAGTGTTCCGGCGCCGGGAAGCTGCCGTCCTTGACCGCCGCCACGTAGGCCGTGACGGCCGCGTCGATGCTGGACTGGCCTTCCATGAAGTTGCGCACGAAACGCGCCTTGCGGCCCGGGAAGACGCCCAGCAGGTCGTGCATCACCAGCACCTGGCCGGAGCAGTCCGGGCCCGCGCCGATGCCGATGGTCGGGATGGCCAGCAGTTCGGTGACTTCCTTGCCCAGCGCCGCGGGAATCGCTTCCAGCACCACCAGCGAGGCGCCGGCCGCCTGCAGCGCCAGGCCGTCCGCCTTGAGCTGCTCGGCCGCCGCGTCGGTCTTGCCCTGCACCTTGAAGCCGCCGAAGGCGTGCACGAACTGCGGGGTCAGGCCGATGTGGGCGCATACCGGGATGCCGCGCTCGACCAGGAAGCGCACGGTCTCGGCCAGCCAGGCGCCGCCTTCGATCTTGACCATCTGGGCGCCGGCGCGCATCAGCGTGACCGCGTTGTTGTAGGCCTCCACCGGCGTCGTGTAGCTGCCGAAGGGCATGTCGGCCAGCACCAGGGCCAGCTTGTTGCCGCGCGCGACCGAGGCCGTGTGGTAGGCGACGTCCGCCACCGTCACCGGCAGGGTCGAATCGTAGCCGGCACAGACCATGCCCAGCGAGTCGCCGATCAGGAGCACGTCCACGCCGCAGCGGTCCATCAGAGAGGCGAAGCTGGCGTCGTAGGCGGTCAGCATCGCGATCCTGTCGCCGGCCGCGCGCATGGCGAGCAGGGATGGCGCGGTGACGGCCTTGCGGACGGGTTTCGGGGCATCGTTGGCAGCCGGATCCTGACCCTGCAGGTAAGCGCTCATGGAAATCCTTTTAAGACGGTCGTTCGGAAACGCGTAGTGTAATGCGGCCGCGGCAAACGCGCAGAATATCGCCAAAACAGCTAGGTAGGGTGGTCGGCTCTGCCGACCGCGCGTTCAGCCACATCCAGCTTTATCGAAGCGCGTCCGCTCCTTGAACGCGCGCACGGCAAAGCCGTGCACCCTACGAAGCCGCCATGCCAGTTTACGACCGGAAGATAAAGTACACCGCCCCGACCAGGCACAGCGCCGCCCACACGTAATCGAGCTTGAACGGCTGGTTCATGTAGAACATCGCGAAGGGCACGAACACGCTGAGCGTGATCGCTTCCTGCATGATCTTGAGCTGGGCCAGGCTGAACTGGGTGTGGCCGATGCGGTTTGCAGGCACTTGGAGAAGATATTCGAACAGGGCGATGCCCCAGCTGACCAGGGCGGCGACGTACCAGGCGCGGTTGTTGAGGCTCTTCAGGTGGCCGTACCACGCGAAGGTCATGAAGATATTCGACAGCACCAGCAGGCCGGCGGTCTGGAACCAGATGGGCAGGCCCATGCTCAGCCGATCTTGTCGACCGCCTGGCTGGCAACCAGGGGCAGGAAGTCGTGCACCGGGCCGACGCCGGGGATGACGAGACCGGGCGCGATCTCGGCCAGCGGCGCCAGCACGAAGCCGCGCTCGTGCATGCGCGGGTGCGGCACCGTCAGGGTATCGGTGGCGATCTGCTGGTCGCCGTACAGCAGCAGGTCGAGGTCGAGCGTGCGCGGCGCGTTACGGTAGGGGCGCTCGCGGCCGTGCGCCAGTTCGATGTCCTGCAGCGCGGCCAGGAGCTGGTGCGGATCGAAGGCGGTGTCGATGCAGGCCACGGCATTGATGTAGTCGGGGCCGCTGGAGTCGACCGGCGCCGTGCGGTACAGGCCGGAGGTCTCGATCACCATCGTGCCCTCCAGCAGGGCAATCCGGCGCAGCGCGTCCAGCACGTTGCCCTGGGCGTCGCCCAGGTTGGCGCCGATGCCGACGTAGGCGATCATTCCTCGCTGCCGCCCTGTGCCGGCTGCGTCCCTGCGCCATCGCTCGTCTTGCGAGGACCGCGGCGCGGCGCGCGCTTGCGTTTTGCGCCCTCGCCGCTGCCTTCGCCACGGTCGCGCCGGTTGGCGGCCGCCAGCAGTGCTTCGCGTTCGCCGCCTTCGGCTGCGTAGAACGCGGTCCACCATTCGCCGATCTCGCCCGGCAGCTCGCCCGATTCGCAGCGCAGCAGCAGGAAGTCGTAGCCGGCGCGGAAGCGCGGATGCTCGAGCAGCTTGAACGGCGCCTTGCCGGTGCGGCGTTCGAAGCGGGGCTGCATGGCCCAGATGTCGCGCATGTCGGTGGCGATGCGGCGCTGCAGGGCCAGGTTCTCGGTCTGGGTCTCCAGCACGGCGTCGGCAGCCAGGTGCAGGGCCGGGATCGGCGCCTCGCCGGCGGCGCGGTAGGCATTCCACTTCTCCAGCACCTGGTGCCACAGCAGTGAGGCGAACAGGAAGCCGGGCGAGACGCCCTTGCCGGCTTTCACGCGCCCGTCGGTCGATTCCAGGGCGAGCGTGACGAACTTCATGCCGATCGGCTGCTCCAGTACGACGTCCAGCAGGGGCAGCAGGCCGTGGTGCAGGCCGGCCGAACGGAGTTCCTTCAGGCAGGCCAGCGCGTGGCCCGACAGCAGGAGCTTCAGCATTTCGTCGAACACCCGCGCGGCCGGCACGTTGTCGATCAGGGGCGCCATGACGGGAATCGGCGCGCGCGTGGTCGGCTCGATGGTGAAGCCGAGCTTCGCGGCGAAGCGCACCACGCGCAGCATGCGCACCGGGTCTTCGCGGTAGCGCGCTTCCGGCACGCCGATGATGCGCAGCAGCTTGGCGCGGATGTCCTCCATGCCCCCATGGTAGTCCAGCACGGTCTGCTTGGCCGGATCGTAGTACATGGCGTTGATGGTGAAGTCGCGGCGCGCCGCGTCTTCGTGCTGGGGACCGAAGTTATTGTCGCGCAGGACCCGGCCATGCTCGTCCTTCGGCGCATTGTCGCTGCCGTTGCCGCGGAAGGTGGTCACTTCCAGCAGGTCCTGGCCGAACATCACGTGCACGATCTGGAAGCGGCGGCCGATGATGAAGGCGCGCCGGAACAGGCGCTTGACCTGCTCGGGCGTGGCGTCGGTGGCGATGTCGAAGTCCTTGGGCTTGACGCCCAGCAGCAGGTCGCGCACGGCGCCGCCGACGACGAAGGCCTGGAAGCCGGCCTCCTGCAGCGTCTGGGTGACCGTGATCGCGTTGCGCGAGACGTTGCGCGGGTCGATCTTGTGCTCTTCGGGGCCGAGGATGACTGCCTGGGTCGGGTCGCGGCCGTCGTCCTTGACGCCCAGGATCTTGCGGATGAATTTCTTAATCATTGAAGAGATGGAGTGTTGGCCAACCCTGCGATTGCGCGTGGGCGGCGAGCTTAGCGCTCGGGTTGGTGGCGACCGGATGGCTGACGATCGACAGCAGCGGCAGGTCGTTGTGCGAGTCGCTGTAGAAGTGGCAGCGCTCGAACGCGTCGAAGCGCGTGCCGAGCCGCTCCAGCCAGGCGTGCATGTGCGTGATCTTGCCCGGCCCCGAGGTCGGGGTGCCGAGCAGCCTGCCGGTCAGCTTCCCTGCGGCGTCGTATTCCGGCATGGCGCCGATGTGGTGCTCGACGCCGAAGCGCCCGGCGATCGGCGCCGTGATGTGGTAGTTGGTGGCCGTGATGATGGCCACCAGGTCGCCGGCCGCCTGGTGCTCGCGCACCAGCGCCAGCGCCCGCGGCCTGATGGCGGGCTCGATGACTTCCGCCATGTAGCGTGCGTACAGGGCGTCCAGCTCGGCGCGCGGGAAGCGCGCCAGCGTGCCGAGGGCGAACTCGAGGTACTCGACCGGATCGAGCACGCCTTCCTGGTACTGGGCGAAGAATTCGTCGTTACGGCGGCGGAAGGCGGTTTCGTCCACCGCGCCAACGCGGACCAGGAACTCGCCCCATTCATAGTCCGAATCGATCGGCAGCAGGGTGTGGTCGAGGTCGAACAGCGCAAGGTTTTTCATTCTTTGGTTTCCGACTGCTGGTTTTCTTGCAGCAATAAATCACGCAGCAGCGGCAGGGTGACCGGGCGCTGGGTCTCGAGCGAATACTGGTCGAGGGCGTCCAGCATCGTTGCCAGCGACCGCATGTCGCGCTTGAAGTGAGACAACAAATAGGGTAACACGCTGGCCGAGAGCGTCAACCCGCGCGCTTCGGCGGCCTGGGTGAGGGCGGCGATCTTCTCGTCGTCGGACAGCCCTTTGATCTGGTAGATCAGGCCCCAGCCCATGCGCGTGCGCAGGTCTTCGCGCACGCCCAGCACCGCCGGCGGTACCGGGCCGGTGCTGACCATGTAGGCGCCGTGCTCGCGGATCTGGTTGAACAGGGCAAAGGCGTCGATCTGGCGCCGCGGCGACAGGCGGTCGCAGTCGTCCAGCAGGTACAAGGTGACGTCCGGGTGATGCACGAACTGGTCGGCCGGCGCATCGAAGGGGATGTAGCGCGAGGCCGGGCTGGCCGCGAGGGCCTGCAGCAGGTGGGTCTTGCCGGCGCCGGTGTCGCCCCACAGGTAGGCGAAATGCTCGCGCGAAGCACGCTGCGCGAACTGGTGCATCAGGTGCGCCAGTTCGGCATTCTCGCCCACCTGAAAGGTGTCGAGGCTGTGCGCCGGCTCGGCGCCTAAATCGAGCACCAGCTGTTTCATGGCGTCGGGCTATCGTTGGATATCATATGCTTCAGGCATTATAAAAGCTGCTGCGCAAGTAGTGGGTGCGCACGTGGCGGAAACCGACCATCAGCAGCGCCGATGCCGGGAGGGCCAGCAGCACGCCGGCGAAGCCGAACAGCTCGCCGAAGGCCATCAGGGCGAAGATCACGGCCAGCGGATGCAGGCCGATGCGCTCGCCCACCAGCCTCGGGGTCAGGAAGAAGCTTTCGATCAGCTGGCCCGCCGTGTAGATGGCCACCACCCAGGCCAGCGCCACCCAGCCGGGGAACTGCAGCAGGGCCGCCACCAGCGCCAGCAGCATGCCGAGACCGAAGCCCAGGTAGGGCACGAAGCCCAGCAGACCGGTGAGCACGCCGACCGGCAACGCCACATCCAGCCCGAGGACGGCCAGCGCCGCCGAGTAGTACACGGCCAGCACGATCATCACCAGCAGCTGGCCGCGCAGGTACTGGGCCAGCAGTTCGTCCGATTCCCGCGCCATGCCGGTCACGCGCTCGACCCAGCGGCGCGGAATGGCGCCCTCGATGCGCGCCATCAGCGCATGCCAGTCGAGCAGCAGGTAGAACAGCACCACGGGCACCAGGGTCAGGGTGGCGATCCAGCCCAGCACCGCGCTGCCGCCCACCCGCACCTTGGCCAGCACCGAGGTCCAGAGGTCGTCGCCGCTGGCCGCAACCTGCTGCTGGAGCAGCTCGCGCAGCCCGGCGCTGTCGAGCTTCACCTTGATGCCGTAGCCGGCCAGCCAGGGCGAAACGAAGGTGTCGAGCCAGGTGAAGAAGGCGGGAATCTTGGCCTGCAACAGCGGGATTTCGGCGCGCAGCACCGGCACCACGGTCAGCACCAGCGCGATGACGACGGCGAAGAAGGCCGTCAGGACGATGGAGACCGCCACCACGCGCGGCATCCTGCGCTTGCCTGCCAGCCGATCCACGGCCCCGCCCAGCATGTAGGCGAGGATGGCCGCTGCGATGAAGGGGGAGAGGATCGGACCCAGGGTGTACAGCAGCAGCGCCACCGCCAGCCAGAGCGCCACCCAGAATGCGGACTGTTTTTGCTCGGGCGTGAGGAAGAGTGGCATGCGTGTTCTTGTTTTGTTATTTTTACGGTGTTTACCAACGAATCGGGTGGCAATCAGGTGAAAGCAGGGCTGGGCGGGCCCGTTTTGCTAAAATAGCGGATTGACCAGGTCCGACGGTCTGCCGCCTTCTATTTTACCGCCTCCGCTGCCAAATACCATGAGCCAACCATCTAATGTTTCCCTCTCCTACCGCGACGCCGGTGTCGACATCGACGCAGGCGACGCCCTGGTCGAAGCGATCAAGCCGTTTGCCAAGCGCACCATGCGCGAAGGCGTCCTCGGCGGCATCGGCGGTTTCGGCGGGCTGTTCGAGATCAGCAAGAAGTACAAGGAACCAGTGCTGGTGTCCGGCACCGATGGCGTCGGCACCAAGCTCAAGCTGGCGTTCGAGCTGAACCGCCACGACACGGTCGGCATCGACCTGGTGGCCATGAGCGTCAACGACATCCTGGTGCAGGGCGCCGAGCCGCTGTTCTTCCTCGACTACTTCGCCTGCGGCAAGCTGGACGTGGCGACCGCCACCGCGGTCATCAAGGGCATCGCCCAGGGCTGCGAACAGTCCGGCTGCGCCCTGCTTGGCGGCGAAACCGCCGAGATGCCGGGTATGTACCCGGACGGCGAATACGACCTGGCCGGCTTTGCCGTCGGCGCGGTGGAAAAGTCGCAGATCATCGACGGCAGCAAGATCGCCCCCGGCGACGTGGTGCTGGGCCTGGCCTCGTCGGGCATCCACTCGAACGGCTACTCGCTGGTGCGCAAGATTATTCAAGTGGCCAAGCCCGACCTGGAGGCCGATTTCCATGGCCGCAAGCTGGCCGACGTGCTGATGGCCCCGACCCGCCTGTACGTCAAGCCGCTGCTGGCGCTGATGCAATCGATGGAAGTGAAGGGCCTGGTGCACATCACCGGCGGCGGCCTGGTCGAGAACATCCCGCGCGTGCTGGCCGATCATCTCACCGCGGTGCTCGATGCCAAGTCCTGGACCATGCCGCCGCTGTTCCAGTGGCTGCAGCAGCACGGCGGCGTGGCGGACGCGGAAATGCACCGCGTGTTCAACTGCGGCATCGGCATGACCGTGATCGTGGCGAAAGAGAACGCGGACGCGGCAATGGCCCAGCTGCAGGCAGCCGGCGAAACCGTGTACCGCATCGGCGAGATCCGTGCGCGCGAAGAAGGGCAGGCGCAGACCGTCGTGCAGTAATACACCAGCTGCACTCTTGTGTGACGGGCGCCCTGAGGCGCCCGTTGTCGTTTACGGAGGCGTGCGGGCTGACGGCGGCCTGCGCGTCAATGCTTGCCCGGGCTCTCCTCCTCCGGCGCCCGGATATAGTCGACCATGCCCAGGCTGGCATGGCTCGGCGGGCTGCTGGCCAGGCTGCCGATCACCGTTGCCAGCAGCCCGGCCGGCACCCCGAACACGCCCGCCGCCAGCGGCTGGATGCCGAGCCAGGACGCGTCCAGGCTGCCGCCCAGGGTCGGGCTGGCGCGCAGCATGTACCACAGGCAGACCAGGAAGCCGGTGAGCATGCCGGCGATCGCCCCGGTGTGGTTGGCGCGCTTCCAGAACACGCCCAGCACCAGCACTGGAAAAAGTGTAGAACCAGCGAGCGAGAACGCGGCGCCTACCAAAGAGAGGATATCGGCCGGTTTCTGCGAGGCCGCGTAGGCCGCGATGAAGGCCACGGCCAGCAGCAGGAGTTTCGAGATCGTCACCCGCTTCTGGGTCGAGGCGCCCGGGTCGACCATCTTGTAGTAGACGTCGTGCGAGAGGGCGTTGGAGATCGCCAGCAGCAGGCCGTCGGCGGTGGACAGCGCCGCCGCCAGGCCGCCGGCCGCCACCAGGCCCGAGATCACGTAGGGCAGCCCACCGATCTCGGGCGTGGCCAGCACCAGCACGTCGGCGTCGATCGCGATCTCGGCCAGCTGCACCACGCCGTCGCCATTGACGTCGGCGATGCTGAGCAGCGGATTGACCTTGTCGACATTGGCCCAGTACGAGATCCAGGTGGGCAGCGCGGAAAAATCGCTGCCGACCAGCGAGGTATAGATGTCGTACTTGGCCAGCACCGCCAGCGCGGGAATGGTCAGGTAGATCAGCAGAATGAAGAACAGGGTCCAGAACACCGACACCCGGGTTTCGTTGACCGAGGGCGTGGTGTAGGCGCGCATCAGGATGTGGGGCAGGGCGGCGGTGCCGAACATCAGGCAGAACACCACGGCCAGGAAGTTGTTGCGGCGCTTGTCCGACTCTTCTTCGGTCGCGCCGGGGAAGGGAGCGGCATGCGGCACCAGGGGGCGGGCGCGCGCCAGGTTGGCGTCGCGCTGTTCAAGCCACAACGCGCGCGCTTCGTCGGGCGAACCGGGGTAGGTGTTGAAGGCGCGCTCGGCCTGGCGCACTTCGCCCAGCGAGGCATTGCTGGTGCGCGCCGCCCTGAGTGCGCGCTGGGCTTCGAGCTTGCCGGCTTCCCACGAGGCCGGCAGCGCGGCCAGGCGCGCCGTGTATTCGTCGGCGCGGCGCCGGAACTCGGCGCGCACCTGTTCCTCGCGCGGATCCTTGTCGAGCTGGTGCTCGCGCGCGGCCAGCTTCGGCAGCAGCGAGCCGTAGGCCACCTGGGGCACCGGGTTGTCGGCATGCTTGGCCGCCAGCCAGATACTCGGGATCAGGAAGGCCACCAGCAGGATGATGTACTGCGCCACCTGGGTCCAGGTGATGCCGCGCATCCCGCCCAGGAACGAGCAGACCAGGATCGAGGCCAGGCCCAGGAAGATGCCGACCGAGAAGTCGACGCCGGTGAAGCGCGAGGCGATCAGGCCGACCGCGTAGATCTGCGCCACCACGTAGGTGAACGAGACCAGGATGGTGGCGGCCACGGCCAGCGCCCGCACCGGCCCGCCGCGCCCGCCCGCGCCGCCGCCGTAGCGCGCCGCCAGGAAGTCGGGGATGGTGTACTGCCCGAACTTGCGCAGGTAAGGCGCGATGAGCAGGGCGACCAGCACGAAGCCGCCGGTCCAGCCCATGATGTAGGCCAGCCCGTCGAAGCCATACAGGTAAAGGCCGCCGGCCAGGCTGATGAAGCTGGCCGCCGAGATCCAGTCGGCGGCGGTGGCCATGCCGTTGAACAGGGCCGGTACGCGCCGCCCGGCCACGTAGTACTCGGTGACGTTCGAGGTGCGCGCCACCACGCCGATGGTGGCGTACAGCGCGATGGTGGCGAACATGAAGATATAGCCGATCCACAGGCGCGGCATGCCTTCCTGCTCGAGCAGGGCGAGCGACACCAGGAACAGGGCGAAGCAGGCGGTGTACCAGAGGTAGTAGCGCGACAGCTTGCGGAAATAGGGCGGCTTGCTGGTAGTCACGCACCCTCCTGGGCCGGGCCGGCATGCAGGCGGTCGAGCCGGCGCATGCGCCAGGCGTAGAAGGCGATCACGGCCAGCGATACCAGCGACGCTCCTTGCGCCGCCATGTAGAAGGACAAGGGCCAGCCGAACAGGGAGAAGTGCGACAGCTCGCGCGCGAAGAACACGGTGCCGAAGCCGGTGCACAGCCACAGCGTCATCAGGACCAGGGTCAGGCGGCGGGTGGCGCGCCAGTGGGCGGCGCGCGCTGCCTGCAGTCGTGCGTGGTGGGCGTTCTGCCCGGCCGGCAGCGGCGGCATGGGTTCACTCGGCATCGTCGGGCTCATGGACAGGAGGCGGGAAGGTCAGGCGGAACAGGCTGCCCGGGTACTTGGGCGCATGGCTGCGCGGATTGTTGAAGATGTCGATCTCGGCGCCATGCTGCTGCGCGATCTCCCGCACGATCGCCAGTCCCAGGCCGCTGCCCTGCACGTTGCTGCCGAGGATGCGGTAGAAGCGCTCGAACACGTGGGTGCGCTCGCTTGGGGCGATGCCGTGGCCGGTGTCCTCGACCTCGAGCAGCACGTGCTCGCCGTCGCGCCGCACGCGCACCGTGACGCTGCCGCCCTGGGGCGTGTAGCGCAGCGCGTTGTCGATCAGGTTCGACAGCAGCTCGCGCAGCATCAGCGCGTTGCCGGCGATGCGCAGTTCCTTGTCCTGCGGCGCATCGGGCGGCGCATCGGGGAATTCGAAGCCGAGGTCGATGCCGTGCGCGAACGAGGCCTGCACCCAGTCCTGCACCGTGGTCCGGGCCAGCTGCACCAGGCCGACCTCCTCGAAAGCGAGGCCGGCGTGGGGCTGGTTCTCGGCGCGCGCCAGCGCCAGCAGCTGGTTGACCAGGCGCGTGGCCGATTCCGAGCTCTTGGCCAGCTGCTCGAGCGAGCGGTGGATCTCGCCCGGGTCGACCTGGCGCAGGGCGAGCTCGGACTGCATGCGCATGCCGGCCAGCGGCGTCTTCATCTGGTGCGCGGCGTCGGCGATGAAGCGCTTCTGCATCTCGACGGTCTGGGCCAGGCGTTCGAGCATGTCGTTGAACGAGCCGACCAGCGGCGAGATCTCTTCCGGCACCTGGCGCGGGTCGATCGGCGACAGGTCGTCCTGCGGACGCGCGCGGATGCGTTCCTGCAGCTCGGCCAGCGGCGAGAGGCCGCGCGACAGGGCGAACCAGACCAGGGCCAGGATGACGGGCAGGATGATGAACTGGGGCAGGATCACGCCCTTGATGATCTCGTTGGCGAGGTGGGCGCGCTTGTCGAGCGTTTCCGCCACCTGCACCAGGGCCGGCGCGCCGCCCGGTCCGGCCGGGCGGCTGCCTTCGTGCAGCGGGTCGAGGTTGACCCAGGAATAGGCGATGCGCACCGGCGTGCCGTGGATGCTGTCGTTACGGAACGCCACGGCGCCGCCACGCATGCGCCCGTCCGGATCGTCGGCGCCGTCGCCGGCGCCTTTACCGAGACCCGGGCGCGGCAGGTCGCGGTCGCCGTCGATGTGCGCGCCGTCGGGTCCGCTGATCTGGAAATAGACGCTGTCGACGTCGTCGGCGCGCAGCACGTCGCGGGCGCTGCCGGGCAGTTGCACCACGGGCCGGCCTTCCACCGTGCGGATCTGCTGCGACAGCACGGTAACGCGGTCTTCCAGGGCGTCGTCGAAGGGCTGGTTGGCGATCGACTTCGCCACCAGGTAGGTGATCGCGATGCTCATCGGCCACAGCAGCAGCAGCGGGGCCAGCATCCAGTCGAGGATCTCGCCGAACAGCGAGTGGCGGATGTTCTCGTCCGGTTCCGGGTTGGGCGGAACGTAGGGACGGTAGCCGGCCGCCCCGTACGGCAGGGCCGCGTCCTGCCCGGCGCCCGCAGGCGCGTCGGCAAGCCCGGCGTCGCGTTCGTTCACTTGTGCTCTGGCGCCGGCGCGCGCGGCGCGTCGGAGAATTTTTCGAGGCAGTAGCCGAGGCCGCGCACGGTGGCGATGCGCACGCCGCCGACCTCGATCTTCTTGCGCAGGCGGTGCACGTACACCTCGATGGCGTTGTTCGAGACTTCCTCGCCCCATTCGCACAGGTGATCCACCAGCTGCTCCTTGGAGACCAGGCGCCCGGTGCGCGCCAGCAGCACTTCCAGCAGGCCGAGCTCGCGCGCCGACAAATCGAGCATCTGGTCGTTGATGTAGGCGCTGCGGCCGACCTGGTCGTAGACCAGCGGGCCGTGACGCACCACAGCGGGACCGCCGCCGGCGCCGCGCCGGGTGAGGGCGCGCACCCGCGCTTCCAGCTCGGACAGCGCGAAGGGCTTGGCCATGTAGTCGTCGGCCCCCAGGTCGAGGCCCTCGACCCGCTGCTCGACCGAATCGGCCGCGGTGAGGATCAGCACCGGCAGCAGCGAGGACCGCGCACGCAGGCGGCGCAGCACTTCCAGCCCGGACAGCCTGGGCAGGCCGAGGTCGAGAATGAGGAGGTCGAACTCCTGGGTGGACAGGGCGGTGTCGGCGTCCTGGCCGTTTTTCACGCAATCGATGGCGTAGCCGGACTGGCGCAGGGAACGCGTGAGTCCGTCGGCAAGTACGCTATCATCTTCGGCGAGCAGAATTCGCATGGGGACACCTGTAAAACGTTAAACCATCAACAGGCCGTATTGTGTTTGATTTATCGCAACAATGCGAGCCTCATAGATAACAACACCGCGACTTTTTTCGCTTGCCTAAACCACTGGATTTATATACAGTAGTGGCTTGATTTCGCTTGTGGGAACACCTGGATTTTTATACAGTGGTTCTCTTGATTTTAGCGGTAGCGCCCCTACCTTGCCTACTCCACAGCTGAAAGTACACCATGGACGACAAAAAAATCGCATTGAACGTTGCCGAAAAGGGCAAAGCGCTGGCAGCCGCCCTGGCGCAAATCGAAAAGCAGTTCGGCAAGGGCTCGGTCATGCGTATGGATGCCAACATGCCGGTCGAGGAAGTGCAGACTGTTTCCACCGGCTCGCTGGGCCTGGACATCGCGCTGGGCGTCGGTGGCCTGCCGCGCGGTCGTATCGTCGAGATCTACGGTCCGGAATCGTCGGGTAAAACCACCCTGACGCTGCAGACCATCGCCCAGATGCAGAAGCTGGGCGGCACCTGCGCCTTCATCGACGCCGAGCACGCGCTCGACGTGACCTATGCGCAGAAGCTGGGCATCAAGCTGGACGAGCTGCTGATCTCGCAGCCGGACACCGGCGAACAGGCCCTCGAAATCACCGACGCCCTGGTGCGTTCGGGTTCGGTCGACCTGGTGGTCATCGACTCGGTGGCGGCGCTGACCCCGCGTGCCGAGATCGAAGGCGACATGGGCGATTCGCTGCCGGGCCTGCAGGCGCGACTGATGTCGCAGGCGCTGCGCAAGCTGACCGGTTCGATCAACCGCACCAACACGCTGGTCATCTTCATCAACCAGATCCGTATGAAGATCGGCGTGATGTTCGGCAGCCCGGAAACCACGACCGGCGGTAACGCGCTGAAGTTCTACGCCTCCGTGCGCCTGGACATCCGCCGTACCGGTTCGATCAAGTCGGGTGACGAAGTGATCGGTAACGAAACCAAGGTCAAGGTCGTCAAGAACAAGATCGCGCCGCCGTTCAAGGAAGCCCACTTCGACATCCTGTATGGAGAAGGCACCTCGCGCGAAGGCGAAATCCTGGACCTGGGCGCCGACAACAAGGTCGTCGAGAAGTCTGGTTCCTGGTACAGCTACAACGGTGAGCGTATCGGCCAGGGCAAGGACAACGCCCGTCAGTTCCTGAAAGACCGTCCGGCACTGGCACGCGAAATCGAGAACAAGGTCCGTGCTGCGCTGGGCGTGCGCGAACTGCCGCCGGTCCTGGCTGCTGTTGAAGACAGCGGCAAGGACAAGCTGAAGGCAGTCGGCGAGTAAGTAAGCGATGCCTGCACCCCAGCTAAGCCTGAAAGGGCGCGCGCTTCGCTACCTGTCGATGCGCGAGCACAGCCGGCTCGAGCTGGGGCGCAAGCTGGCCCGTTATGCCGAGGAGGGCGATGACGTGGAAGCCCTCCTGGATTTCCTTGAAAAGAACAACTGGCTGTCGCAGGAACGCTTTGCCGAATCGCTGATCAACCGGCGGGCGGCGCGCTTTGGCAACAGCCGCGTCATGGCCGAGCTGCAAAGCCATGGCGTCAAAGGTGAAGCCTTGGACGACATCAAAGCCTCGCTTGCCGACAGCGAGACGGCGCGTGCCTCCGAAGTGTGGCAGCGCAAGTTCGGCACCGTCGCCGCCGACGCGGCCGAGCGAGCCAAGCAGATGCGTTTCCTGCTGCAGCGTGGTTTCTCCCAACGCGCTGCACGGACCGCGATGCAGGGCGCTCCCGACGACGACGAGCTGTAAGCAGGCTGGTTCCAGCCTGTTCTTGACGAGCCGGCCTGGCCCCAGGCTTGCTCCGACGATATGCCAGGCTTGGCCGCAGGCCTGTTGTATCACCTTCGCAGTACCCTCTGCTTCACTTCGCTGCATCCTCCTTGTTGCTGCACCTGCGCAGCACTGGCTGTAACGACGTCGCCTCTTATATAGCGAGGATATGGCTTCGGCGCCAGCGTGGAGCGTCATTTCCGATATGCTTCGGCATATTCCTCAACGGATAATGGCGCTGCACGCTGGCGCTGTCCGTTAGAGGCGTTCTCTTCCCAGCAGCAAAGATTGGTCTTGCCACCCTCAGAAGTCGTCCAACCGCCTGCAAGCTTGACGACTCGGCAAGAAATCCCGGTTCTTGTCGCTGCACCGCGGCAAAAAGGCCTCTGTTGCAGTGCAACCGCCAACGCCCTGTGCTAAACTTTCACGGTTTAAGCAGCGCCGCATGAGCGGTTGTTGTCGTAGAAGCTACGTCAACGTGCATGAAGCACAAGGCTGCACCACTAACGGCCGCGCAAGCGGCATTGGTTTTTATGCCCCTGTCTCCTCCCGTATCGCGCTCGCTCCGGCATACGCGCGCCATCACCGTCGAAGCCTATGCGCGCGACGATGGCTTGTGGGATCTGGACGCCATTATCCGCGACGTCAAAACCCGTGACATCCAGCTCGGCTCCGGCACCCGCCCCGGTGGCCTGCCTGTCCACGACCTCAAGCTGCGCGTCACCATCGACCGCGCGCTGACCATCGTGGACGCCGAAGCCGCGTCCGACGCCGTTCCCTATCCCGGTTTCTGCGAGACGATCGTCCCTGCTTACAAAAAGCTGGTCGGCCTGTCGCTGATGAAGCATTTTCGGCTGCACCTGAAAGACCGCCTGTCCGGCGTGCTCGGCTGCACCCACCTCACCGAATTGGCCCAGGTGCTGCCCACTGCAGCGCTGCAGGCCTTTGCCGACGACGAGTTCGACACCCGCGGCGGCGCCGACGCGAATGTCAATCCTGACTCGTCCGAACGGCCGTTCGAGCTCGACCGTTGCCATGCGCTGCGCAGCGACGGACCGACTGTGGCCACCTACTATCCCCGCTGGTCGATCAAAGCCGTGTCGGGTTAGGATTCGCTGTTTGTCATTTTTGTAAGTTAACCGTATTTCTCATTCAGTACATAGAAAAGAAGGGAAGCCAGCATGAAAATCCATGAGTATCAGGGCAAAGAGATCCTCCGAAAGTTCGGAGTGACCGTTCCGCGCGGTATTCCGTGCATGACGGTGGAAGAGGCCGTCAAGGCCGCTGAAGAGCTGGGCGGCCCGGTCTGGGTCGTCAAGGCGCAGATCCACGCCGGTGGCCGCGGTAAAGGCGGCGGCGTCAAGGTTGCCAAGTCGCTGGAACAGGTCAAGGAATACGCCGACCAGATCATGGGCATGCAGCTGATCACCCACCAGACCAGCCCGGAAGGCCAGAAAGTGCGCCGCCTGCTGATCGAAGAAGGCGCCGACATCAAGAAGGAACTGTATGTTTCCCTGGTGACCGACCGCGTCAGCCAGAAGGTCGTGCTGATGGCCTCGTCGGAAGGCGGCATGGACATCGAAGAAGTCGCGCACAGCAACCCGGAAAAAATCCACAACGTCGTGATCGAACCGTCGGTCGGCCTGACCGATGAGCAGGCAGACGACATCGCCCGCAAGATCGGCGTGCCGGAAGCGTCGGTCGCCGACGCCCGCACCAACCTGCAGGGCCTGTACAAGGCGTACTGGGAAACCGACGCATCGCTGGCCGAAATCAACCCGCTGATCCTGACCGGTTCGGGCAAGGTCATCGCGCTGGACGCCAAGTTCAACTTCGACTCGAACGCCCTGTTCCGTCACCCGGAAATCGTCGCCTATCGCGACCTGGACGAAGAAGATCCGGCGGAAGTCGAAGCATCGAAGTTCGACCTGGCTTACATTTCGCTCGACGGCAACATCGGCTGCCTGGTGAACGGCGCCGGCCTGGCCATGGCTACCATGGACACCATCAAGCTGTTCGGCGGCGAGCCGGCCAACTTCCTGGACGTCGGCGGCGGTGCAACCGCAGAAAAAGTGACCGAAGCATTCAAGATCATGCTGAAGAACCCGGGCCTGAAGGCCATCCTGGTCAACATCTTCGGCGGCATCATGCGCTGCGACGTGATCGCCGAAGGCGTCATCACCGCATCGAAAGCTGTGTCGCTGCAGGTGCCGCTGGTCGTCCGCATGAAGGGCACCAACGAAGACCTGGGCAAGAAGATGCTGGCCGACTCGGGCCTGCCGATCATCGCCGCAGACACCATGGAAGACGCAGCGAAGCAGGTCGTTGCCGCTGCCGCTGGCCAAGCCTAATTCGCGAAGGAATACAACATGTCCATTCTGATTAATAAAGACACCAAAGTCATCACCCAAGGTATCACCGGCAAGACCGGCCAGTTCCACACCCGCATGTGCCGCGACTACGCGAACGGCCGTGAAGCCTTCGTGGCAGGCGTGAACCCGAAGAAAGCTGGCGAAGACTTCGAAGGCATCCCGATCTACGCATCGGTCAAGGAAGCCAAGTCGGAAACCGGCGCCACCGTGTCGGTCATCTACGTCCCGCCGGCAGGCGCTGCCGCTGCCATCTGGGAAGCCGTCGAAGCCGAGCTGGACCTGGCAATCTGCATCACCGAAGGCATCCCAGTCCGCGACATGATGGAAGTCAAGGACCGCATGGCCAAGGCCGGCTCGAAGACCCTGCTGCTGGGCCCGAACTGCCCAGGCCTGATCACCCCGGACGAGATCAAGATCGGCATCATGCCGGGTCACATCCACCGCAAGGGCCGTATCGGCGTCGTGTCGCGCTCGGGCACCCTGACCTATGAAGCAGTCGGCCAACTGACCGCACTGGGCCTGGGCCAGTCGTCGGCAGTCGGTATCGGCGGCGACCCGATCAACGGTCTGAAGCACATCGACGTGATGCGCATGTTCAACGACGATCCTGACACCGACGCCGTCATCATGATCGGCGAGATCGGTGGTCCGGACGAGGCGAACGCTGCTCAGTGGATCAAGGACAACATGAAGAAGCCGGTCGTCGGCTTCATCGCCGGCGTCACCGCGCCTCCGGGCAAGCGCATGGGCCACGCCGGCGCGCTGATCTCGGGCGGCGCCGACACCGCGCAAGCCAAGCTGGAAATCATGGAAGCCTGCGGCATTACCGTCACCAAGAACCCGTCGGAAATGGCACGCCTGCTGAAGGCCATGCTGTAATCCTGACCAGTTGGTAAAAAAGCGGGGAGCGTGAGCTTCCCGCTTTTTTTTCGTCTTCTCATGACGTGTTGACCTGTGAGATGGCGGCAGTCATCCCAAATTTCTTCCAAGGATGACAAATTGCGTTACGTAAACTGTCCACGTGACAAAAATTGCTGGGCTGTGCTGACAAATTTTGTCACAGCTCAAGCCAAAACTTGCGTTGGCACGTCGTTTTGTTATCTCCGCACTAATAAAATCAGCATTTTTGGGGCTGGCATACGGCTTGCATATAAGAAAGCGTGGCAACAAGCAGTAACCCAATTACCTGACACACCACCCTGGAGAGATAGAAATGAACATCCAACAAATGCGCAACAAAAAAGCTGAAGGCGGTTTCACCCTGATCGAACTGATGATCGTCGTTGCGATCATCGGCATCCTGGCAGCCGTGGCGATCCCGGCATACCAGGACTACATCGCCAAGGGCAAGGCGACCGCCGCTTACGGCGACATCGCCGCCGGTAAGACCGGTTTTGAAATGGCTGTCGTTGAAGGCAGCGCTGCCGATGCAGCGGAATACCTCAGCAAGGCTGGCCTGGCTGCCCAAACCGGTAACTGCAGCACCATCGCAGCAACTGTTCCTGGTGCCAACACCGCCGTCCTGACCTGCACTATTGCCAGCCCGGGCCGTCTGGGTGAAGCACCCACCATCTCGCTGCACCGTTCGACCAAGGGTATCTACACCTGCGTGACGAGCGGCTTCGAAGAAGAAGACAAGTACCTGCCGGCAGGCTGCCTGACCGCTGCTGGTGAGGACGACGCCGACGCATAATAGCGACCCGACCTGAGACCGCGACAGCGGTCCTTGAGAAAGAGACCGCCCTGGCGGTCTCTTTTTGCTTAGGCGAAGCGAACGAAGCAACTTAACGGCATCTGGCTTACGGGTTCAGACAAGGTCCAGCCAAGATAGGCGCCGCCATTCCCATTCCGCGAACCATTGAAAGGGAAGGGGACGGCATACAAAGGGCCGCAATGTACCACGGGCACTACAACGAAACAGGTGAGCGGGCTCGACGGTGAATTTGGCGAGACTCTGGGTAGCCAATCGTTTTACAATTGCCGACTGGAAATCACAACCGCGCACGCGGCGCATTATTCGGAAGATCACCATGGCCACCGTCAGGATCACACTATCGCAGGGCGTCGTCGACCAGCAACGCGCAATGGCTGCCCAGGATCCGGTGACCAGCGGGCACGTGGGCAGCATGATCGATTTCTATACCGCCACGCTCGCAGGCATCGAACAGGATTACGCACAGTTCTCGTCATGGAACATGCTCGGCGCCTCACTGCGCACGAGCTACGCGGACGGCGCCGTCGGCGTGTATTCCGGCCTGGTGATGGAGAACCCGCTGGCCCCGCGCGGCCGCGCCAGTGTGACCGGCTTCGATTTCAGCAAGCCGGGACTGGTCGAGCTGGCTGTAACCGGCAAGATGAGCTACGACTACGACATGAGCGGCGCTGCGCTGGTGTTCAACCCGGTAGCGGAAGGCATGAGCATCCATGGACTGCGCGTCAAGACCCTGCTGCCGGCCTCCAGCCCGGATTACGACCCGATCCTCGGCAATCTCACGGTATCGATGAATGGCGCGCTCAGCCTGCAGCCGGACGGCGAACTGCGTGGCAGGATCGACCGCATCGACATCGCTGCGGACAAGTTCGTCCGCTCAGTCTCGATAGAAGGCGACTTCCAGCTCGGGGAGACCCTGCTGGGCGCTCAGGCTGCCCCGGTGTTCGAAGGCGCCCTGACCGCCTTCAGCACGACTTTCCACGACGGCAGCCTGATCAGCGTCAGCAATGCCGGCATCGTCATCCGGCCCGGCGAAACGATCGAGCAGGCCATCCTGCGCGGCTCCGACGGCGAGGACGACATCAGCATCGACCTGCCGGCCACGATCTACGAGGACATGGTCGTCGCAGCGGGCGCGGGCGACGATACCATCGCGCTCAAGGGCGGCGGTGGGCGCTTGAGCGTGATGGCCGGCGACGGCAACGACCTCATCAGCCTGCTGGGCGACCGGCAGATGGTCGACGGCGGAAACGGCGCGGACACTGTCAAGCTGGCCGGCGTCCGGGCCGACTACGTTCTCAGCCGCCTTCCCCAACCGATCAACCCGGATCCGCGCTATCCGTCGGTGGCGCAGTTCACCGTGACCGACAAGAGCGGCGCGCTCAGCTCGCTGCTCAATGTCGAGCGAATCGCTTTCGCCGATGCGACGCTGGCGCTCGACATCGACGGCAATGCCGGCCAGGCCTACCGCCTGTACCAGGCCGCCTTCGACCGCACCCCCGATACGGGTGGCCTGAGTTTCTGGATCAACAGCATGGATCGGGGCGTCAGCCTGAACGAAGTTGCGGCGGCCTTCCTGACGCAGAACGAGTTCAAGGCAGCGTACGGCGGCAGCCAGTCGAACCTGGAACTGGTCACGCGCTTCTACCAGAACATCCTGGGGCGCGAACCAGAAGCGGCCGGCCGCGACTTCTGGGTCCACCACCTCGATGACAAGACGGCGAGCGTCGCCGAGGTGCTGGCGGGGATCAGCGAAAGCAAGGAGAACAAGGCGGGCCTGGTCGACATCATCGGCAACGGGTTTACCTACACGCCCTGGGGCGGGGCCTGAGCGCATCCTGCGCCCGGCGGGGCATGTCAAAGCTGCGCGCTCCAGTCCCCGCTCTTGCCCCCGTGCTTCTCAAGCACCCGCACATTCGTCATAACCATCCCCCGGTCGACCGCCTTGCACATGTCGTAGATCGTCAGCAGCCCCACCTGCACCGCGGTCAGCGCTTCCATCTCCACCCCGGTCTTGCCGATGGTTTCGACCTGCGCCCGGCAGTGCACGCTGTTCGCCGCCGCATCCACCTCGAAATCCACCGCCACCCGCGTGATCGGCAGCGGATGGCACAGCGGCACCAGGTCGCTGGTGCGCTTCGAGGCCATGATCGCCGCGATGCGGGCAATGCCGATCACGTCGCCTTTCTTCGCATGGCCGGACTGGATCAGGGCCAGGGTCTCGGGCTGCATGCGGATGCTGCCGGCCGCGACGGCGATACGGTGGGTGTCCTGCTTGGCCCCGACGTCGACCATGTGGGCCTGGCCGGTGGCGTCGAAGTGGGTCAGTTCGCCTGCTGAGGGATTGGAAGCGCTCATTGCAATGTAAATAAGTTGTGGAACAAAGTGTTTCGCCATGCAGCAAGCTGGCTGCGGATAGGGTTATCATAGCATTGTGAAATATGCTCCCAGCCCAGCACCGGCGCGCCGCTGGCGCCCTGCGTTGACCGCCATTGCCCTGTGCACGGCGGCCGCTTTCGCCATTGCCGCCCCCGCCGCGCCCCTGCAAAAGCCGGACAATCTGCGCCTGCCGACGCTCGGCGACGCCGCGCGCCAGGACCTGTCGCCAGTGGTCGAACGCAAGCTGGGCGAAGAGATCATGCGCGATGTACGGCGCGACCCGGCCTACCTCGACGACGACCCGATCGTCGAGTACCTGAACAATCTCGGCAATGCGCTGGTCGCGTCGGTGCCCGGCACGCGCGGCGAAACCAATGCCGACTTTTCCTTCTTCGCCATGCGCGATGCGAACCTGAACGCGTTCGCGCTGCCGGGCGGCTTCATCGCGGCGCATACGGGCCTGATCGTCGCGGCGCAGAACGAGTCCGAACTGGCCGGGGTGATGGCGCACGAGATCGGTCACGTGTCGCAGCGCCACATCGCCCGCATGCTGGGCCAGCAGAAGCAGGACGTGCTGCTGCCGCTGGCGGCGATGATCCTGGCCGCGCTGGCTGCCAAGTCCAGCCCCGACGCCGCCATGGGCGTGCTGCTGGGCGGACAGGGCCTGGCCGTCCAGCGCCAGCTGAACTTCAGCCGCGACGCCGAGCGCGAGGCCGACCGCGTCGGTTTCCAGATCATGGGCGCCGGCGGCTACGACGTCACCGGCATGGTGGGCTTCTTCAAGCGCCTGCAGGGCGCGTCCAGGCTGGCGGGCGAGATTCCTGCCCACCTGGCCCACCTGAGCAGCCACCCGCTGACGGCGGAGCGCCTGGTCGATATGCAGGCGCGCATCCGCGAGATGCCGAAGAAGGCGCGCGTGGACAACCTCGACTTCCAGCTGGTGCGCGCCCGCGCGCGTGTGTTGCAGGACGAGACGGTCAGCGGCCGGCGCGACACCAAAATTGCCCTGGAAACCCAGCTCAAGGAAAGCCACCGCCACCAGCAGGCTGGCGCCCAGTATGGCCTGGCCCTGCTGGCGCTGCGCCAGGGGAACCTGGCCGAGGCACAGGGCTGGCTCGACAAGGCGCGCGCCACCGTGAAGCCGAAGGAGGGCGTGCTGTCGGCGGAAACGAGCGCCGGCGACGGCGCGGCCATGTTCGCCGGACTGTCGCTCGAGATCAAGCTGGCGCCGGGGCAAACGCCCCTGGTGGCCGAGCAGGCAATGAAAGAGGCGGACGCGGCGCGCCAGCGCTATCCGCTGTCGCGCGCCATCGCGCGGCAGTACGGCGAAGCGCTGATCGCGGCCGGCAAGCACGAGGAAGCGACCCGCTACCTGCGCGACCAGACCCAGCTCTACCGCGAAGATCCGAAACTGCACGACATGCTGGCGCGCGTGTACTCGAAGCAGGGCAAGATCGCCCTGCAGCACATGGCGCTGGCGGAATCCTACGTGCTGGCGGGCGCGCTGCCGGCGGCGGTGGCGCAGCTCGACCTGGCGCGCAAGGCCGGCGACGTGTCCTTCTATGACCAGGCCGTCATCGATGCGCGCGAGCGCGAACTGAAGGCGCGGCAGAAGGCCGAGAAGGAAGAAGAGAAAGAGCGGTGATGCGGGGAGCCGTCCGAGCACCGTAGGGTGGGCCGGGGCGCGCAGCCGGCTACACCCGACGCGCCGATCAGCCAGTGGCGTGTTTGCCGCCCGCGCGTTCAAACAGTCGTAGCGAATCGATGCGCCTCTCTATGCCACCGTGCGTTGAACGCGCGGGCGGCGTCCAAGCCGCTGGCGGTTCACCTTTCAGGGTATAGCCGGCTGCGCGCCCCGGCCCACCCTACGGGCTCGGCATCTGCACGTAGCCGAAGCGGCGCGGCAAGGCATCCGCCGCCAGCCGTTCCACCTTGAAGCGCCCGTCATCCGTCACCAGCACCAGTTCACCCGTGCTGTCCTCCAGCCACGCCATGATCGCCTCGATCGAAGCCGCCTGTCCGTCCAGCTCCATGCGCGCCAGCACCTGCGCCACGTCGCGGTCGTCCAGCTGGGCGGCCATCTCGCCCGCCTGCAGGACCAGCGCCCCGGCGTCGGTCATGAAGGCGCCGTCCAGGCTGGCCAGCGCCTGCCCGGTCTGCAGCATGAAACCCTGGCTCGGGTCGGTGCGCGCGATGAAGGGCGTCGTTTCCAGGTTCACGTACACGCGCTGCGGCCCGTTCTGGAAATACCAGCGGCCCTGGTCGTCGTGCGCATAATTGCGGTTGATGAAGCCGAGCAGGGCCGTATTCGCCAGCTTGTCGCCCGGCGCGTTCGCGCGCTGGGCCGCCTCGTCGCGCATGCGCCAGTTGCCGCGCGCATCCAGCGCCAGCCAGCCGTAGCAGTGGGGTACGTTCGGCCATCTGGCCATTGCCTGTTTTACGATGTCGTCCATGGCCTCAAGCTTCGCATGGTTCCGGGGCGGCGGGCGCGCGCATCGATGCCGACGCATCGAAGAAACCCAGCATGCGCCCCGGCAGCCAGTCGATCCGCCCCGGAAACGGCCCCACCGGGAAGCCGACATGGCCGCCTTCGTCGGGATACTCGAGCGTCACCGCCGTCGATGCGGATCCGGGTAAATGGTGGCCTGGCAGGAAGGGATCGTTGCGGGCGTTGAGCACCAGTGTCGGCACCGTGATCTCGTGCAGCACGTGGCGGGCGCTGGCGCGGTGCCAGTAGTCGTCGGTGTCGCGGTAGCCGTGCAGCGGGGCGGTGACCACGTTGTCGAAGGCGTACAGGTCGCGCGCCTGCAGCAGGGCGGCGCGGTCGAACAGGCCGGGATAGCGCTCCAGCTTGGCCAGGCACTTGGGTTTGAGCGTTTGCAGGAACATGCGCGTGTACAGCATGTTGAGGCCCGACGAGAGCGCCTCGCCACCGCGCGCCAGGTCGAGCGGCGCGGACACCGCGCAGGCCGCCGCCACGATCTCCGCCCCATGGCCCGATTCGCCCAGCCAGCGCAGCAGGGCATTGCCGCCCAGGGACACGCCGGCGACGAACAGCGGGCCGCAGTGTACTGTCCTGCGGGCATGCAGCTTGCGCACGATCCAATCGACCTCGGCGGCGTCGCCGGAATGGTAGAAGCGCGGCGTCAGGTTGGCCTCACCCGAGCAGCCGCGGAAGTGCGGCACCGCGCCCGACCAGCCGCGTGCCTGCAGCGCCGCCATCAGGGAGCGCGCGTAATGGCTGTTGGAAGAGCCTTCCAGTCCGTGGAACAGCACGACCAGCGGCTGGCCAGGTGCGCCGTCGACGAAATCGACATCGACGAAATCGCCGTCCGCGGTCGGCCAGCGCTCGCGCCGGTAGGCAACGGGCGGCCTGGACACGCAGGTGGCCGGGTAGATGGTCTGGAGGTGGCCGCCAGGCAGCCACGCGGGCGCACGGTAGTGCATGCTGGGGTGGCGCGGCGGCATCTGGTACCGCCCGGCGCCCAAAAGATCAGTGGTGCTTGAAGGCGACGCCCGGCGCCAGGCGGTACTGGGTGCCGCAGTACGGGCACTTCGCGTCGCCATGGTGGTCGAAATCGAGGAAGATGCGCGGGTGCGAGGACCACAGCGGCATTGCCGGATTCGGGCAGTGCGCCGGCAGGTCCTTGGCCTCGAGCTCCACCACGGGCATCGTCTTTTGGTTCATCTGGGGTTCTCCGTCAAAGGAATGTAGACAAAGACGCGATTCTACCGGATTCGCCCTGCATACCGAAATGATCGGTAAAATGACAAGCTGAGTACCGAACTGATTCGAATTGACCCGAATTGACCCGAATTGACCCGAATTGACCATTACCGAGCCCGGGATGCAGGCTGACCGCATGCACTGCCAGCCCGGCGCCGCTCCTGCCCATGTGCTTCATGCCCGACCGTTTCAAGCCCCTCGCCCCATCTGCCCGCCACGGTAGTTGCAGGAAAGCCACATGAATCCGGCGCCGCCGCCAGGCCGGCCGCACGCTGCCGCCGCCGAAGCCGCCACAACTGCAGAAGCCCACGATCCTGCTGCCTGGCGCGAAGGTTTCAAGACCGGCCTGCCGACCCTGTTCGGGATCGGCGCCTGGGGCCTGGTGGTCGGCATCGCGATGGTCAAGAGCGGCCTGAGCGCTGCGCAGGCGGTCGGCATGACCCTGCTGGTCTTTGCCGGCTCCGCCCAGCTCGCTTCGCTCCCCCTGATTGCGGTCGCGGCGCCGATCTGGGTTATTTTTGCGACCGCACTGGTCGTCAACCTGCGCTTCGTCATCTTCTCCGCACTGCTCGGACCGCATTTCGCCCACCTGCATTGGCGCCAGCGCTTCCTGCTCGGCTACGTCTCCGGCGACCTCACCGTGGCAATGTTCCTGCAGCGCTATCCGACCGCCGAGCGCGTTGCCGGCAAGCTGTCCTACCTGAAGGGGCTGATGTACCCGAACTGGTTCGCCTGGCAGATCGGTTCGCTGGCCGGCATCTTCGTGGGCAGCGCCATTCCCGCCGAATGGGGACTGGGCTTTGCCGGGACCCTGGCCATCCTGTGCATCACGGTTCCCCTGATCATCAACAGCGCCGCGCTGTGCGGTGTGGTGGTGGCCGGCGCCACCTCGGTCCTGGCCTACGGGCTGCCGTACAAGCTCGGCCTGCTGCTGGCAGTCGTGGTCGGCATGCTCACGTCGATGATCGTCGAAGAGTCCCTTGCCAAACGAAAGGCGAGCCATGTCTGACTGGGAAGTCTGGGCCACCATCGGCGTGCTCTGCGTCGCCACGGCCGCCACCCGCAGTTCGTTCTGGCTGATCGGCCACCGCGTCACCATTCCGCCACGGGTGCAGGAGATGCTGCGCTATGCGCCGGCCTGTGCGCTGGCGGCGATCATCGGGCCCGACCTGCTGGTCGATCCGCAGGGCCAGGCCCAGTTCACCCTGGCCAACCCGAAGCTGATCGGCGGCCTGGCGGCACTGGCCTTCTACCTGTGGCGCCGCAACATGCTGATGACCATCATCTTCGGCATGGCGGTCTTCACACTGTTGCGCGTGTTACACGTTTTTCCATAAGCGCGCTAATGTACAATGACGTTTTTTCACTATTTCATTGTTGACTAGCCAATGGACGACGTTCTCAGTTTCACCCGCCTGCAAGACCTGATCGATCGCGACGCGTTGAAGAACAAGCGCGTTTTCATCCGCGCCGACCTGAACGTACCGCAGGATGACGCTGGCAATATCACCGAAGACACCCGCATTCGCGCCTCCGTGCCCGCGATCCAGGCTGCCCTGCAAGCCGGCGCCGCCGTGATGGTGACGTCGCACCTGGGCCGTCCGACCGAGGGCGAGTTCAAGCCGGAAGACAGTCTGGCGCCGGTCGCCGCGCGCCTGTCCCAGCTGCTCGGCCAAGCCGTGGAACTCAAGCAAAACTGGGTCGACGGCGTGGATGTCGCGCCGGGTCAGGTCGTGCTGCTGGAGAATTGCCGCGTCAACAAGGGCGAAAAGAAGAATTCGGAAGAGCTGGCCGAGAAAATGGCCAGGCTGTGCGACGTCTACGTCAACGACGCTTTCGGCACCGCGCACCGCGCCGAAGCCACCACCCATGGCATCGCCAAGTTCGCACCAAGCGTGGCCGCCGGCCCGCTGCTGGCGGCCGAACTGGATGCGCTGGGCAAGGCCCTGGGCCAGCCGAACCGTCCGCTGCTGGCCATCGTGGCCGGCTCGAAGGTGTCGAGCAAGCTGACCATCCTGCAGAGCCTGGCCGGCAAGGTCGACAACCTGATCGTCGGCGGCGGCATCGCCAACACTTTCATGAAGGCCGTCGGCCTGAACATCGGCAAGTCGCTGGTGGAGAACGACCTGGTTGGCGAAGCGAAGCAGATCATCGACATGATGGCCGCGCGCGGCGCCCAGGTGCCGATCCCGGTGGACGTGGTCTGCGCCAAGGAGTTCAGCCCCACCGCCGCTGCAACGGTGAAAGACGTGGCGGATGTGGCGGACGACGACATGATCCTCGACATCGGCCCGAAGACCGCCGCCATGCTGGCGGAACAGGTGGCGAAAGCCGGCACCATCGTCTGGAACGGCCCGGTGGGCGTGTTCGAGTTCGACCAGTTCGCCGAAGGCACCAAGACCCTGGCCATGGCCATCGCCAAGTCCAAGGGCTTCTCGATCGCCGGCGGCGGCGACACCCTGGCCGCGATCGCCAAGTACGACATCGGCGACCAGATCGGCTACATCTCGACCGGCGGCGGCGCCTTCCTCGAGTTCCTGGAAGGGAAGACCCTGCCGGCAGTCGAGATCCTGCTCCAGCGTCAGGCCCAGTAAAAAGAACGACAGCACCAGCGCAGCCCAGAAGCTGCGCTTCTCTTTTCAGAACCAAGGATTTCATACCCATGCAAGCTGCGCGCCCCATGTACAACGCCACCAAGATCGTTGCCACCATCGGCCCTGCGTCGACCGACTTCGACATCCTCGTCAAAATGATCCGGGCCGGCGTCGACGTCGTGCGCCTGAATTTTTCGCATGGCAAGGCCCAAGACCACATCGACCGCGCCACGCTGGTGCGCCGCGCTGCCGCCGAATGCGGCGTCGAAGTGGCGATCATGGCCGACATGCAGGGCCCGAAGATCCGCGTGGGTAAGTTTGAAGAGGGCAAGATCTTCCTGAACAATGGCGATAGGTTTATCCTCGACGCCAAGTGGGGCGACAACGGTGAGCTCGGCAACCAGGAGCGCGTCGGCCTCGACTACAAGGCCCTGCCGCGCGACGTCAAGCCGGGCGACAAGCTGCTGCTGAACGACGGCCTGATCGTGCTGATCGTCGACAAGGTCATCGGCCACGAAATCTTCACCACCGTGAAGGTGGGTGGCGAGCTGTCGAACAACAAGGGCATCAACCGCCAGGGCGGCGGCCTGACCGCGCCGGCCCTGACCTCGAAGGACATGGAAGACATCAAGACCGCGATGAGCTTCCAGGCCGACTACCTGGCGATTTCCTTCCCGAAGAACGCCACCGACATGGAAATGGCGCGCCAGCTGGCCAACATCGCCGGCGAGCCCTTCGGCCACAAGCCGATGATGATCGCCAAGATCGAGCGCGCCGAAGCGATTCCCGTGCTGCAGGAAATCCTGGACGCCTCGGACGGCATCATGGTCGCCCGCGGCGACCTGGCTGTCGAGGTGGGCAATGCGGCCGTGCCGGCGCTGCAAAAGCGCATGATCAAGATGGCGCGCGCATCGAACAAGCTGGCCATTACCGCGACCCAGATGATGGAGTCGATGATCGTCAATGCGGTGCCGACCCGCGCCGAAGTCTCGGACGTGGCCAACGCCGTGCTGGACGGCACCGACGCCGTGATGACCTCGGCCGAGACCGCATCGGGCAAGTACCCGGTCGAGACCGTCGAGATGATGGCCGCCATCTGTCTTGAAGCAGAACAGTCCGAATACAACAAGCAGGATGCAGATTTCCTGAATGTCCAGTTCACCCGCATCGACCAGTCGATCGCCTACGGCACCCTGTTCACGGCCCATCACCTGAAGGTGAAGGCGATCGTGGCGCTGACCGAATCCGGCTCGACCGCACTGTGGATGAGCCGCCACTCGATCGACACCCCGATCTTCGCCCTGACCCCGCTGCAGACGACGCAGCGCAAGGCCTCGCTGTACCGGAACGTGCGAGCATTCCACCTCCTGCAGGAAGGTGGCAGCCACGCGGTGCTGCGCAAGGCCGAAGAAGTCCTGATTCGCGAAGGCATGGTGCGCAAGGGCGACCTGATCGTCGTGACCTGGGGCTCGCCGATGGGCCAGGCCGGCGGCACCAACGCGCTCAAGATCGTGCGCGTGGGCGAGCTGGACGAAATAGTTTCTTAATTGTTTGGAGTAATCAACCATGGCACTCGTATCTTTGCGCCAACTGCTGGACCATGCCGCCGAAAACGGCTACGGCCTGCCGGCTTTTAACGTCAACAACCTGGAACAGGTGCAGGCCATCATGGCTGCCGCCGACGCAGTCAACGCGCCGGTGATCATGCAGGCCTCGGCCGGCGCCCGCAAATATGCAGGCGAAGCCTTCCTGCGCCACCTGATCGACGCCGCCGTCGAAGCCTACCCGCACATCCCGGTCGTCATGCACCAGGACCACGGCCAGTCGCCGGCGGTCTGCATGGCCGCGATCCGTTCGGGCTTCAGCTCGGTGATGATGGACGGTTCGCTGGAAGCGGACGGCAAGTCGGTCGCTTCGTACGACTACAACGTGGAAGTGTCGCGCGAAGTGGTCAAGTTCGCGCACTCGATCGGCGTGACGGTCGAAGCGGAACTGGGCGTGCTCGGTTCGCTGGAAACCATGAAGGGCGACAAGGAAGACGGCCACGGCGCCGACGGCACCATGACCCGCGAGCAGCTGCTCACCGACGTGGACCAGGCTGCCGACTTCGTGGCGAAAACCCAGTGCGACGCCCTGGCCATCGCCATCGGCACCTCGCACGGCGCGTATAAATTCACCCGCAAGCCTACCGGCGACATCCTGGCGATCGACCGCATCAAGGAAATCCACGCGCGCATCCCGAACACCCACCTGGTGATGCACGGCTCCTCGTCGGTGCCGCAGGAACTGCTGGCGATCATCCGCGAATTCGGCGGCGACATGAAAGAGACCTACGGCGTGCCGGTCGAAGAGATCCAGGAAGGCATCAAGCACGGCGTGCGCAAGATCAATATCGACACGGACATCCGCCTGGCCATGACCGCGGCGATCCGCAAGTACATGTTCCAGAACCCGTCGAAGTTCGACCCGCGCGACTACCTGAAGCCAGCCCGCGAAGCCGCGATGGAAGTCTGCAAGGCGCGCTACCTGTCCTTCGGCTGCGAAGGCATGGCGGCGAAGATCAAGCCGGTGCCGCTCGAGAAGATGGCCGAGCGCTACAAGGCGGGCGAGCTGGCCCAGATCGTGCAGTAAGCATCGCGTCCATTGTCTCACCGCCCCAGGGGCGGTGAGACAAGCTGAATTGACGTAAAATGTCGCATTCGGTCCAGGCCATCCCCGGCCTGGACACCTTCACCGGAGGCCTTCTCCGGCTCTGTTTCCCTGATATCCCTTCTATGAACAGCCTCTACAAATCCACCATCCAGTCCCTGCCATTGCTCGGTCACGGCAAGGTGCGTGACAACTACGCTGTCGGCGACGACAAGATCCTGATCGTCACCACCGACCGCCTGTCGGCCTTCGACGTGGTCATGAACGAGCCGATCCCCGGCAAGGGCATGGTGCTGAACCAGATGAGCGACTTCTGGTTCGAGAAGCTCGGCCACATCGTGCCGAACCACCTGACCGGCGTGGCGCCGGAATCGGTCGTCGCACCAAGCGAAGTGGAGCAGGTGCGCGGCCGCGCCGTGGTGGCCAAGCGCCTCAAGCCAATCCTGGTGGAAGCCGTCGTGCGCGGCTACATCATCGGTTCGGGATGGAAGGATTACCAGGAAAGCGGCGCCATTTGCGGCATCCAGCTGCCGCCCGGCCTGCGCCAGGCCGACAAGCTGCCGCAGCCGCTGTTCACCCCGGCCGCCAAGGCCGACATCGGCGAACACGACGAAAACATCTCTTTCGAAGAGATGGAAAACCGCATCGGCAAGGAACTCGCCGCCAGGATGCGCGACATCAGCATCCAGCTCTACACCGCCGCTGCCGAATATGCGGCCACCCGCGGCATCATCATCGCCGACACCAAGTTCGAGTTCGGCCTGGACGACGACGGCGTGCTGCACCTGATGGATGAAGTGCTCACCGCCGATTCCTCGCGCTTCTGGCCGGCCGACTCGTACGCGCCGGGCATGTCGCCGCCCAGTTTTGACAAGCAGTTCGTGCGCGACTATCTCGAGACCCTGAAGGACTGGGGCAAGACCGCCCCGGCCCCGGCGCTGCCGCAAGACGTCATCGAAAAAACCCAGGCCAAGTATTTCGAAGCCATCGAGCGCCTCACCGGCGAGAAGCTGAAGGCCTAAGCAGATGAGCGAACAAGCAAAACCTGTCGTCGGCGTCATCATGGGTTCCTCGTCCGACTGGGACGTGATGAAGAATGCGGTGGACGTCCTGAAGCAGTTCGGCGTTCCCTTCGAAGCCCAGGTCATCTCGGCGCACCGCATGCCGGACGAGATGTTCACGTATGCCGAAACCGCGCGCGCGCGCGGCCTGCGCGCGATCATCGCCGGGGCGGGGGGCGCCGCCCACCTGCCGGGCATGGTGGCCGCCAAGACCATCGTGCCGGTGCTGGGCGTGCCGGTACCCTCGAAGTACCTGCGCGGCGAAGACTCGCTGCTGTCGATCGTGCAGATGCCGAAAGGCGTCCCGGTGTCGACCTTCGCCATCGGCGAAGCCGGCGCCGCCAACGCGGCCCTGACCGCGGTGGCGATCCTGGCAGCGACCGACGACGCGTTGGCGCAGAAGCTGCTGGCTTTCCGGGCCGAACAGACCGCGGCTGCCCAGGCAATGACCCTTCCCGTCCTGACGCATGAGTGAATCGTTTCTCCCCACCGCTAACCCCTCCGCCTGGCTCGGCGTGATGGGTGGCGGCCAGCTGGGCCGCATGTTCGCCCACGCCGCCCAAAGCATGGGCTACAAGGTCGCGGTGCTCGAACCGAGCCGGGACTGCCCGGCAGGGCAGGTCGCCGAGCGCCTGATTAACGCCAGTTATACCGATGCGGACGGCCTGGCCGAGCTGGCGCGCACCTGCGTGGCCGTCACCACCGAGTTCGAGAACGTCCCGGCCGACAGCATGGCCTGGCTGGGCGAGCGCAGCTTCGTCGCGCCAAGCGCCTCCTGCGTGTCGATCGCCCAGGACCGCATCGCGGAAAAGCGCTTCTTCGTCGAATGCGCGCCAAGCTCCGGCGTGATGCCGGCGCCGCACAAGACCATCGCCTCGCACGCCGACATCGACGCCATCGGCGACGACCTTCTGCCGGGCATCCTGAAGACCGTGCGCATGGGCTATGACGGCAAGGGCCAGGTGCGCGTGCGCACCCGCGAGGACGTGCGCGCCGCCTTCGACGCCATGAAGGGCGTCACCTGCCTGCTCGAGAAGATGCTGCCGCTGGCCTACGAGGTGTCGGTGCTGACCGCACGCGGTCATGACGGCGCCTCGGTGGTCTACCCGATCGCCGAGAACGTGCACCGCGGCGGCATCCTGTTCACGACCACCGTGCCGGGACCGAACGTGTCCGCGGCCTGCGCCAGACAGGCCCAGGATGCCGCGCGCGCCATCGTCGCCCAGCTGGGCTATGTGGGCGTGCTGTGCATCGAGTTCTTCGTGCTGCAGGATGGGACCCTCGTCGTCAACGAGATGGCGCCGCGTCCGCACAACAGCGGCCACTATACGATCGACGCCTGCGTCACCAGCCAGTTCGCGCAGCAGGTGCGCGCGATGGCGCGCCTGCCGCTGGGCGACGTGCGCCAGCATTCGCCCGCCGTCATGCTCAATATCCTGGGCGACGCCTGGTTCGAAGGCGACAGTGAGACACCACGCGAGCCGGCCTGGGACCGCATCCTGGTGCTGCCGGGCGCCAACCTGCACCTGTACGGCAAGGACGACCCGCGCCGCGCGCGCAAGATGGGCCATGTCACCTTCGTGGCGCCGACCCTGGCGCAAGCGCAGGAGAGCCTGCGCCAGGCCTGCGCCATCCTGGGCATCGCGGAGTAAGAATGGCGCACCAGGACCTCGACCAGGCCGCCATCGACGCCGCCGCCCGTGCGTTGGAAACGGGCGCGCTGGTCGCCTTCCCGACCGAGACCGTATACGGCCTCGGCGCCGATGCCGAGAACCCGGCAGCGGTGGCGGCCATCTATGCCGCCAAGGGGAGGCCGCAAGACCATCCGGTGATCGTGCACCTGGCGCCGGATGCGCCGCTCGACTACTGGGCCACCGACATTCCCCGGGAAGCGCATGCGCTGGCGGATGCGTTCTGGCCCGGCCCGCTGACCATGATCCTCAGGCGCGCACCGAACATCCCGGACGCCGTCAGCGGCGGCCAGGATACGGTCGGCCTGCGATGCCCCTCGCATCCGGTGGCCATCGCGCTGCTGCGCGCCTTCAAGGGCGGCAAAGGGGGCGTGGCGGCGCCGTCGGCCAACAAGTTCGGCGCGGTCAGCCCGACCCTGGCCCAGCACGTGCGCGACGAGTTTGGCCAGGACGGCCATGTCGCCATGGTGCTGGACGGCGGCGCCTCCGCGGTCGGCATCGAATCGACCATCGTCGACCTGTCGCGCCTGGCCACGCACGGCCCGGTGCTGCTGCGCCCCGGGCACATCAGTGCCGAGGCCATCGCCGCGGTGATCGACCAGTTGCCGAGCGCGCCCGACGCCGCGGCGCCGCGCGCCTCCGGCACGCTCGAATCGCACTATGCGCCGCACACGCCGGTGGCGATGCAGGACAGCGTCCAGCTGCGCCAGACCTTGTCCGAGCTTGGCGCCGCAGGCCGCAAGGTCGCACTGATCCATTATTCCGAGGCGCCGCTCACGGACATGCCGCCGACGCACGCCGCCCTGCGCCTGCCGGCCACCCCGGACGGTTTCGCCCACGCCCTGTACGCCGCGCTGCGCGCGATGGACGGCCATGGCGCCGACCTGATCCTGGTCGAAGCGCCGCCGCAGGACGGGGCCTGGCTGGGCGTCAACGACCGCCTGCGCCGCGCCGCGCACGGCTCGACCGGCATCGTGCACGGCCTGCTGAACCGCTCGGCTCCGCTCCCCTGAGACCAAACGACAGAACGCCTGTTCTTACAGGCGTTCTGTCGTTTGCGCCTGGTCAAACGGCGTGGCCTCCTCTTCGTTCATCGTTCACCGATCTGCTCGTCACTTGTCACTAAAAACTGACGTGGCGGCAACCATTTTCTATACAAGCCAGGTGAACACTGGCATATTATTGTTGAACGAATAGCACGCCCGTTCGAATGAAAATAATTCCATCAATAGGAGACACGATGCGTCAAACCAATCTCGCGCTTGCCTTGCTGACGGCAGTGGTGCTGGCAGCCTGTGGCGGCACCAGCCCGGCCGGTGGCGACCAAACGCAAAAACTCACGTTTACCCAGCAGGTCTCCTTCGGCGACAGCCTGTCCGACGTCGGAACCTATGCCGTGGGTGCGGTCAAGCAGGCCGGCGGCGGCAAGTTCACCATCAACGGCGACGGCACCGCGAAGAATCCCGAGTTGAACGGCAAGATCTGGGTCGAGTTCCTGGCCGCCGAACTGAAGCTGCCGGCGCCTTGCGCCGCCCAGACCGGCCTGTTGGGCAATGCGGCCCAGGGCTTTTCGGTGCCCATCGTGAACCACCTGAACTGCTTCAACTACGCGCAAGGCGGTTCGCGCGTGACCAACCCGATCGGCCCGGGCAATCCCGGAACCGGCTCGCCGATCGGCGAAATGACCGTGCCGCTGGTGACCCAGATCGCCAACCACCTGTCCCGAACCGGCAACAAGTTCAGCGGCACCGAGCTGGTCACCGTCCTGTCAGGCGGCAACGACGTGCTGATGGCCCTGAGCACCCTGCAGGCATCGGCGACTGCCGCCGGCAGCGCTGCCGGCGCCCAGACCTTCGCCACCTCGCTGACCATGCAGCTGGCGGCTGGCGCCACCAATCCGCAGACCGCCGCGCAGGCGATCGGCGCGGCCATCGGGGCCGAGAGCGCACGTCCGGGCAATACCTCCCAGACCATCGTCGCTGCCGCCGTCGGCGCCGCCGCGCGCCAGCCGGGCAATGCCGCTGTGGCGCAAGCCTCGGTGTACGGTCCGATGGTGACCAAGGCCCAGGCCGACGCAACCGCCGCCGGCAACAAGGCCGGCGCCGACTACCTTACCGCCAACGGTCCGAAGCTGGTGCAGGACCTGGGCGTCGCCGGGGCACAGATGGCGACCCTGGTGAAAAACGAGATCGTCGGCAAGGGCGCCCGCTACGTGATCGTCGCCAACCTCCCGGACGTGGCCAGCACCCCGGCCGCCAAGTCGCGCACGGCCGACATCCAGGCGCTGATCGCCGCCATGGTCAACGCCTTCAACACCCAGCTGAAGGCCGGCCTCGGTGCGGAGGATCCGCGTGTCCTGTACGTCGACCTGTACACCATCAGCAATGACCAGGTGAAGAACCCGGGACCGTACGGCCTGACCAACGTCACGACCCCGGCCTGCGGCCCGAACGCCCTGGGCAGCACGTCCCTGATCTGCACCAACAACAACACGGTGGCCGGCGACGTGAGCCGGTACATGTTCGCCGACGACATCCACCCGACGCCGTACGAGAACAACCTGGTGGCGCGCTACGTCCTCAAGGACATGGCCGTCAAGGGCTGGCTGTAAAACGACTGGGAGGCCGGCGCCTGGAGTGCGGGCCTCTACAAAAAAAACAGGAGAAAAAATGAAAGTACGTTTCAACAGCCTCGTCAAGGTACTGGGCGTGGCCGCCGCGCTGGCCTGCGCCTCGACGGCGTCGGCGCAGTCGGCCGGCCAGCTCACCGCCAAGATCGGCCTCAACCAGCTGACCCCGAAGGTCGAGAGCGGCGACATCAGCGCCCCGGCCCTGCCGGGCACCAAGGCGGACGTCGGCCGCGACACCCAGCCGGTGCTGACCTTTGCCTACGGCCTGACGGACAATATCTCGCTGGAGACTTGCCTGGGCACGCCCTACAAGCACGAGATCTACGGCGCAGGCGCGATTGCCGGCACCGGCAAGCTGGGTACGGTGCAAGCGCTGCCGGCGACCATGTTCGCGCAATACCGCTTCGGCGCGCCGACTGCACTGTTCCGTCCCTTCGTAGGCGTCGGCGCGACCTACGCCTACTTCATGAAGGAACGCGGTTCGGCCAGGATGACCGCCATCACCAACCCGGGCAGCGGCGTGCCGACCACCTTCAGCATCGATAACAAGTTCACCTACACGGTGCAGGCCGGCGTGGCCTTCAACTTCCACGAGAAGTGGTTCGCCGACGTCACCGTCAACAAGGCGCGCCTGCGCACCGACGTGCACTTCTCGACCGGCCAGACCCAGCACATGAAGCTGGATCCGGTGGCGGTGATCCTGGCCGTCGGCTACAAGTTCTGAGCAGCGTTTTTGCTCTGCCCGAAGGCCCGCCGCGTGCGGGCTTCTTTATTCCTGAGGCAGATTCACGTAGGGGGTCGGCTCTGCCGACCGCGCGTTCAACCAGGGCAAGATCAGCCGCACAGGCAGCATCGCTGTGATCTGATAAAAAAAGCCCGCGCAAGCGCGGGCATGAAAACCACTGGGAGAGCAGGTGTGGATCAGAACTTGTAGCGCAGGCCAGCCAGGAACTCGCGTCCGGTGACGTTGTTCACCACCACGCTGTTGCGCGCGCGGCTGATGAACTGGTCATTCGGCTCGTTGGTGAGATTCACGCCTTCCAGTGTGAATTCCAGCTTCTCGTTCCACTTGTACGACAGCGACACGTCCACGTTGAAGGTTTCGTTCTTGCCCTCGACGTCGTTGTTGTTCTGGCCCGGCACGCGGGTCAGGAAGGACGAACGCTTGGCGCCCGAGACGCGCGCGCTGAACTTGCCGTCGTCATAGTAGAAGGTGGCGTTCCAGGACTTCGGCGACAGGTTGAGCAGGTCGTCGACGATGCGCTGGGTGCTGGTCGGCGAGACCGCGTACTCGATCTTCGAACTCACCTTGGTGTAGTTCAGCACCGTGCCGAAGTTGCGGCCCCAGGCCGGCAGGAAGGTGAAGGGCTGCTGGTAGTTCAGCTCGAAGCCTTTCAGCTTGCCGCCATCGGTATTGATCGGCGCCGTCACCTGGAACACCTCGTCGCCCGTGAAGTTCGAGGGCAGCAGCGACAGCGGCAGGCCGGTCTCGCGGAAGGGCACGTTGGTGCGCAGCGACTGGATGTAGGTGTCGATGTTCTTCTGGAACAGGCCCAGGCCCACGAAGGCGTTCTTGCCGAAGTAGTACTCGAAGCTGGAGTCGAAGGTCTTGGCGCGGAAGGGCTTCAGCAGCGGGTTGCCGGTGTTGATGGTCAGCGTGCCGGTGGTGGCGATGGCGCCGCCCGGCGACAGGAAGCCCAGCTGCGGACGGGTCATCACCTTGGCCGCACCGAAGCGGACGATGAAGTCGCGGGTCAGGTTGGCCGCCAGGTTGAACGAGGGCAGGGTGTCCTTGTACTCGTGGTCCACCTTCACCGCGGTGCCTCCGCCGGCCGCCTGGTAGCCGATCGCTTCCAGTTCGGTTTTCACATGGCGTACACCGAAGTTGCCGCGCACCGGGATGTTCCACAGGTCGTACTTGAATTCGCCCATCAGGTAGAAGCCGGTGTCGCGCTCGGTGACGGTGCGGTTGTTGCCGCGTGCGTTGCCGTTGGTGATCGAGGACAGCGTGAAGTCGCCAGGACCGCCCGCGGGACCCGCCTTGATGCAGTTGCAGTAGATGTCGTAGGCGGCGGCGATCGCGCGCAGGTTCGGGATCACCCAGCCGGTCGCGTTACCGGACGGCATATCGAGTCCCTTGCCGAAGCCGCTCACGCTGGTGGTCAGGTTGCTGCCGGCCGCCGGGGCGAAGATCGTGTCGTTCTGGTTCACGCGGCGGAACTCGTAGGTGTCCGACTCGTACTTCTTCTTGTTCAGCCCACCCTTGAACGTGAGGTGCTCGCTCGCTTCCCATGCCAGGTCGAACTGCGCCACGTCGTTGACGTTGGTGGCGCCCTGCGGACGGATGCGGATCTCGCTGGTGGTCGTGTTCGGCACCGTGTTCGGCTGGGTCCCGCTGGCCACCTGGGGCACGCCGATGATGCCCAGCGCGCCGCCTGCCGCCATCGGATCGAAGGGGTAGCTGATCGCCGGCATGCGGTCGTTGCCGCGGAAGTCGATCGCGTAGCCGTTCACGTTCAGCGCGTCCAGCGTGACCGTGGTCTGCACCGGGTTGCGGAATTTCGAGTTGGCGCGGCCGAGCTTTGCGCTCATGCTCCAGCTGTCGTTGAACTTGTGCTCGAGCGTCAGGGTCGGCTGCGAGAAGGTGGTGGTCAGTTCGTCGAAACGCGACTCGGAGCGGATGTCCACGCCGTTGTATTTGCCGTACAGGAGGGCGCCGTTCGGCGCGTACTGCGCTTCGACCACGCTCATCTGCGGCTTGCCGCCCTGGCCGGCGCTGCGGCTGAACGACATCGCCTGCAGGAAGTCTTCCTGGCGGGTTGCATCCAGTTTCGAGTACAGCATGTCGAAGGTGAGCAGGGTGCCGCGTTGGGGGCGCCATTGCACCGACGCGGTCAGGCCGAGGCGGTCCTGGTCGTGGGTCAGGCGGCCGTAGCGCGGCAGGCGCGGATGGAAGTTGGCCGGACTGCTGGCCAGGTTGTAGGCGTCGGTGGCGGCCTGCGATGCGGGCAGGCGCGGCACGCCCTGGGCCGCCGGGCCGCAGGTGGTGGCAGTCGAGTTCGACGGGTTGGCGGCGACGCCTTGCGGCGCACACCAGCCGCCCGACGAGGGGCCGTTATCCCAGCGCACCGTGCTGAAGCCTTCTTCCAGCACGCGGCGCTTGGAGAAGGCGCCCGAGACCAGCACGCCCAGGGTGCGGTCCATGAAGGTATTCGACAGCATGAAGGCGACGCGCGGATCGACCTTCTCCGAGCCGTCGTTGTACTTGCCCTTGGCCGCGATGGTGGCGTTGAAGCCGCGCAGGTCGAAGGGACGCAGGGTCTGCAAGTCGACGGTGGCGCCGAGCGAGCCTTCGTCGACGTCGGCCGAGGAACTCTTCCGCACCGTGAGGGAGCTGAACAGCTCGGAAGCGAACACGTTGAAGTCGAAGCCGCGGCCGCGGTTGGTGCCGCCCGAGCTGTCGGTGCCGCCGGTGGTGGCCAGGCCCTCGATGCCGTTGATGCGCACGCGGGTGAAATCCTGGCCCAGGCCGCGCACCGTGATGTTGCGGCCTTCGCCGGCGTCGCGGTCGATCACGACGCCCGGCACGCGCTGCAGCGACTCGGCCAGGTTCGTGTCGGGGAACTTGCCCATGTCTTCCGACTTGATGACGTCGACGATGCCGTTGTCCTCGCGCTTGGCGTTCAGGGCGCTTTCGAGCGAGGCGCGCAGGCCGGTCACCTGGACCGTCTGGATCTGCTGCTGGCCGGCAGGCGCGTCCTGCGCCGCGGTTTGCCCATAAGCGGCGCCGATGGACAGGGTGGATATGGAAGCAGTGCCGAGCAGGCACAGGGTGAGTTGACGTAAGGCGGCACGTTGCTGTTTGTGTTTCATGCTGTCTCCATGCGTATTTTTATCCAGGCGAAAGCGCTTGAGGGATCTCGCCCACTGCGGCAATGCTGTATCTGGTCAGGCCAGTTGCTAGATTTTACGACAATATTGACAGATGTGGTCAGGCCAATTCAAATAAATACAAAAAATTGGCCTGACCTATCCCTGTTTAGGGATTGCTGGAAGACAAAGTCGTGTTGTAGAGCTTGCCGCCGATGGTGACCTTGTCGAGGACGATGCCGCTCGCGTTGTGCAGGAACCACGGCTGGGCGGCGTTCTTCGGGTTGCCGAAGTCCGAATCGCTGATGCGCACGCGGGTGATCGGCAGGATCGGGGTGCCCGCCGGGCCGTTGAAGCTGGACGCCACGGGGCCGAGCAGCACGAAGGCCTGGTAGCAGGAGAACTTCCCATCCTTCGTGTCGACATTGCCGGTCCGTATGCCGCGGATGTCGATGTCGGACACCTGCGGCGGACGGATGCGCACCGCGTCGTCGCCGGGCACGTAGTCGCAGTCGATGGTGATGATCGCGCCCGCCGTCGAGGCCACCGGCTGCGTGATTTCCCTGGCGCCCGGCAGCGGCTTGTACAGCATCGGCTCGATCCGCACGCCGTTCGGCAGGGTGACGTCGCGCACGTACAGGTGGCGCAGGAAGCCGCCCCGGTTCATGTTGGTCTTGAGGCGGATCGCGGTGTTCAGCGGCTTCTTGGCCCAGTGCTGGTTGCGGAACTCGAGCTGCTGCGCGTAGACGTGCTCGATGCCGCCGGCCATCTCGCTGCCCAGGGTCACGCCGCCGTGGCCGCTGTTCATGACGCAGCGCTGGATCACGATGTTGCGGGTCGGGCCGTGCTGGGTGTCGCGGTTCTTGCCGGCCTTGATCGCGATGCAGTCGTCGCCGTTGTTGAACGTGCAGTCTTCCACCAGCACGCCGTCGCAGGCTTCCGGGTCGAAGCCGTCGCTGTTCGGGCCCAGGCTTTCCATGTTCACGCCGCGCATCGCCAGGTCCCGGCAGGCCACCGGATGGTGCAGCCAGAACGGCGCCGCGTTCACCTGGTAGCCCTGCAGCAGCACCTTGCTGCAGCCGATGAATTCGATCATGCAGGGACGCAGGAAGTGGCCGTGGCCGAACACGCGGCGCGCCACCGGCACGCCCGCTTCCGACAGCGCCGGCAGGTAGCGCGAATCGGTTTGCCAGCCTTCGCCCTGGATCAGGGCGCGCTGCGCTTCAGGCAGGTTCGGCGCCACCTGGCCGATCGGCAGGTTGGCCGGGTTGGCCGCGATCTCGGTGCGGGTGCGCAGCGGCGTGCCGCGGCCTTTCCAGTCCCACCAGCATTCGTCCGGCTTGTTCTCGAAGGGCACGCCGCCCTGGCCGTTCAGGATGCTGGTCCAGTCGGCGCCGGTGAGCGCGATGTTGGTCTGGTTGCGGGCGTAGACCAGCGGCGAGTAGTTCAGGACGTCGTTGCCCTGCCAGCGCGACAGGGTCAGCTTGCCGTTGGCGCCGCAATCGAATTCGCCGTGGCGCGCATAGTGTTCCGGGTTGCTTGAAAAGTGCACGCGTGCGCCGGCGGCCAGGTGCACGTGCACGTTCGAGCGCAGCACGATCGGGCCGGCGCAGTACCAGTCGCCGGCCGGGATCACGACCCGGCCGCCGCCCTTGGCGTGGCAGGCCGCGATGGCGGCGGCAATGGCCGGATAGGCGTCCGGCGAAGCGGCGGCCGGGGTGCGCAGGCTACCCTCCACGAGGGAGGCAACCTGGCCCTTGACCTCGACCATGGAACAAGGTGTCGCGCCGTAGGCGGTGATCGGAAAGTCTTCCTCGCGGAAGCGCAGCGGGGTGGCGAAGCGCGCGATGATGTCGTCCGCGCGCCGCCATGGATCGGCGGGGTCCGGCTTGGCGGAGGGGATGGCGCAGCCGGCTCCACCCAGGAGCAGGCCGGCGGCGGGGACGGTGCGCAGCAGGGCGCGGCGGCGAGGCTGGAAATCCATGTCTGTTCCCTTATTGCTGGCGCGCGAGGCTCACGCGCACCGGGTTGCCGGCGCGCGCCGCGGTGTCCTGCGCCAGGCGCTGCCACTGTTCCATCGAGGTGATCTCGCCGGCGCGGCTCCAGGCGCCGCCCGCATAGTAGCGCACGGGCTTGCCGGAGCTGGCCTTGGTGAGAATGAGTTCATTGAGCGCGTCCTGGGTGAAGCCTTCCGCGCCCGGCAGCACGACCGCGGTGCCGAAGGCGCCATTGCTCTTCTGTTCGATCCATTGCAGCAGCACCGGGCCTTCGCGCTTGACGGCGATGACCGGGTCCTGGCCCTTGTCGCTGGGGTTCTTGTTCAGGCCCACGGCCACGGTGATCGGCTCCTTGCCTTCGTACTGGAAGGTGGAATCGATGCGGTCCAGGTAGTGGCCGGCATCGACCGTGAAGCGCTTGATCTCGCTGACCGGCTTGCCGGCCGCATCCCAGGCGGCGTAGTGCAGCTCGAAGACCGCGCGCACCGGGCCGTTGGCCAGCACCTTCCACGAGGCGTAGTTAACGCTCGTATGCAGCTGCTTGCCGTCCCATACGCCGGTGCCGCCCGCGCCGCGCGACTTGCCGACCTGGTACATGTCCATGCCCTCGCCCTCGTCCTTGTGGTAGTGGTCATGGCCCTTGTTGTACCAGCGGTCGACGATCGGATACGGTACCCGCTTGAACCACAGGTCCAGGCCGCTCGTGACCAGCACTTCCTTCTTCATGCCTTCCGGCGAAGGGGCAGCCAGGGCCGGGCCGTAGGTGCGGTGCGCCACCTTGTCGTTTTCCCAGGCGAAGTCGTCGAGGCGCTCCTGCACGTAGCGGGCATAGGCCTTCTGGGGGAACACCGGGGCCACGCCCTCGCTCTTTTCCACCGTGAAGCTGGCGCTCTTCTCGCCCGGCGCGAAGCTGTGCTGGAACAGCAGCTCGCCATAGGCGATGCCTACGTTCTGCGGATCCTTGGCGAGCGGCGCCACGTTGATCACCTGGAAGGGCAGCACGCGGCCTTTGGCGTCCTTCACCGTGATTTTCTGGATCAGGGCGCCCGGCAGGGCGGCGTTGACGTCGCTCCACGGAATCGAGATCGTCTCGGACGGGCGGGCGATGGACAGGTCGTGCTGGACGGTGACGGCCAGTTTCTCGGCGGCGTAGGCGTTCAGCGATGCGGCGCATGTGGACACTGCGGCCACTGCAAGGATCAGTCGTTTCATGGGTTCGCTCGGTGATTGGCGCATCATTGCTGATGCTTGTTGTAGTCGGTCTTGCCCCCCTTGGGCACGTAATGATACGTCCGGACCTTGTGCTGGATCTCGAAAGCCGGATTGTTCATCAGCTTGATGATCTCGGCGCCGGCCAGCAGCATCGGGCCGTAGCCGTGCAGGGCGTCGACGCTGGTCGGACGATTGTAGTAATAGACCATGTCGCCGGCGAGCGTGGTGCCGACGCAGGTGCCTTCCACCTGGCCCTTGGCGTTGATGCGGGTCGACAGTCCCGCCCAGCCGGCCTGGGCGATCGAGCCGTAGGCGGTCGGGCTGACCCAGCCCTGGTTGACCGCGTGCGCGATCACGTAGGTGAACATGGCGCTGGCGGAGGTCTCGAGGTAGGAATCGTTCCGGTCCAGCATCTGGTGCCACAGGCCGGTGCCCGACTGCAGCTCGGCGATGCCCTTGATCGAAGCGCGCAGCTGTTCCAGCACCTTTGGATAGCCCGGGTGGTCTTTCGGCAGCACGTCGAGCAGGTCGGACATGGCCAGCACTGCCCAGCCGTTGGCGCGCGCCCAGTAGAAGCGCGGCGCATCCGGGTGGTTGGCGTGCCAGCCGTGGGCGTACAGCCCGTTCTGTGCATTGAACAGGCGCTTGCTCATGCCCATGACGTTGTTGACGGCGTCGTCGAAGTGCTTGCGATCGCCCGTCAGGCGGCCCATCTCGGCCAGCAAGGGGATGCTCATGTACATGTCGTCACCCCACAGCGATACTGCCTGCGGGCGCTTGCGCGCCATGGTGCCGTCTTCGAGGCGGAACTGCTTGTTGATCACCCAGTCGCTGCAGGTGTCGATCATGGGCTTCAGGTCCGGGCCGAGCTTGGCCAGGCGGGCGCGGATCAGGGCGGCGCACATCGAGCCGGAATCGTCCAGCGAGTGCGGGTCGAGGAAGCGGATGAAGCTGTTGGCCCGGTCGAGGCGGAACTTCTGTTCCTGGGCGCGGAAGTAGGGGAGCGTCTGGGCGAAGAACCCGAAGTGGCGCTGGCTCATCGCCGTGAAGCCCTGGTCGCCGGTGGCTTCCGCCGCTTTCAACAGGCCCGAGTGGACCACGCCCATTTCATAGACCTGGATGCCATAGTCGCCACGGCTGGGCTCGAAGATGGCGTCCGCATTCGGCGTCTTCAGGTCGGTGATCTGGTCGCCCGTCTTCCTGCTGATGATCCGGGTCGGCGTGGCGCTGTCCAGGTAGGCGCGGATCGACTTGAGCTGGGCGGTGACTTCCGCCACCACGGGCTTCTTGTAGGGCACCGGGTAGCTGCCTTCCGAATGGTCCAGCAGGTTCTTGTTGTCGGTATTGCGGTACTGGCCGCCCTGGGCCAGGGCGGTGTCGCAGGCGAGGGTAGAACCTAAAAGGACAGCCAGCGAGGCTGCCAGCACGGTCGTCTTCATATGTCTCCAGTCGAAGGATTTGCCTAAACTTTACGTCTAGCTCTTGGTTGACTATTTATTGGTCAGGCCATTCTAATTTGGTCCGACCAAAATCGCAAGGTGGACTAGCCACCGTCCGAATTTGTATGGCATACTGAAAAAGAACCTACCGACCAAGGCACCGCACCATGACCACCCAAGTTCCGCGCACGATCCGCATGCAGGCCAGCGACAACGTCGCCATCGTCGTCAACGACGGCGGACTGCCCGCGGGCACCGTCTTCCCGGACGGCCTGACCCTGCAGGAAGGCGTGCCGCAGGGGCACAAGGTGGCCCTCGTGGACCTGGCGGACGGCGAGGCCGTGGTCCGCTACGGCGTGACGATCGGCTATGCCAACGGCGCGATCCCGCGCGGCAGCTGGGTGTCGGAGCGCGTGCTGCACATGCCGGCCGCCCGCTCGCTCGAGGACCTGCCGGTCGGCACCCGCGCGGTGCAGGCCGGGCCTGCGCTGGAAGGGTATACCTTCGAAGGCTATCGTAACAAGGATGGCTCGGTCGGCACCCGCAACATGATGGCCATCACCAGCACCGTGCAGTGCGTTTCGGGCGTGATCGACTACGCGGTCAGGCGCATCAGGGAAGAGCTGCTGCCACGCTACCCGAACGTCGAGGACGTGGTCGCGCTCGAGCATGTGTACGGCTGCGGCGTCGCGATCGACGCGCCGGGCGCCGACATTCCGATCAAGACCATCCGCAACCTGTCGAAGAACCCGAATTTCGGCGACCACGTCATGGTCGTCAGCCTGGGCTGCGAGAAGCTGCCGCCGGCGCGCCTGTTCCCGGCCGGCTCGATCCCGATCGGCAATGCGGAACCCTCGGTGATTACCCTGCAAGACCAGCAGCATGTCGGCTTCATGTCGATGATCGACAACCTGATGCAGACCGCCGAGAAGCACCTGCAGCTGCTCAACGCGCGCCAGCGCGTCACCTGCCCGGCATCCGACCTGGTGGTCGGGGTGCAGTGCGGCGGCAGCGATGCCTTCTCGGGCGTCACCGCCAACCCGGCGGTCGGCTTTGCCACCGACCTGATCGTGCGTGCGGGCGGGGCCGTGATGTTCTCCGAGATTACCGAAGTCCGCGACGGCATCGACCAGCTGACGGCGCGTGCCTCGACCCCTGAAGTGGCCGCGGCGATGGTGCGCGAGATGCAATGGTACGACGATTACCTGGTGCGCGGCGGCGTCGACCGCAGCGCCAACACTACACCCGGCAACAAGAAGGGCGGCCTGTCGAACATCGTGGAAAAGGCCATGGGCTCGATCGTCAAGTCCGGCACCACGGCGATCACCGGCGTGCTGTCGCCGGGCGAGAAGCTGCAGCAGAAGGGCCTGATCTACGCCGCCACCCCGGCCAGCGACTTCATTTGCGGTACCCTGCAGATGGCTGCCGGGATGAACGTGCACATCTTTACCACCGGCCGCGGCACGCCCTACGGCCTGGCCGCGGTCCCGGTCATCAAGGTGGCCACCCGCACCGAACTGGCGAACCGCTGGCACGACCTGATGGACGTGAACGCCGGCCGCATTGCCAGCGGGGAAGCGACGATCGAAGACGTGGGCTGGGAACTGTTCCGCCTGATCCTCGACGTGGCCAGCGGGCGCAAGACCTGGGCCGAACACTGGAAACTGCACAATGCGCTGGCGCTGTTCAATCCGGCGCCGGTGACGTAAAGAATACTGCGCTGTTCAGTAGGGTGGTCGGTTTGTAATTCAGGCCACTGGTCTGAATTACTGCCGACCGCGCGTTCAAATCACGTATCCTGTCCCGCTCCGTAGTGCGCACCGGTACCTTGAACGCGCGGTCGGCAGAGCCGACCACCCTACGAAAGGCGCCACAAGATCAAGGAGTTTCGACATGACTGAAGTTGCAAAAGGTAAGCCTTTCAAACGCATCCTGCTGACCGGCGCCGCCGGCGGCCTCGGCAAGGTGCTGCGCGACCGCATCAAGCCCTGGGCCGAGGTGGTGCGCCTGTCCGACGTCGCCGACATGGGCGAAGCGCGCGAGGGCGAGGAAATCGTCCAGTGCGACCTGGCGGACAAGGAAGCGGTCCTGCAACTGCTCGAAGGTGTGGACGCCGTGCTGCACTTCGGCGGCATCTCCACCGAGAAGCCCTTCGAGCCGATCATGCAGGCCAACATCCTGGGGGTGGCCAACCTGTACGAAGCCCTGCACAAGGCCGGGACGAAGCGCGTGATCTTCGCCAGCTCGAACCATGCGATCGGCTACCACCACGTGAACACCGTGCTGGACGCGAATTCGCCGACCCGCCCGGACAGCTACTACGGCCTGTCGAAGGTCTTCGGCGAGCAGATCGCGCGCTACTACTTCGACCGCTTCGGCATCGAGACCGTCTGCATCCGCATCGGCTCGAGCTTCCCGGAACCGGCCAACAAGCGCATGATGAGCACCTGGTTCTCCTACGACGACCTGACCGAGATGCTGCGTTGCGCGCTGTTCGCGCCGCGCGTCGGCCATACCATCGTGTACGGCGTGTCGGACAACGACAGCGTATGGTGGGACAACCGCCTGGCATCGCACCTCGGCTACAAGCCGAAGGACAGCTCGTCGAAGTTCGCGCACCTGTTCCCGGACAGCGCCGAATTCCCGGCCAAGGACGACGTCACCACGATGTACCAGGGCGGCAAGTTCCTGCTCGACGGTCCGCAATACTGATTCGATGCCCCCGCCCGTGCTGGAACGCCTCCTGCTCCGCAACGACCGCCTGCTGGCCGAGGTCGTTCCGCAGATCGGAGGCGGCCTGGCGCGGCTGGACTGGCTGGACGGCGGCGCAGCGCAGCCACTGCTGCGCGCCCTTCCGCCCGACTTCACCGGCCTGCCGCTTCCCGGGCAACTGGCCTGCTTCCCCCTGTTGCCCTGGTCGAACCGGATGGCGCCCTCGGGCTTCGCCTTCGAAGGCCAGCGCCATGTGCCGGCGCCGAACCGGGCCGGCGAAGCCTGCCCGATCCACGGCGATGGCTGGCAGCAGGCCTGGCGCGTCGTCGCCCACGCCACGGCTTCCCTCAGCCTGGGCCTCGACCGCCGGGCCGCGGCCCCCTTCGCCTACACCGCCGAATTGCACTACACGCTGACGGAGGATGCGCTGGTGGTGGAACTCGGCGTGCGCAACGCGGGGAACAGCGCCCTGCCGTTCGGGCTCGGCCTGCATCCCTGGATGCCCGATCCGCAGGGAGCGCGGCTGGAGGCGCGCGCCAGCAGCGTCTGGATGGCCGGTCCCGACAAGCTGCCGCTGATGCGGCAGGACATTCCCGTCCACTGGCGCTTCGGCCAGGCCGCCCCGCTGCCGCCGGACGGCGTCGACAACGTATTCGAGGGCTGGCAGGGCGCCGCCCGCATCAGCTGGCCGCAGCGCGGCCTCGCACTGGAGATCCAGGCCGACATGGACTACTTCATCCTCTACGCGCCGCAGGGGCGCGACTTCTTCTGCTTCGAGCCGGTGGACCACCCGATCAATGCGCACAACCTGCCGGGCTACCCGGGCCTGACGGTGCTGGCGCCGGGGGCGACCCTACGCAGGCGCTGCGTGTTCCGGGGAACTGCGCTGTGAGGCGCTTGCCGCTTGGCCTGCTGCTGGCCCTGACAACGTCGACGGCGCTTGCCCAGGCGCCGTACAACGCCGAGACCACTTTCGGCAAGCTGGTCCGCGACTATCCCGATATCCGCATCGCCAGCGCGGAGGCGCCGGCGCCCGTTCAGGTGCGCAAGGACCTCGTGTATGCGCAGCGCGGCGACCTGGCCCTCGGGCTCGACCTCTACCTGCCCAGGTCCAGCGGCAGGCCGGCGCCGCTGGTGATCCTGGTTCATGGCGGGGGCTGGGGCAGCGGCGAGCGCAGCAACATGGCGCCGCTGGCGGCGCGCCTTGCCGCACGCGGCTACGCGGCCGCCACCGTCAGCTACCGCCTGTCCGGGCAGGCGCGCTACCCGGCCGCCATCGACGACGTCAGGGAAGCGACGCACTGGCTGCGCAAGGGCGCAGGCGGCTACGGTATCGATCCTTCCAGGGTCGCCATCGCCGGCGGCTCGGCCGGCGGCCAGATCGCTTCGCTGGTCGGCATGCTCGAACCCCAGGCGATCCGGGCGGTGGTGAACATCGACGGGCTGTCGGATTTCACGTCGGAGGAAGCGCGCAGGCACGAGGACGACCCCAGGAAAAATCCTTCTGCTGCGGGCGCCTGGTTCGGCGGCCGCTATGCCGACAAGGAAGCGCTGTGGCGCGAGGCGTCGCCGATCAGCCACGTCGGCGAGCACAGCCCGCCAGTTCTCTTCATCACCAGCAGCGTGCAGCGCTTTTCGGTGGGACGCGAAGCGATGGCGGAGAAACTCGCCTCGCACGGCGTCCAGTCGGAGTCCGTCGCGCTGGCCGGCACCCCGCATTCCTTCTGGCTGTTCGACCCATGGGTGGCGCCGACCGTCGATGCGATGACGGCCTTCCTGGAGCGCGTGCTCGGACCCCTGCCGGCACAGGCGCCCTGGTCGCCCGACCTCGGCGACGGCCGCTACCGCAACCCGATCCTGCACGCCGACTATTCCGACCCGGACGTCATCCGCGTGGGCGACAGCTACTACATGGTGTCCTCGAGCTTCGCCAACGCGCCGGGCCTGCCGCTGCTGGTGTCGAAGGACATGGTCAACTGGGAGCTCAAGGGCCACGCGTTGCCGCAACTGACACCGGGCGCGCAGTTCGCGGCGCCCCAGCACGGCAAGGGCGTATGGGCGCCCTGCCTGCGCTACCACGACGGCAAGTTCTGGATCTTCTATCCCGACCCCGACAACGGCGTCTACGTCACCACCGCAAAAGCCTTCAACGGACCCTGGAGCACGCCGCACCTGCTCCTGCCGGGCAAGGGCATCATCGACCCGACGCCGCTGTGGGACGACGACGGCAAGGCCTACCTGATCCATGCCTGGGCCAAGAGCCGCGCCGGTTTCAACAACGTGCTGACCCTGCGCAGGATGGATCCGGGCGGACGCCGCCTGCTCGACAGCGAAGGCAAGGTGGTCATCGACGGCAACGCGCTGCCCGGCTACCGCACGCTGGAAGGACCCAAGCTGTACAAGGCGAACGGCTATTACTACGTGTTCGCGCCGGCCGGCGGGGTCGAGCATGGCTGGCAGTCGGTATTCCGCTCGCGCAGCATCGAGGGGCCCTACGAGTCGCGCATCGTGATGGAGCAGGGCGCGACCGATATCAACGGACCGCACCAGGGCGCCTGGGTCAGGACGCCGCAGGGCAGCGACTGGTTCTTCCACTTCCAGGACAAGCGCGCCTACGGACGCGTGGTGCACCTGCAGCCGATGCGCTGGATCGATGGCTGGCCGCTGATCGGCGAGCCGTCAAGCAAGCCGGGTGTGGGCCAACCTGTCACCGAGCATGCCAAGCCGGTGGCCGGCAGCTTCCCGCCACGTGTTCCCGCCACAAGCGATGCATTCGACAGCAAGCTGCTGGGCCCGCAGTGGCAATGGGCGGCCAATCCGGACCGGCGTTGGTATGCGCTCGATGCCCGTCACGGCCAGCTGCGCCTGTTCGCGCAGCCGGACATGCCGGTGCGCAGCCTGCCGTCGGTGCTGACGCAGAAATTCCCGGCCGCGGCGTTTGGTGTCACCGCGAAGGTCGAACTGCAGGCGCAGCGCGACGGCGACCAGGTCGGGCTCGGCACGATGGGCCTGGCCAGCCACTGGTTCGGCCTGCGCCGCCTCGGGGGCAAGCCGCGCATGGTGCTGGTGCGCTGCGCCCAGGACGGCAAATGCAGCGAGGAACTGGGCGCGGAACTGCCCGGCTTTGCGGCCCACCTGCGCATGCATGTCACGGCCGGCGCCCGCGTCGCCTTCTCGTACAGCGTGGATGGCCGGCGTTATACGCAGATCGGGCCAGCGTTCGAGGCCACGATGGGCCGCTGGGTCGGGACGCAGGTCGGCCTGTTCGCGACCGGCGCGCCCGGCAGCTACGCCGACATCGACTACCTGCGCGTCACGCCTTGATCCCAGGCGGCAGGCCGCATCGCGGGTGTTAGTATTGCCGGACTTCCGCTCTCGAAGAAGGAGCCGTCATGGTGATCAACCCACAGCATACCTATGTGCACCTTGCCGAGGACGGCAAGGCACGCAGCGTTTCCGGCGAGTCTTTCTGGCAGCTGCCGGCAACCGAACTCGCGCCCTTCGGCAAAGGCTGGCTGATCAGCGAATTCACATTCACCGAAGACTGGCCGACCTGGGAAATGCATCCGCAGGGCGATGAATTCGTGTACCTGCTGTCCGGTGCGGTCGAGCTTCAACTCGAGCGCGCTGGCGGGGTGGAAAGGATCGTGCTGGACGGCAGCGGCGCCGTCATGGTGCCGCGCGCCGTGTGGCATACCGCCAAGGTGCTGGCGCCAAGCCGCATGCTGCACGTGACGCGCGGGGAAGGAACCGAGACGCGGCCAGCGTAGCCGACATCTCGTGCGAGGAAGCCGCTTGTGCGGCACCATTGCCTGCCAGGCGTCCGGCCCGATCGGGAGCGCCAGCCACTGCTATTGCGTCATGTGCCGGAAGCAGCACGGCGCTGCTTGGCGTATAGTTCACATGACAGGCATAACGGCCGCCATGTTGCCGGAGTAGACGATGACCTTCTTCGCTCGACGTCGTAACGCCCTTGCAGTCCTGGCAGCGCTTCCTGGCTGCTTTCTCCCTGCAATTGCCGGAGCTTCTGATCCGGACGAGGATTTCGTTAGCATCGAAGAAGAACTCGGCGGGCGCCTGGGGGTCTGGGCAGTCGATACGGGCAGCGGCCGGGTGCTTGCGTACCGCGAGTACGAGCGTTTCGCCATGTGCAGCACCTTCAAGGTGCTTGCGGCCGCCGCCGTCCTGGCGCGCAGCGTCGACGAGCCGGACTTCCTGCGCCGGCGCATCCGCTATTCCGAAGAAGACATGATCCTGTTTTCGCCGGTGACGGAACGGTATCACGCTGGTGGAATGAGCCTGCAGCAGCTCTGCGCGGCGGCACTCACGCATAGCGACAACACTGCCGCCGACCTGATCCTGCGGCAGGTCGGCGGTCCGGAAGGACTGACGCAGTACGCCCGCGATATGGGTGATTCGATGTTCCGGCTCGACCGCTGGGGACTCGAATCCCACACGGCCTACCCCGGCGATCCCCGCGACACGACCACGCCGGCCGCCATGGGCGCGACGCTCGAGGCGCTCCTGCTGGGGCAGGTACTGCCGCCGCGCGAACGGGCGCTGCTCACCGGATGGATGCGCGACTGCACCACCGGCATGGGCCGTATCCGGGCCGGCATTCCGGCGCACTGGGACCTGGCCCACAAGACCGGCACCGGCGGCTACGGCAGCGCCAACGATGTCGGCATGATCTGGCCACCGGACCGTGCGCCCATCGTCCTGTCGATCTACACCACCCGGCACCAGAAAGACAGCAGGCCGCGCAGCGACATCGTCGCCGCGGCGGCACGCCTGGTGGCCGGACAACTGGCGTCTGCGGCGGCGCCGTGAAGGAGGGACCGCCGGCGCTCAGCCGCTGGCGGCCTGCGCGCCGCCCGCGCGCAGCCGGTACCAGGCCATGCCGATCAGTTCGTACATGGCGTACCAGGAGCGGCGCAAGCCCTCTGCGCTCGGGATCCAGGCGTGGACAGAGCGTGCCTGGCCGGTGAAGAACATGGTCGGTGCGTCGACCACCTCGAGCCCTGCGCGCTCGAAGGCGGCGCGCGCGCGCGCCATGTGCATGGCATCGGTCACGAGCAGGACACGCCTGGCCTCGCCTGCACGCAGCAGGGCGGCGCTGAAGGCGGCGTTTTCGGCGGTGTCGCGCGAGCGTGCTTCGACCCATTGCACCGGGACGCCGAAATCCTCGCGCAAGGCCGCGGCCATCGCATCGGCCAGCGAATATGGACGTTCCCCTGCGCTGGGAGTGCCGGCGGTGCCGCCGCTGACCAGGATGGGCAAGCCGGTGCGCCGCTGCAGGTGGGCCGCATAGCGCAGGCGCGCCAGCGCGACATGGTCGGGGATGTCGCGGCCGCCGTACTCGGGGGCGTTTCGCAGCCGCCCGGCGGCGAGCACGACGATCGCCTGGGCGCCGGCGCGCTCCGGCGCATGCAGCGGCCGGGTCATGCGCTCCAGCGGCCGGATGAACAGCTCGGCCACCGCAGGCATCGACAGCAAGGCGAGTGCCGCCACCCCGGTTCCCGCGAGGGCGCGTCCGGCGCGCGGCCAGCGGCGCCACATCGCCAGGCCGGCCAGGATCAGCAGGAACAGGCTGGCGGGAGGAAGAATCAGGCTGCGCGGGATGGCGTTGATCAGGTCGAGCATAGGGGCAGTGGATAGTGAAAGCGTGGTGGGGCGGTCCGCTAGCGGACGGAGGGCGGGCCGCGATGCGGCATGCCGGCCGATCCGGCGGCGCCGTCGAGGTAAGCGGACAGTTCGTCGGGTGTTCCCTTCGGGAAGGCTTCCTTCAGGTAGTCGAGGAAGGCGGATACCCGCGCGCTCAGGAGCCGCCGCGACGGATAGAGCGCCCATAGGGCGATCTCCGGCGCATCCGCATCGCCCCAGTGCACCAGCGTCCCGGCAGCCAGGTCGTGGGTGACGAGCGACACCGGCAGGCGCCCGGCGCCGACGCCCATCCGCACCGCGTCGCGCACCATGGTCAGGGAAGACAGCGACAGGACAGGGTCGACCGCGATGGGCACGGAGCCGCTCGCGCCTTTCACTTCCCAGGCAGCCTGGCGGCCGAATCCGCGCACCACGGCCGGGACGGCGGCGTCGCCTGCCGGCCGCGCCAGTTCCGGGCTGGCCACCACCACCAGCCGGTCGCGCAGCAAGATCCGTCCCACCAGGTTCGCGTCCGGCGCCGGGTCGACCCGGATGACCAGGTCGTAGCCTTCCTCGACCATGTCGACCTGCCGGTCTTCGGTCGTCACTTCCAGCCGTACTTCAGGATACCGCAGCGCGAAGCCTGCCGCCAGCCGTCCCATCGCGGTCTGCGCGAACAGCAGGGGCACGCTGAGCCGCAGGCGCCCGCGCGGGCGTTCGCCGCCGGAAGCGATCCGGGCCGCCGTCTCGTCGACCTCGGTGAGCAGCACGCTCGTGCGCTCGTACAGCATCCGTCCTTCCTGGGTGAGCTTCAGGCTGCGGGCCCCGCGTTCGAACAGGCGCAGTCCGAGGCTGCTTTCGAGTTCCGCCACGCGGCGCGACAGGGTCGCCTTGGGCCGGCCGCTCAGGCGCGCCGCGCGCCCGAAGCCGCCATGCCTGGCGACGAGGTTGAAATCGACGAGGGCAAGCAAATCCATGTGTTTCACCAGTGAGACGGTCTGTCTAACTATACAGGCTATCGGTCCACCTGTGGGATGGCTACCATGGATTCGCCTACCCACCACACCAAGGAGTAACACCATGACTATCCTCGTCACCGGCGCCACCGGCCACATCGGCCGCCAGGTCGTCCAGCAACTCGTCCAGCGCGGCGCCGACGTGCGCGCCCTCGTGCGCGATCCGGCCAGGGCCGATTTCCCGGGCGGCGTCACCATCGTCCAGGGCGACCTGCTCGATCCCGATGCGCTGCGCGGCGCCTTCGAAGGCGTGTCGACGCTGTTCCTGCTGAACGCGGTCGTGCCCGACGAGTTCACCCAGGCGCTGCTGGCGCTGAACCTGGCCAGGGAGGCAGGCATCGAACGGCTGGTCTACCTGTCGGTCATCCACAGCGACCTGTACGCGAACGTCCCCCATTTCGCCGGCAAGTACGGCGTCGAGCGCGCGATCGGACAGCTGGGCTTCGGCGCCACCATCCTGCGTCCGGCCTATTTCATGGAGAACGACCTGACGGTCAAGGATGTCGTACTCGGATACGGTGTCTACCCGATGCCGATCGGCGCCAGGGGACTGGCCATGATCGCGACCGCCGACATCGCGGAAATCGCCGCCATCGAACTGGTCCGCCGCGAGCAGGCCGGCGAGGCGCTCCCTTCGGAGTGCTTCACCCTGGTCGGCCCGGATGTCCTGACCGGCGCCGGCGTCGCGGCGACCTGGTCGGAGGTGCTGGGACGCCCCATCGCCTACGGCGGCGACGACACGCAGGGGTTCGAACGCCAGCTGCGCCAGGCCATGCCGGCCTGGATGGCCGCCGACATGCGCCTGATGAGCGAGCGATTCCTGCGCGACGGCATGCTGCCGGGAGCCGGCGACGCCGCGCGCCTCACGGCCCTGCTTGGGCGGCCACTGCGCTCCTATCGCGACTTCGCCGCGCAGTTCGCGGCCTGACCCGCTACGCCGACAGCGTCGTGTCGTAGACCTTGCCCCCGATGGTGACCTTGCTGAGCCTGACGTTGCGGACGTTGTAGATGAACCAGGGCTGGGCCGCGTTCACCGGCGTGCCGAAGTCGCAGTCGGTGATGGTCACGTCGCGGATCGGCAGGATCTCGGCCGGTGTGGCGCCGTTATAGTCAAAGGCGACCGGACCGAGCAGCAGCAGCGCCTGGTAGCAGGAGCGCGGCCCATCCTTGGTCGCGACGTTGCCCACCTTGATCCCCGAGATATGGATGTGCTCCACGACCGGCGGGCGGGTGCGCACGTTGTCGGCGTTCGGCGCATAGTCGCAGTCGAAGGTGATCACGGCGCCCGCGCCGGCCCCCACCGATTTCGGCGGGATCGGCGAGCCGGGGAGCGGGGTGTAGAACTGGGGCTTCAGGTTCACGCCGTTCGGCATGGTCACGTTGCGCACGTAGAAGTGGCGCAGGAAGCCGCCGCGGTTCATGTTGGTCTTGAGGCGGATCGCGGTGTTCAGCGGGTCGGTGGCCCAATGCGCGTTGCGGAATTCGATGTCCTGCGCGTACACGTGCTGGATCCCGCCCGACATCTCGCTGCCCAGGGTCACGCCGCCGTGGCCGCTGTTCATGATGCAGTTCTGGATCACCACGTTCTGGGTCGGGCCGAACTGGGTATCGCGGTTCTTGCCGGCCTTGATGGCGATGCAGTCGTCGCCGCTATTGAAGGTGCAGCCGTCCACCAGCACGGTGTTGCAGGCTTCCGGATCGAAGCCGTCGCTGTTCGGACCCATGCTGTCCATGTGCACGCCGCGGATCTCGACCTTGCTGCAGTTGACCGGGTGGTGCTGCCAGAACGGCGTCTGGTTCAGCTGGTAACCCTGCATCAGTACATTCGTGCAACCGATGAATTCGACCATGCACGGACGCAGGTAGTGGCCGCGGCCGAACACGCGGCGGGCGACCGGCACGCCGGCTTCCGACAGGGTCGGCAGGTAGGCTTCGTCGGTGCGCCACTTGTCGTTCTTGCCTTCCATGAGCGCCACCTGGGCGTCGCTCAGCTGCGGGGCGACGGCCCGGATCGACGCGGGGTTAAGCGGGTTCACGGCGATCTGCGTGCGCTGCGGGGTCGGGCTCCTTCCCGCCACGCCTTTGCGCTTGCCCTTCCAGTCCCACCAGGTCTCGCCGTCGGCGCGCGGCACGCCGCCCTGGCCGTCGAGGATGCTGGTCCAGTCTTCGCCGGTCAGGGCGATGTTGGTCTGGCCGTAGGCGTAGACCATCGGCGAATAGTTCAGGCAGTCGTTGCTCTGCCAGCGCGAGATCACCAGCTTGCCATTCGGGCCGCAGTCGAAGTCGCCGTATTTCGCGAAGTCTTCCGGATCGTTGCTGAAGTAGACGTGGGCGCCTTTGGCCAGGTGCACGTTGACGTTCGACTTCAGGACGATCGGACCCTTCACCAGCCAGCTGCCGGCCGGGATCAGGACACGCCCGCCGCCGGCCGCGCTGCAGGCGGCGATGGCGGCCGCGATCGCCGGGTAGCAGTCCTTCGCGTCCGGCGCCGGGGTGCTGAGCTTGCCCTCTTCGTGGTCGGCCACATAGCCCGTCACCATCACCGTCTCGCAGGGCGCGGCGCCGTAGGCGGTGATGGGGAAGTCGCGCCTGGGGAAGGCGAGCGGCTTCCTGAACCCGTCGATGATGCTCCGGGCACGCGCCCACGGATCGTCGTTCTCCACGTTCTTGCCTCCGGATGCGGCCAGCGCCGGTCCCACAGCCAGGCCGGCCACCGACGCCGATGCAGCGGACAGCAGCGAGCGGCGTTGCGAATTGATGGTTCTCGTTTTCATGATGGTTTCCTCGGCGTGAAGGGGGGGGCAGGGGTGCTGCCTTGCTCACTTGCCGGCGCCCGCATGTGCGCGCACATGGGCGGGCACGGCGTCGGCCGGCAAGGGCGTGAACGGGTAGGGGACGGCAAAGGCGGGCGCGGCTCCCGCGCCGCAGGGCGCCAGCGGGGCACCGTTCAGCAGCGAGCCGGTATCGGTAAAACTGCCTGCGTCGGCGCCGCTGGCGAAGGAACGCACGGCATCCTCGCACGAGCGGGCACCGATGATCTCGAACACATTCGCATGCGAGACGATGCGCGCCAGCTTCGCCACGCCGACGCTGTAGCCGTGGCGGTAGGCCGGGTGCTTGCGGTCGCCGACATGGTAGTTGTTAAACAGGTGGACCTGGCCGAAGCGCACACGCGGCGAGCGCCCGGCGATGTACTCGAACAGGTTGTTGCTGATGGTGACGCGCAGGCGTCCGGCATCGTCCACCGCCTTGTCGCTGGCGCCGATCAGCATGTTCTTGGCGTGCAGCGCGAAGTGATTGTACGAGACGGTGACGTAGTCGCTGGCCTCGCGGATGTCGAGGGCGCCGTCGTGGCACTGCTTGAGCTTGCCGTTTTCGACCGGCAGGGTGTCGTCCGTCAGCGGCGCATCGGTGAAGCTGTTGTGGTCGATCCACACGTGCTGCGCGCCGGCGATCGAGATGCTGTCGAACTCCGCGTTCCAGTTGCCGTCCTTGCCATCGCTTGGATCCCAGCGCGGTTCGACGTCGCAAGGGTTGCGCAGATTCAGGTTACGGATGATGACCTGCGACACGTTCGCCACCTTCAGGTGGGCGTTGACGAAGCCCGACCCGGCCCCCAGCCCGACCAGCGTGGTATGCGACGGCAGCCTGACCTGCCCGCGCCTGGCCTGGTCGGCGCTGCTGGCGTAGGGACTGCCTTCGCTCATGTCGATGATGCCGCTTACCTGGACGATCCGGCTGCCCAGGATGGTCTTGCCCAGCGCGCTGCGCAGCTGGGCCGCGCTGGTGACGGTGAGGACGTTGGCGGCCGGCGCGTCGGCGCCGCCGCGGGTGCCCCCGGCCTGCGCGGCCCAGCCATCGGGCGGCGCTTCCTGGCGCAGGGACAACGGTGCGGGCGACGGGGCCGTGCTGACGCAAGCGGCCAGCGCAAACGGCAGGATCAGGGCAATGGATAGCTGCTTCATGGCTTCGGCTGCGTGGCGGTACGCAGGCGCACCGCGTAGGGTGGGAAATCAGGAAACGCGGGGCGGCCGTGCGGCCGTCCTGCGTTCGTCACGAACTGAATGGTGTTTAGAACCTATCCCAGTAGGGAATGAGTCGTTGCTGACGCGCCTGACGAGCGGGTGCTGCGTTGCTCGTCGCGCAGTTGGCAAACCCGTGGCTAGCCATGCGGCCTCCTCGCGCCTTGCCCGCACTCGTCATGCATCGCATACGCGCATGTCGTCATCAACTTCATCCTCCCTACTGAAGTAGGTTCTTAGAACGTGTAGTCCGCGCGCACCGTGAAGGCGCGTCCGATCGGCTTGGCGATGTTCTGCGCAAACACGACGCGCGAGGACAGGCGCTGGTTCGACAGCGGCGGGTCGGTGTCGAACAGGTTGTTCACGCCGGCGCCGATCTTGAGGTTCTTCGAGAACTTGTAGCTGGCCGACAGGTTATACACGCGGTAGGGCGCGATCACGTTGTAGAACGGCTGGCCCGGCTGCTGGGTCGGCAGCGCGTTGGTGTCCTGGTAGCTCGACGAATACTGCTGCGTCAGCTGGGCGAAGAACGGACCGTAGCTCCAGTTCACGCGCGCCTGGTGCTTCCACTTGAAGATGTAGGTGTTGGCAGAGGTCGAGCCGGTGGACAGGGCGCCGATGCGGCCGACGCTGTCGACCCAGGGGCTGCCCGCGTCGTTCTGGCCTTCGTACTTGTCGGTATAGGTGCCATCCATCGAGAAGCCGAACCGGCCCCAGCCCGTGGTGGGCAGCGAGTAATTCAGGCTCAGGTCGATGCCCTGGGTCTTCAGGCCGCCCATGTTCAGACGGGTCTTCGTGATGTATTGAAGCGTGCCGTCCGGGTTACGCACGAACAGGTCCTGGTAGCGCGCCAGGTTGTCGAAGATGGAATCTTCGTTGATCTGGGCGATCGTGCCTTTCATGTCGATCTTCCAGAAGTCGACGGTGGCGACGAAGTTCTTGACCGGTTCGACCACGAAGCCGACGGTATAGGTCTTCGACTTTTCGGGCTGCAGGTCCGGATTGGCGCCGGTGAGCGTGGTCAGGCGCGTGTTGCAGACGCGCTCGGCGTCGAGGCCGAGGCCGGCGTAGCGCGGGTCGGTGGTCAGGGTGCCGGAGCCGGCCACGTTCGGAGTGGCGCTCGGGCACAGCAGCGGATCGTCCCAGCTCGAGGTCGACGGGGTCAGGGTGCGCGGGGTGCCGTACAGCTCGGGCAGGGTCGGCGCGCGGAAGCCGGTGCTGACGGTACCGCGCACCATCAGCTGTTTCATCGGCTGGTAGCGGAAGCTGGCCTTCGGATTCCAGGTGGAGCCGAAGTCGCTGAAATGGTCGCCGCGCACGGCGAAGTTCAGGTTCAGTTCCTTCGTGATGGGCGCGTCGAGTTCGGCGTACAGGCCGGCGACGCGGCGCGAGCCGCTCGGATTGTTGCCCGGCGAGCCCGACACGCGCCATACCACCTCGTCGGCGATCATGCGCGCATCTTCCTCGTAGGTCTCGCGGTGCCAGTCGCCGCCGACGGCCAGGCCCAGGTCGCCGCCCGGCAGGTTGAACAGGGTGCGGCTCAGGTTGAAATCGAGGCCGTAGTGGCGCACGTCCGCAATGCGGAAGTCCTCGCCATCGGCCGAGATGCTCTCGAGGTAGGCACGGCCGGCCGCATCCTGCGCGCCGAACGGATTCAGGGTGCCGTTGGCCACGCCGGCATAGACACCCGGAGTGCGCACGAAGTTTTCCTTGAAACCGGTATCGCGGTGGCTGTAGCCGTAGGATCCGCCGACGCGATAGTCCCAACCTTTGATCTGGCCTTCATCGGCCACGACCAGGCGGGCGTTCTTCTGCACGTCGTGCAGCTTGGCCGCGCCCAGCTCGTCCAGGCTCCAGGTCAGCGCCAGGTCTTCGCCGTTCAGGCCGGCCACGGCCGGCACGCCGCCGCTGCCGCCCGGGTACCACTTGCTGGCCTTGGTGATCATCAAGGGCTTGCGCGAGGCGGTCAGCACATCGTAGTTGGTATTCGCGCCGAAGGGCTGCGGCGGGCTGATGGCGTCGATGTAGGAGCGCGACAGGTTCAGCTCCACAGTCAGCACGCCGCCGTCGCCATGGGCCAGGCTGCCCTTGGTGAACAGCGTGACCTGCTGGTTTTCCGGCAGCAGCTGCGGATAGATGGTCGGATCAAGGATGCAGGTTTTGCCGCCGTTGGCATTGGTACGGGTCGAAGGCACCGTGGTCTGCGGCAGGCCAGGCGCCGCGCAGCCGGACGCGAAGTACGGGTTCCCGGTGATGTTGGCGGAGCGGCCGTTGCGGTAGATCGTGAAGTTCGCCGGCGACGCCGAGCCGCCGGAGGTGTTCGTGGTGAACGGATTGCCGCCGAGCGCAGCCAGCTTGACCGGATCCCAGATTTGCGGGCGGTCCTTCTGCATCAGCGACTCGCGGCGCTGGGCGCTGAATGCAGTGTAGACGTTCCAGCCATCGGTCGCCATATCGCCCTTGCCGGCGATGAGGGTCACGCGTTTCTGGTCGCCGCCGCCCGACTGCTGCGGTTGCACGGTGCTGGCGTGGACGGTCACCTCATTGACCGTCTTCTTGGTGATGAAGTTGACCACGCCGGCGATCGCATCGGTGCCATACAGGGCCGAGGCGCCGTCGCGCAGCACTTCGACGCGCTCGATGGCGGCCATCGGAATGACGTCGACGTTGACCGAGCTGGCGCCCAGGGCTTCGTTGGCCAGGCGGCGGCCGTTCAGCAGCACCAGGGTGCGGTTGGTGTTCAGGCCGCGCATGTTGATCATGGTGCCGCCGCCGCCGCCGCCGACCGGTTCATTGGTCGCGGCGACCGTCAGGGCGACGGCGACTTCCGTCATCGTGGTCAGGCCCTGGTTGGTCAGTTCCTCGGCCTTGTAGGTGGTCAGCGGCAATGCATTTTCGGTGGCAAGGCGCTTGATGGAGGAACCGGTGACTTCGACACGCTGCATCGGCGCTTCCTGCGCGATTGCGGCGTTGGTCATGGTGAGCACTGCGGCAGCGACTGCCGACAGAAGGAAGCGTGGTTCGGTGATGGTCTTGTGTTTCACTGCATGTCTCCTGCTTGAATCGTCGAGTGCGTCCGGTGGTTCCTGGATCGCGCGGTCCAATGGTCACTGCTATCGTCCGCGGCAGCCGGCTCATTCAGCGGCGCCATGAAGGATATTCATCGGGTGATTGGGCTGAAGGCGATTCTACTTTGGTCTGGCCGCTTTCGCAATCTGGACATGCCACTTAATTTCTGGCCTGTAAATACAATTGAAGTGGTTGGACCAATTGGCATCGAGCCAATGTTCAGGAAATGACAATGCACACTGCTGTTGCGGGGGAGGGGAAGGCAGCGAGGCCGGGACCGGAACGGTCCCGGACAGACGGGGGTCAGCCGCGCGAGAAGGTGCGCGTGACGCGGTCGAGGTGGGCGCGCATGGCGGTGCGGGCGCCGGCCACGTCGTGCGAGGCGATGGCGGCGAAGATGTTGCGGTGGTCGATCAGGGTCTGCTGGCGCAGCTCCTCGGTCTGGAAATGCTCTTTCAGCTTGTGCCACAGCGAGCCGCGCTGGCTCCACAGGTACTCGATCACGCCCACCATGGCGCTGTTGCCGGTGGCGCGCGCGATCGCCAGGTGGAAGTTGCGGTCGGCCGACTCATTGCCGCTGCGCTCTTCGTGGTGCTGCTCCATCTCTTCGACCGCGCGCAGGATGGCGTCGATGGCGGAATCGCTGGCATGCTTGGCGGCCAGCGCCGCCACTTCGACTTCGATCAGCCGGCGCGCCGCCAGTACTTCGAACGGACCCGGGCCGGCGGTCGGCACTTCGGCCTGCGGCTTGGCCTGTTCACTCACGTAGACCCCCGAGCCGCCGCGCACTTCGACCGTGCCGCCCAGTTCGAGGGCGATCAGGGCCTCGCGCAGCGAGGTGCGGCTGACGCCCAGCTTGGTGGCCAGTTCGCGTTCGGCCGGCAAGCGCTCGCCCGGGCGGATGTTCTCGGCGCGGATCAGCTCCTCGATCCTGGCCGACACCACCCGGTACAGCCGTGGCTCGTTGACGCTGTTGTCGTTCAGCGCAGCGGTTTTCTTCATCAAAGGGTCCGTCGTGGTAATGGGTTGGCCGGTGCCAAACAGCGAATCTTAGTTTGGTGTGCGTCATGTTGCAAGTGGACCAACCAATTATATGTCAACACTGTGGTAGTGCTGTCGCCGTTCTCAGCCCTGGACCGGTCAGGAGCAGGGTGATACCGTCATCGACAGGCTGAATGCCCGGTCGCTGTCACCGACCTTGACCGTAGCCGCTCCGCCGATACGGGCCAGCAGGCTAGGGGCGCTGACCGGCTCCTTGTTCTTGAAGAGCTTGCCGGTCAGCCAGACCTGCTCAGGCGAGTCTGCCTGGCGCACCGCTATCTCGAGGCGCTTTATGCGCACCGGGTCAAGGGCGCACCATTACTGCGGATTCCAGCCGCGGCCGGCGAACACCATGGCGCGGGTCGACAGGCGCTCGGCCTGCGCCCGGTCCATCTGCATGCCGCCAAAGCTGCGCGGCTGCCCGTCCTCGAGGCGGTTGCCGTATTCGCGCCAGCCGCCGACCAGCGGGTTCGGCGCCGGCTTGCGGTACCAGGCGTCAAGCGCGATGTGCGGGCCGACGCTGCTCTCGATGAAGGCCACGTTGTCCCAGGTATTGGCGGTACCCGGCGAGCGTGCGAAGTAGGTCGCGCCGTCGGGCGGCAGGTTGCCGGCCGGTCCGGGGCCGCGCGTCAGGCGCGAACGCAGGAAGACGAAGCCCGGGTCATCCTTGCCCACGGTGCGTGCCTGCACGATGTAGCCGCCGCTGTGCGGATTGGCGCTGTCGCCGACGGTGCGCAGTTCGCTCTCCTCGAACAGGGCGGCGCGGTTGTTCCCCCAGACGAAATCGACATTGCCTTCGATGAGCGACTTGTAGAACCAGGCGTAGCCATGCAGCTGCAGCGTGTCCTGCTCGCTGGAGAAGTGCGCGTTGCGCGCGACCAGGCGGCCGTTCTCGCTTCGGAAGAAGATCGTTTCGGCCTGGGCCGAGTGTCCGTCGCTGCGGCGGGTGCTGTTGTGCAGGGCGATGTCGCGGATCTCCAGCAGGTCGACGTCCTGCGCCAGGAACTGGGCGCGGCCGCCGTCGATGCCCGCGCTGCCCTCGGGCTGCCCGCTGCCCGAACCCGGATTGCGGGTCTCGCTGTTGGCGGCGCGGATGATGGTCGCCTGGCGGCTCTGGCCGCGCAGGGTGACATTGTCCTTGTCGACCAGGTAGAGCAGCTCCGGATAGACGCCGTCGCGCACGTTGACCGTGACCGCCTTGTCGCGCGGCAGCGACATGGCATGGTCGAGCGCGCCCTGCACGGTGCGGAAGTCGCTGCGCCCGGTCGTGTCCACGCTCACGCTGTCGCCTACCGGCCCATAGGGCGTGGTGCGGAAGGACCAGCGCGCTCCCTGGAAGCCCGGCACGCGCACCAGGCGTGCGTCGACAAGCGCTTCGTACTCGATACCGCGCTCCAGTGCCACCGGCATCCGCACGCGCAGTTCCTTGTCCTGCACGGTGACCGCATGGTGGCGCAGCAGGCGCTGGCGTCCCTGCGGGGCCAGCGCAATGATGGTTTCGCCTGGGCGGATGACCGCGACCAGGACCCGGTCGCGCTTGCGGTAGACGCGCACGCTGCCTTCCCCGGTAAGCACCGGCGCTTCGGCGAAGACCAGGCGCAGCGGCGTATCGGGCGGCACCCCGCGCTCGCCATTGGCCGGATGGGCGGTGGCGGAAGCGGGCAGGGTAGTGCGTCCCGGCGCGGAGAAGGGCGCGCCCACGTCCACCGTGAACACGGCTTGCGCCCACGGATCGTCCAGGCTGCGCACCGTCACCGTGGTGCTGCCTGCCGCGAGCGCGGCCAGGCGCAGGGCGCCGCCGGCCGCATCGGCCGCTTCGGCCGCTTCGGCCTTGACAATGCGCGGATCGGCGGAGACGGCGGCAATGCGCGCATTTCCGGCGCCGTCGACCCCGACCCGGACGGTTTCAGGCGCGTCGCCGGCCTGCAGCGCAATCCGGTCGGCGCCCACGTGCACGGTCACGCGCCCCGGCGGCGTGCCGGCCGGGCCGCCGCGCAGGTCGAGCAGCGTGTTTGCGCCGGCATCCCAGCTGACCGGCTGTACGGCAGGGAAGGGAGGCGCCACCAGCCAGGTGGCGCGGTCACCGTCCACCGAGACGTTCAGCAGGTTGCCCTGCGCCCCCGGTTCGGCCGCATGGCGCAGCACCACCGGCATGCCCGCCAGCCCCGCATTGCGGCGCACCTGCTTGATGCGCTTGACCTCGCCGCCGCGCGATTCCAGCAGTTCCACCACCCATACCTTGCGGTCTTCGCTGAGCTGCAGGCTGGCGCCTTGCCAGTCGCCATTCGCGTCCTGGCGCGCGCGCAGCAGGAAGGGACTGCCCGGGACCGGGACGAAGCGCGCCTCGGCATAGCCGTCCGCACCTGCCTGCAGGGGGCGCGGGCCGGCGTTCTCGCGCACGTGGCGCGCCACCTCGGCAGCCGGCAGGGCGGTGAAGCCGTAGGGCGCGCGCCAGCCGGCGTCGCCCCCGTGGGGGCAATCCGCCAGCGCCGCGCCGTTCAGGAGCGAGCCCGTGTCGCTGAAGATGCCCGGGCTCGAACCCGGATCGCGCACCACCTGCCTGCAGGCCGTGGCCCCGGCGATATCGAAGGCATTGGCATCCGAAATGATGCGCGAGGCGTGGGCGACGCCGACGCTGTAGCCGTGACCGTAAGTGGGATGCTTGCGGTCGCCGACGTAGTAGTTGTTCAGCAGGTGGACGTGGCCATAGCGCACCCGCGGGGCGCGCTCGGCGACGTGCTCGAACAGGTTGCCCTTGAGCGTGACGCGCAGGTGGCCCTGGTCCCCCAGGGCGCGATCGCTCGAGCCGATCAGGAGGTTCTTTTCGTGGAGCGCGAAATGGTTGTAGGTGACGCTGACGAAGTCCGATGCCTGGTTGATGTCGAGCGCACCGTCGTGGCACTGCTTCAGCTTGCCGTTCTCGACCAGCTGCTTGTCATCCGTGCCCGGGGCGTCGGTGAAGCTGTTGTGGTCGATCCAGACGTGGCGCGCGTTCGAGACCGTGATCGCGTCGAACAGCGAATTCCAGTTGCCCTTGCCATCCTGCGGATCCCAGCGCGGACTGACGTCGCAGGGATTGCGCAGCGCGAGGTTGCGGATGACCACCTGCGAAACATTGGCCACCGCCAGCGAGCCATTGATGAAACCGGCGCCGGGCGCTACCCCGATCAGCGTGGTGTTCGACGGAATGCGCAGCGTGCCGCGCCTGGCCTGGTCCTGGCTGTTGCTGTAGGCACGGCCTTCGCTCATGTCGATCGCCGCCGCCACGCGCACGATGCGCGCCGGCGCCGGCGCATCCAGGGCCGCCGCCAGCTGGGCGCGGTCGCGCACTGTGTAGACATGGGCCGGGCTGGCCAGGGCGCCGCCGCGGGTGCCGCCTTCCTGCGCGGCCCAGCCGTCGAAGGGCGCATGCTGGCGCTCGGCCGTGGGGATTGGGGTGGACGTCGTCGCCGGCCGGAACGGGGGCGGCGTCACCGGTGCGGCCACGGCGCCGGCCGCCGCCAGGGCCAGCAGGGCGAATGGCGCCTTCACCGGGCGCCCCGCATGGATACGGACAGCGCCGGCACCCTGCGCGCAAGTTCATTTGCCATGATGCCGGAAAAGCGCTCCGCGCCGAGCGGGCCGACATGGGTGTAGTCGAAGTTGTCGCCCGTGCGCGCCAGCTTGTCGGCTTCCCGCGGCCCCATGGCCTGGACCGCGGCCAGCGACAGCGCGTTCAGGTCGACCAGCGGCGTCTTCGACTTGCGGGCGAGGTCGCGCACCGCGCCGGCCCAGGGCGCCAGGTCGTTGTGCACGTAGCCGCCCTTGAAGCTGCGGCGCGTGAGCGGCGTCACCAGCACCGGCACGCCGCCCAGGGCGCGAGTTTCGTCCACGTAGCGCTGCATGTTGGCCGGGAATTCGGTCACGTAGTCGGTGGAGCGTCCCGGCTTGCCCGGCTGGTCGTTGTGGCCGAACTGGATCAGTACATAGGTCTTGCGAAAGCCTTCGCCCTTGCGCAGCAGGTCCATCACCTCGTCCCAGCGCTTTTCGGCGCGGAAGCTCCCCGAGCTGCGGCCGCCGCGCGCCAGGTTGTGGCAGGCTGTCTCCGGCGTAAAGCGCGCGCACAGGGCGTCGCCATAGCCGGTGGTGCTGGCCATGGTGGAGTCGCCCACCAGGATCACGCGGTCGGGCAGCGGGGCGGCATGGGCCTGGATGGCGAACAGCAGGGGAAGCGCGCTGGCGAGGGAAGGGACGAGACGTGGCATGGACAGGCTCCTAAGGGGGTTCGCCAGATTCTATTTTGGCCTGACCAATTTATCAAGCGGTCAGGCCGGAAATGCGCAACATACTGAATGGTGCGAAAAAAAGACAAGTAAGGAAGAGGTCTTGTCATAAGACATCATACAACTAGTCTTGATATATAATTCGCTTATCGCGTATCGGCCCCTTTATTCCATGATCCCCACGCAGCGCAAGCCCCGCAACCTCGCCCAGGGCGTCGTCGAACAGATCAGCAGCAGCATCCGCCAGGGATTGCTCAAGCCCGGCGAGAAGCTGCCGACCGAATCGTCGATGATGGCCCGGCACGGCGTGAGCCGCACCGTGGTGCGCGAAGCGATCTCGCACCTGCAGGCCTCGGGCCTGGTGCAGACGCGCCACGGCATCGGCACCTTCGTGCTGGAACGCCCGCAGTCCGGCCTGGGAATCGATGCCGAAAGCATCCTCACCCTGCGCGACGTGCTGTCGATCCTGGAGCTGCGCATCGGCGTCGAGACCGAAACGGCAGGCCTGGCGGCAGTGCGCCGCAGCGAAGAGCAGGTGCTGGAGCTGGGCGCGGCACTGGCCGAGATGCACGGGGCGATGGCGGTCGGCAGGTCGGCGGTGGAGGCCGACAAACGCTTCCACCTGCTCATCGCGCAGGCCACCGGTAACCGCTATTTCGAAGACATCCTGACCCAGCTCGGCAATGCCATCATCCCCCGTGCGCGCCTGAACACGGTGGAGCTGGAGCAGGACAAGCCGGCCAATTTCAACGAACGCGTCAGCCGCGAGCACGACGATATCTTCCGCGCCATCGAGCGCCGCGACCCGGAGGCCGCGCGCGCGGCCATGCGCACCCACCTGTCCAACAGCCGCGAACGGCTGGTGCAGGCGCAGCGCCGGATCGAGTCGATGGTGAATTAAAAAAATTCATAGTTTCCACTTGCGGGGTCATCAGTTCAGTTGTACGATGACATACAACTTAGCGCCGAATATGGCGCGTACGCGCACTCATACCATCACTTGTCCTGGAGACCCTGTAATGCAAGCACTCGAACTACAAAAAGTCCTGTCGCACGGCCTGCTGTCCTTCCCGATCACCGACTTCACCGCCGAACTCGAGTTCGACAAGGCCGGCTACCAGAAGCGTCTCGAATGGCTGGCGCCGTACGGCGCGACCGCGCTGTTCGCCGCCGGCGGCACCGGTGAGTACTTCTCGCTGCACGGCGAGGAATACGGCCAGATCGTCAAGACCGCGGTCGACACCTGCGCCGGCACCGGGGTCGCGATCCTGGCAGGCTGCGGCGGTCCGACCCGCGCCGCCATCGCCCACGCACAGGAAGCCGAGCGCCAGGGCGCCCAGGGCCTGCTGCTGCTGCCGCACTACCTGACCGAATCGAACCAGGACGGCCTGATCGCCCACGTCGAAGCGGTATGCCGCTCCGTGAAGATCGGCGTCGTGGTGTACAACCGTGCCGCCTGCCGCCTGACCCCGGACTCGCTGGCCAAGCTGGCCGACCGCAACCCGAACCTGATCGGCTTCAAGGACGGTATCGGCGACATCGAACTGATGGTCGCGATCTGGCGCAAGATGGGCGACCGTTTCAGCTACCTGGGCGGCCTGCCGACCGCGGAAGTCTATGCCGGCGCCTACAAGGCCCTCGGCACCCCGGTGTACTCCTCGGCCGTGTTCAACTTCGTGCCGCAGCTGGCGATGGACTTCTACCACGCCACGGCCGCCGGCGACACCGCCACCACCAACCGCCTGATCGACGAGTTCTTCCTGCCTTACCTGGAGATCCGCAACCGCAAGGGCGGCTACGCCGTCAGCATCGTCAAGGCCGGCGCCCGCCTGGTCGGCCATGGCGCCGGTCCGGTGCGTCCGCCGCTGACCGACCTGACCGCGGAAGAAGACCAGATGCTGCTGGCCCTGATCCAGAAGCAGAAGAACCCGGTGTAAGCCATGACGATCACTGGTGAAATGATCATCGGCAGCCAGCTGGTCCGCGGCAACGCGGGCGAGCAGCGCGCCTACAACCCGTCTACCCGCGCCGAGATCGAGCCGGCCTTCGGCCAGGCGTCGAGCACCGACGTCGAGCGTGCCTGCGAATTGGCGGACGCGGCCTTCGATCCCTACCGTGCCCTCCCGCTGGAGCAGCGCGCGCGCTTCCTGGAGGCGGTGGCCGAACAGATTCTGGCCATCGATTCGGCACTGATCGAACGCGCCCAGCAGGAAACCGGCCTGCCGCAAGCCCGCCTGGAAGGCGAGCGCATGCGCACCGTGAACCAGCTGCGCCTGTTCGCGAAAGTGGTGCGCGACGGCCGCTTTATCGGCGCGACGATCGACAGCGCGCTGCCGGAACGCACGCCGCCGCGTCCCGACCTGCGTCTGGCCAGGATCGGTCTCGGCCCGGTCGTGGTGTTCGGCGCCAGTAACTTCCCGCTGGCCTTCTCGGTCGCGGGCGGCGACACCGCCTCGGCGCTGGCCGCAGGCTGCCCGGTTATCGTGAAAGCCCATGGCGCCCACCTCGGCACCTCGGAACTGGTCGGCCGCGCCGTCCAGCGCGCCGCGATCGAATGCGGCATGCCGGAAGGCGTGTTCTCCATGGTCTTCGGCGACGGCCGTACCATCGGCCAGCAGCTGGTCGGCCACCCGGCCATCAAGGCGGTCGGCTTCACCGGTTCGCGTGGCGGCGGCACCGCGCTGATGCGCACCGCGGCCGCACGTCCCGAGCCGATCCCGGTCTACGCCGAGATGAGCAGCGTGAACCCGGTGTTCCTGCTGCCGGCCGCGCTGGAAGAGGGCGGCTCGCTACTTGCGAACGGCTTCGTCGATTCGCTGACGCTGGGCGTCGGCCAGTTCTGCACCAATCCCGGCCTGGTGTTTGCCGTGAATGGCCCGGCACTGGACACCTTCGTTGCAGCGGCTACCGCCGCGCTGGGAGCCAAGGGCGCGGGCACCATGCTCACCGCCGGCATCCACGAGGCCTACAACAGCGGCATCGCACGCTTCGGCGCCGCCAAGGGCCTGCGCCTGGTCGCCCAGGGCAGTACCGAGGGCACCGGCTGCGCCGCGCAAGCCGCACTGTACGAGGTCGACGCTGCGGACTTCATCGGCAACCCGGAACTGCAGGACGAGATCTTCGGGCCGGCGGCACTGGTGGTGCGTTTCGACAGCGCCGAGAAGATGCTGCAGGCCGCCGAGCAGTTGCACGGCCAGCTGACCGCGACCGTGCACGTCAAGCCGGCCGACCATCCACTGGCGGCAAAGCTGCTGCCGGTACTGGAACGCAAGGCGGGCCGTGTGCTGTTCAACGGGTTCCCGACCGGCGTCGAAGTGTCGCACGCGATGGTCCACGGCGGTCCGTTCCCGGCCACCAGCGACAGCCGCAGCACCTCGGTGGGCGCGAGCGCGATCGACCGGTTCCTGCGTCCGGTCTGCTACCAGAACGTGCCGGAGGGCTTGCTGCCGGAGGCGCTTCGCGACGACAATCCACTGCGCCTGGCGCGCGTGCTGGACGGCGACCTGAAACTCGCACAGTAAAGCCGGGGGCACGCAAGTGCCCCCATTTGCCGATCGATGTACCAGCCGGAGGAGACACCGGCTGTTTCGTTTGAAAAGAACTGATCCCATGAATCAGCAAGTCATGAGCGCCAATGCGAAGCAGGGCGCCGGGCAGGCCCCGCAACTCGCTTCGACGGTAGGCAAGTATCGCTGGACGATCTGCGCCCTGCTGTTCTTCGCCACCACCATCAACTACCTCGACCGCCAGGTCCTGAGCCTGCTCGCGCCGCTCCTTACCAAGGAATTCGGCTGGTCTAACACTGACTACGCCAACATCACGGCGGTCTTCCAGTTCGTGTACGCCATCTCGATGCTGTTCGCCGGCCGCGTGATCGACCGCCTGGGCACCAAGCGCGCCTTCGTCCTCGCCATTGTGGTCTGGTCGATCGGCGCCATCGCGCACGCCTATGCGATCGGCATCGGCACCGCCGTCAACAGCGTCTTCACCACCCTCGGCCTGGCCGCTGTGCCGGTCTCGATCGTGGGCTTCATGGTCGGGCGCGCGGTGCTGGCGATCGGCGAAGCAGGGAACTTCCCGGCGGCGATCAAGGCCACCGCCGAATACTTCCCCAAGCGCGAGCGCTCCTTCGCCACCGGCATCTTCAATTCCGGCGCCAACGTCGGCGCGATCCTGGCGCCCTTGACGGTGCCGCTGATGGCTGAATACTGGGGCTGGCAGGCCGCCTTCATCGTGGTCGGCGCCATCGGTTTCCTGTGGATGGGTATCTGGATCTGGCTGTACGACACGCCCGATCGCCAGAAGCGCCTCAGCGCAGGCGAGCTGGCCTACATCAACAGCGACAGCGCCCCCGCGGACGCCAACCCGGCCGCTGCCGCGGACAAGCCGAAAGCTTCCTGGTTCAAGCTGCTCGGCTACCGCCAGACCTGGGCCTTCGCCTTCGGCAAGTTCATGACCGACGGCGTCTGGTGGTTCTTCCTGTTCTGGCTGCCGAAGTACATGTCGGCGCAGTACGGCCTGACCGGTCCGGAGATGGTCGTGCCGCTGGCGGTCCTGTACAGCATGACGATGGTGGGCAGTATCGGCGGCGGCTGGCTGCCGACCTGGTTCATCGACCGCGGCCACAGCATCTACCAGGGCCGCATGCGCGCCATGTTCACCATCGCCCTGTTCCCGCTGGTCGTGCTCCTGGCCCAGCCGCTCGGCTACCTCGGCTTCTGGATTCCGGTGATCCTGATCGGCATCGGCGCCTCGGCGCACCAGGCCTGGTCGGCCAACCTGTTCACCACCGTGTCGGACATGTTCCCGAAACACAGCGTCGGTTCGGTGGTCGGCATCGGCGGCATGGCCGGCGGCATGGGCGGCGTGCTGCTCACCAAGCTCGGCGGCTGGCTGTTCGACCATTACGGCGCCCAGGGCCACCTCGAGACCGGCTACCTGATCATGTTCTCGATCTGCGCGCTGGCCTACATCGTCGCCTGGCTGGTGATGAAGGCCCTGGTGCCGTCCCACCGCGAGATCACCGACCTGTGACGGCCATGGAGATCACACCTATCGAGGGCGTGCACTGCGCCACCGGCGAAAGCCCGACCTGGAACGCCGCCGAGGAAGCCTGGTACTGGGTCGATATTCCGGCGCGCCGCGTCTGGCGCCTCGACCACGCGAGCGGCGCGGTGCGCCACTGGGAGGCACCGGAAATGGTGGCCTGCGTGGCCGGCGCCGCCGACGGCAGCCTGGTGGCCGGCATGGAAACCGGCATCTTCCGGCTGGTGCTGGGCGAGGACGGCAACGAGCCTGGCAAACTCGAGGCCACGCGCCTTGCGACCCCGCCCGGCGCCGAACTGGGCGAAGGCATGCGTTTCAACGACGGCCGCTGCGACCGCCAGGGCCGCTTCTGGAGCGGCACCATGTTCATGGACATGGGCGCGGCGCGCGCGGTCGGCGGCCTGTATCGCTACAGCCTGGACGGCGGCCTGCATGGCCCGGTGGTGCGCGACATGCTGACCCAGAACGGCCTGGCCTGGTCGCCCGACGGCCGCACCATGTACCTGTCGGATTCGCACCCGCAGCGCCGCATGGTATGGGCCTTCGACTACGACGTCGACACCGGCATCCCGCACGGCCAGCGCGTCTTCCTCGACCTGAACGGTCAGAAGGGCCGCCCGGACGGCGCCGCGGTCGACGCCGACGGCTGCTACTGGACCTGCGCCAACGATGGCGGCGTGGTGCAGCGCTTCACCCCGGACGGACGGCTGGACCGCGAGATCGCCCTGCCGATGGCCAAGCCCTCGATGTGCGCCTTCGGCGGTCCGCGGCTCGACACCCTGCTGGTGACCTCGATCGACCCGGGCACGGGCGGCGCGGCCGGCGCGGTGCTGCTGCTGCGCCCGGGCGTGCAGGGAATTGCCGAAACCCCGTTCGGCGCCTGCCGGGCGTAGGGTGGTCGGCGAAGCCGACCACCCTACGAGATCGACTTTTCGGCTGCAAGGTATTAAGCTGTTTGCGATTTCGTGAACGGTTCGAAGATGTCTGGTAACGGTAATGATCTGATCAAGCTGCGGCTGCCCCCGCTGCCGACCCTGGCGGCTACGCCTGAAGAGGAAGCCGCCCGCCGCCAGGTGCAGGAAGAACGCGACGCGGCCGTGCGCGGCGTCGCCTCGATTCCCGCCATGCGCGATGCCATCAGGCGCGCGGCGCGCGCACTCCCTGCGCTAGCCGAAGTCGCGCGTACCGGTCCCCTGAATGCCGCGGCCTTCCATGCACGCGCCGTGCAGGGACTGCCTTTCCTGATGACCGGGCTGGTCGCGCGCTGGCCGCTGTGCGGCCTCTCCCCCCAGGTGCTGAGCGACCGCTACAGCGCGCTGCGGGTGCGCGCCCGCACCGGCGACTACATCAACAATGCCTTCCGCGCCGACCGCCCGATGCAGGACATGTCGATGCGCGACTACCTGGACCTGGTGGCCTGCGGCAGCGGCAGCTTGCCGCCGCCCTACGTCGGCAATCTCGAACTGCGCGAGCTGAACAGCCTGTGCCACTGGCCAAGCTACTTCCGCAAGATGGGCCCGCCGCGTTTCTGGCTCGGGCCCACCGGCACGGTGACGCCGCTGCATTGCGACTTCGACGACAACATCTTCGCCCAGATCTGGGGTACCAAGCGCATCTTCCTGGCGCCGCCCCATCATGACGAATTCCTCTACGTGCGCGAGGCCAACCCGGTGCTGTTCGCCTCTCCGGTCGACCCGGAGGCGCCGGACTTCGGGCGCTTCCCGCTGGCGCGCGAGGCGAACCTGGTCGAGTGCATCGTCCGGCCGGGCGAGCTGCTGTACGTGCCGGCCGGCTGGTACCACCAGGTGCGGGCGCTGAGTTTCTCGCTGTCGTCGAACCGCTGGGCGCGCGGGATCCCGCTGGCGCTGCACGACAATCCGCCAGTACCAAGCGTGGATAACCTCCCCCCGAGGTAAACGCGCTGAATCTCGACTACTGGTCTAGTGCATCATCCGCGCGTACTGGGTGAAATGCTCGGCGCTCAGCGCGCGCTGGTACAGGAAGCCCTGGTAGATGAAGCAGCCGGCGTCCGACAGGAACTGGCGCTGGCCCGGCGTCTCCACGCCTTCGGCAATCACCTGCAGCCCCAGGCTGTCGCCCAGCGCGATGATCGAGCGCACGATGGAAGCATCGTTCTGGTCGGTGAGGACGTCGCGCATGAATGACCCGTCGATCTTGAGCTGGTCGAGCGGCAGCTTGCGCAGGTAGGCCAGCGACGAATAGCCGGTGCCGAAGTCGTCCAGCGAAAAACTGATGCCGCGCCGCTTGAGCATGCCCATCGTGTGGGCGGTCTGGGCAAAGTCGCGCACCACCAGGCTTTCGGTCAGTTCGAGCTTGAGGCTGGACGGCTGCACCCCCGTTTCCTCGAACAGGCCGTGCAGCATCGGCACGAAGTCCGGCTCGATGAACTGGCTGGCGCTGACGTTGACCGACATCGTCAGCGCGGCCGTGTCGGGAAAGCGCTGCCAGCGCGCCAGTTCGGCGCAGGCGGTGCGCAATACCCAGCGCCCGATATCGATGATCTGGCCGCTGTCCTCGGCAGCCTGGATGAATTCCGCCGGATACAGCAGGCGGCCGTCCGGAAGGCGCCAGCGCAGCAGCGCTTCGGCGCCGATCACGCGGCTGCTGCGATCCAGCTGCGGCTGGTAGTGCAGCACGAATTCGCCCTCGCGCAGGGCGCGCCGCAGCGCCCGTTCCAGCTCGGCCCGGGCCGACCATGCGGCCTGCACGTCGGGGTCGTGGAAACGGTAGGTGTTGCGTCCGCAGGCCTTGGCCTGGTACATCGCGGCGTCGGCCTGCCGCAGCGCAGATTCGACCGTATCCACGGTGCCGCACAGCGTGGCCACCCCGACGCTGACCGAGACCGCATACATCATCTCGGCCAGCTGGAACGGCGCCGCCATCGCGGCCACCACCTTGGCCGCCACCGTTTCGGCCTGGGCCGCCGCCCCTTCGCGCGTATCTTCCACCGGCTGAATCAGGATCACGAATTCGTCGCCGCCCAGGCGCGCCACCATGTCGGCTTCGCGCACGCAGTGTTCGAGGCGGCGCGCCACGGCCTGGAGCAGCATGTCGCCCGCCGCATGGCCCTGGGAATCGTTCAGGTACTTGAAGTTGTCGAGGTCGCAGAACATCAGGGCGCCGAACTTGCGCGTACGCGCGCTGCCCAGCAGGGCGCGGCGCAGGTGGTCGAGCAGGCTGGCGCGGTTCGGCAGGTCGGTGAGCGGATCGAAGAAGGCAAGGCGGTAGATCCTGGCCTCGTGGTGCTTGCGTTCGCTGATGTCGGTGCTGATGACCAGGATCTTCTGCGGTGCGCCGCTTTCCCGGTCGGGCGCCAGCAGCGTCCAGCGGGTGTCGATCTCGATGGAGACGCCGTCGCGCCGCAGGTGCGACAGCTCGCCGCTCCACTCGCCCTTGGCGAGCGTGGTTTGGTAGGCGGCCTCGTAGGCCGGCAGGCTCTCGCACAGCAGTTCGCAGAAGCGCTTTCCGCGTGCCTCGGCGGCGCTCCAGCCGTAGAGCCGTTCGGCGCCGTTGTTCCAGTAGGTGATGCGCGAATGCAGGTCCATCGCAATGATGGCGTCGCGCGCCTGCTGCAGGTAGGAGGCCTGCTCCTGCGCCAGCAGGTCGGCGTCGTGCAGCCGGGTGTAGTCGAACAGGAAGCCTTCCAGCACCCGGCCGCCGCCCGACGGCGGCGCAGCGCCCTGTTCGTAGATCCATTTCAGCGCGCCGTTCGCGCAGCGGATGCGGTAGGTCAGCTGGAAGCTCAGTCCCTGCTGCAGGGCCGTGGCGATACGGTTTTCGACCAGGGGCCGGTCTTCGGGAAGGATCAGGCTGGCGAAGCTGATGCCGGGCCGCGCCAGGAAGGCGGCGGGAGGATGGCCGGTGAGCTGTTCGACGCCGGCGCTGACGAATTCCATCGTCCACTTGCCGTCGTTGCGGCAACGGTAGGCCGCACCCGGCAGGTTCTGGAGCAGCAGCTCGAGCGACAGGACATGCGCGTCGGCACCATGCACGTTGGCGACATACGCGTTGGCGACATACGCGTTCGCGACGTGCGCGTCGGCGACAGCAGGTGATTGCGGTCCCTCAGGGGCGCTCATGCAGCCTCTCGCGATGGTCCAAACTGGATTGGTCGTGTTATGCGACTTGGATAACTATCCTAACGCAAATGTGCAATGTATTTACGAAGCACGATTGAAAATCGAAAAGAAAATTGCAGAAAAGACACAACCCTGCAGGAAAGCGCGCCGCCGGGCAGCGGCGCGCCCGGGGGATCAGAACGCGGCGATGCCGGTCTGTGCGCGGCCGAGGATCAGCGCATGGATGTCGTGGGTGCCTTCATAGGTGTTGACCACCTCGAGGTTGACCATGTGGCGCACAATGCCGAACTCGTCCGAAATGCCATTACCGCCGAGCATGTCGCGTGCGGTGCGGGCGACATCGAGCGCCTTGCCGCAGGAATTGCGTTTCATGATCGAGGTGATCTCGACCGCGGCCGTGCCTTCGTCCTTCATGCGGCCCAGGCGCAGGCAGCCCTGCAGGCCGAGGGTGATCTCGGTCTGCATATCGGCCAGCTTCTTCTGCACCAGCTGGTTGGCGGCGAGCGGCTTGCCGAACTGCTTGCGGTCCAGCACATACTGGCGCGCGGTATGCCAGCAGTCCTCGGCCGCGCCCAGCGCACCCCAGGCGATGCCGTAGCGTGCCGAATTCAGGCAGGTGAACGGACCCTTCAGTCCGCGTACGTCCGGGAAGGCGTTTTCTTCCGGGCAGAACACTTCGTCCATGACGATCTCGCCCGTGACTGAAGCGCGCAGGCCGAACTTGCCGTGGATCGCCGGTGCGCTCAGGCCCTTCCAGCCTTTTTCCAGCACGAAGCCGCGGATCGCGCCTTCGTCGTCCTTGGCCCAGACCACGAACACGTCGGCCACCGGCGAATTGGTGATCCACATCTTGGAACCGGTGAGCGAATAGCCGCCCTCGACCTTGCGGGCGCGGGTCACCATCGAACCGGGGTCGGAACCGTGGTTCGGCTCGGTCAGGCCGAAGCAGCCGATCCATTCGCCGGTGGCCAGCTTGGGCAGGTACTTCTGTTTGGTTTCCTCATTGCCGAATTCAAAGATCGGCACCATGACCAGCGAGGACTGCACGCTCATCATCGAGCGGTAGCCGGAGTCCACGCGCTCGACCTCGCGCGCGATCAGGCCGTAGGCGACGTAGTTCAGGCCCGGGCCGCCGTACTGTTCCGGAATGGTCGGGCCGAGCAGGCCGAGTTCGCCCATTTCGCGGAAGATCGACGTGTCCATGCGCTCGTGGCGGAAGGCCTCGAGGATGCGCGGCTGCAGCTTGTCCTGGCAGTAGCTCGCCGCGGCGTCGCGCACCATGCGCTCTTCGTCGGTCAGCTGGCTGTTCAGCAGCAGGGGGTCGTCCCAGTGGAAGGCGGCTTTGCGGGGCGAATCGGAATGGCTCATGGATCTTCCTGTCTCGATGGGTTGTTCTTACAATGACGCGGCGCGCACCCGTCCCTGGGCCACGCCATAGCCCGATCATTATAGGAACGACCCGGCGCCGCATCTTTTGAATCTGCGACAGCCATTTTCATTTTTGCTCGGCTGGCAATGCCGATCCGCTTTATTGCGTAAACGACACGGTATGCGCCAGGCCGGCGTTGCGCAGGCGCACCATGTCCCTGGTCGGGGCCGAGCCGAAATGGCGCGCATATTCGCGGCTGAACTGCGAGGGGCTGGCATAGCCGACACGCTGGCAGGCCAGGCCCGCATCCATGCCGGCCGACAGCATCAGGCGGCGTGCTTCCTGCAGGCGCAAGGTCTTCTGGAATTGCAGCGGGCTCATCGACGTGAGCGACTTGAAGTGTTCATGCAGGGACGAGGGGCTCATGTGCGCCAGCTCGGCCATGTCGCCGATGCGGATCGGCTGGTCGTAGTGACGGCGGATCCACGCCACCACCTTGCCGATGCGGTGCGACTCGGCGCGGCCGAGCTGGGCCAGGCGCGCGCCGAAGGGACCGCGCAGCAGGCGCAGCATGATCTCCTCGATGGCCAGCGGGGCCAGCAGGGCGGCATCCTCGGGCTGGCCGGCCAGCGCCATCAGCCGCGCCGCGGCGTCGATGATCGCCTCGCCCGCCTGCGCCACGTAGACCGCGCGCCGCGCCGTATCGCCGCCGTGCACTGCCGGCACACCGTCCGGATACACCTTCAGGATCAGTTCCGCCAGCCGCTCCAGGTCGAAGTCGAGCCGGAACGACAGATAGGGCGCCGCCACGCTGGCCTGGCGGATCATGGCGGCGATCGGCAAGTCCAGCGAAAAGATCATCATGCGCGATGGATCGTACTCGTAAGACTCGTCGCCCAGCATGACGGTCTTCGCGCCCTGCGCGACGATGCACAGGGCAGGGCGGTGCAGGCCGTGGACCAGCTCGGCGCTGGTGGTCGAGGCGCGGATCGCATGCACGCCCGGGATGCAGGTCTCGAACGAGCCGTCCTGCGGCGCGTTGGCCACGAGCAGCCGCGCCAGCCGCGCCAGCGCGGGCACGGCGGGGCTGTCGGGCGGCCGGGCCGCCTGGGCGCCGGCGAGGAGGGGGAGCTGGTCGGGCGAGTTCATGGCCTTGTCGATCGCAGGATACCACCAGTCCAGGTGCGGCTGCTCAGGCGGCGTGGTCCGTCGAACGCGACAGCTCGGCCATGGCGTTCATTTCGGTAAGCCGCGCGTCGATTTCCGCGTGCGCCATGGCCAGCGCATCGCTGCCGGCCAGGAAATGCTGCGGCGGATGCGCCATGCCGGCCAGCTCGACCACGGCAGCGCCGAGCTTGGCCGGATCGCCCAGCTGCTTGCCATGGTAGGCGCCGTAGGCATTCTCGACCGAGCCATGGACGGCGTAATCCTCGATCACTTTCTGGCCGTAGCGGACCGAGCTCTGGTCAAGGAAGTCGGTGCGGAAGAAGCCCGGCTCGACGGTGGTCAGCGCGATGCCGAACTTGGCCAGTTCCAGCGACAGCGAAGACGACAGGCCTTCGATGGCATACTTGGTGGCGCAATACACCGAGGCGCCGTCGAATCCGGCACGACCGGCGATCGAGGCGATGTTGATGACGTGGCCGGCACGCTGCGCCCGCAGGACCGGCAGGGCCGCACGCAGCACGTGCATGACGCCGAAGACGTTGACGTTGAACTGATGCTGGATTTCTTGCGGCGACAGTTCCTCGAAGTTGCCCAGCAGGCCGTAGGCGGCATTGTTGACGAGCACATCGATGCGGCTGAAGCGGGCCAGGGCTGCCTCGATCGCCGTGGGGGCCTGCGCTTCCCGGGCAACGTCGAGCTCGACCAGCGCGATGCGTGCCGGATCGGCCGCCGCGAAGGTGGATTGCAGTTGTGCAAGGCTGCGGGCGGCGGCCACGACGCGGTCGCCGGCGGCAAGGGCTGCGTGGGCGATTTCCGCACCGATGCCGCGGCCGGCGCCCGTGATGAACCAGACTTTGGACATGTTCTCTTCTCCATGAATTGCCAGGCGCCGCACGATGCGGCGTCAAGGTGAAGAGATGGTAGGGCGGGAGCTGCCTTCGGACTTGCCTGATACTCCGGAGAGCTGGCGCGATCCTCGCCAGCTGCAAACCTGAAGAGCTGGCGCGATCCTCGCCAGCTGCACCCTGACGGCGATCAGCCGGTCGCGCCGAATCGTCCGCTGTGGAACAGCAGGGCCGATTGCGGATGCACGGCGCACTCCTCGACTTCGCCGACGAAGATGACGTGGTCGCCTTCCGGATAGCGGCTGCGGTTGTGGCATTCGAACCAGGCCGAGACGCCCTTCAGGATCGGCAGGCCGGTGCGCGACAGTTCGTAGTCGACGCCCTCGAAGGGATTCTCGGTGCGGCGCGAGAAGCGCAGCGCCAGTTCCTGCTGGCCGGCGGCCAGCACGTTGATGACGTAATGCGAGTTGCCGCTGAAGATGGGCAGGCTGTTGGCGCCGGCGCCCAGGCTCCACAGGACGAGCGGAGGCTCGAGCGAGACCGAGTTGAAGGAACTGGCGGTGAGCCCGCGGAACGAGCCGTCGGCAAGACGCGTGGTGATGACGGTGACACCGGTAGCGAATTGCGACAGGGCATGGCGAAAATGCGCCGAATCGAAGCCGCGCGTCGTGGCGCGGGGAGCACGTGTATTCATTGAACGCCATTATGCCACTGTCGGGCCCCCGGCCGCTTCCGCGACCAAAGCGCACTGCACGCACCTCTGCTTTGCGTTACATTAAGAACTATCAAAACTGACGACATCAAGGTGTGCGATGAGCGAGCAAACAGCGAATGAAATAGCCATCCTGGGTGGAGGATGCTTCTGGTGCGTGGAGGCGGTCTACCTGGAAGCGCGTGGCGTGACGCGCGTGGAATCGGGCTACATGGGCGGCCACGTGGACAAACCAAGCTACGAGCAAGTGTGCGCTGGCACCACCGGCCATGCCGAAGTGGTGCGCGTGGAGTTTGACCCCTCGGTGATCAGCTACCGCGACATCCTCGAGATCTTCTTCACCATCCATGACCCGACCACGCCCGACCGCCAGGGCAACGATGTCGGCCCACAATATCGTTCGGTAATCTTCACGAACTCGCCGGAGCAGGAGTCGACCGCGCGCCAGGTGATGGCCGAGATGGCGGCGGTGTGGGACGCGCCCATCGTGACCCAGCTGCTGCCGCAGGAAACCTGGTACAAGGCCGAGGACTATCACCAGAATTACTTCGCGCAGCATCCGCTGCAGGGCTACTGCGCCTTCGTGGTGGCGCCGAAGGTGGCGAAGTTTCGCAAGACCTTTTCCGCGCGTTTGAAGTAGGGCGCTCGGCTTGCCGACCGCGCGGTGGTAGTTTGCCCTTGCAATGCCGTGCCCGCTGATCTTGCCGATTGCTGAACGCGCCGTCGGCAGGCGTGGTCAGCGGTACATGTAGCTGCGCGACCAGGGCAGTCGCGCCACATCGCCTTCCGCCTTCCCGCACACGATCTGGTACAGGCTGATGCGGCCATGGGCGAAGGCATACGCGCAGCCGGCCAGGTAGAGGTGCCAGATGCGGAAACGCTTTTCGTCCGTCAGCGTCCGGATGTGCTCCGCATTGTTCTCGACATTGTCGGTCCAGATCGCGCAGGTGCGGGCGTAATGGCGGCGCAGGTTTTCCACGTCGCGCACTTCCAGGCCGCCTTCCTGCATGGCCCGCACCACGGTGGACAGGTGCGCCAGTTCGCCATGCGGGAACACGTACTGGCCGATGAAGGCGCCGCCGCCGTAGGGCGTGGCGCTGTTGTCGACATTGCTGGTCGTGATCCCGTGGTTCATCGCGACGCCGTCGGGCGCGAGCAGCCGGTTCACGCGTAAGAAGTAGGCGGGCAGCTGCTGCACGCCAACGTGCTCGAACATCCCCACGCTGGTGATGCGGTCGAACTGCCCGTCGACGTCGCGGTAGTCTTGCAGGCGGATCTCGACCTGCCCGCACAAGCCGGCGCGCGCAACCCGCTCGCGCGCCAGGGCCGCCTGGTTTTCCGACAGGGTGACGCCGATGCAGCGCGCGCCGAATGCCTGCGCGGCGCGCAGCACCAGGGCGCCCCAGCCGCAGCCGATGTCGAGCAGCAGCTGGCCGGGGCGCAGGTCGATCTTGCGCAGGACGTGGTCGATCTTCTTTTGCTGGGCGGTGGCGAGGTCCTCGCCGCCGTTCTCGAAGTAGGCGCAGGAATACACCATGGCCGGGTCGAGCCAGGCCGCGTAGAAGTCGTTGGAGACGTCGTAGTGGTAGCGGATCGCTTCGGCGTCGGTCTCGCGCGTATGGGGCGCAAGACGGTCGCCGAGACGGAGCATCCGGCCCAGGCGGCTGCGTCCCTTGTCCAGGCAGGCGGCCAGGGCGTTGCCGACGTTGATGATATCGGCGGCCCGCCCCTTGATGTCGATCGCGCCCTCGACATAGGCGCGGCCGAGGCTGTAGAGCGAGGGCGAGCGCAGGTAGCGCAGGGCGGCGCGGTCGGGCACCCGGATGGTGACGCGCGGCGACGGGTCGCCCGGGGGTGCGCCCGCTATCGCGCCCGGCGTCGCGGAGGAAAACTCGAGTTGCCGGCCATCCCACAGTTCCACCCGCAGGGGCAGGGACAGCTTGTCACGCAGGCCTGCGTTCCAGGCGGACAACACCATTTGCTCGAACACGGCGCACCTCCGGCTGTGCAAGCCGGTGCGCCGCGCACGATGCGACCTGCGCGGCGTCCGGCCTAGGGTTGCAAACGCTGGCGCGTCCAGCTGCCGTCTTCCCGCCGCTCGTAGACGATGCGGTCGTGGAAGCGGGAGCGGCGCCCCTGCCAGAATTCCAGGCGCTCGGGCACGAGGCGGAAACCGCCCCAGTTGCCTGGACGCGCCGGATCTTCACCCGCCTGCCGTGCCACGGCCTCGTAGTTCTGTTCCAGCTCGGCACGGCTGCCGATGGGAGCGCTTTGCTGCGAGGCAATGGCCGACAGGCGGCTCTTGAGCGGCCGGCTGCGGAAATACCGGTCGCTTTCCTCGCCCGATGTACGCTCTACTCGTCCTTCGACGCGAACCTGACGTTCGAGTTCGCTCCAAAAGAACAACAGCGCTGCGTATTGATTGTCCTCTAACTCCTGGCCTTTGCGGCTGTCGTAGTTGGTGTACCAGGTAAAGCCGCGTTCGTCGAACTGCTTGACCAGCACGATGCGCGAACTCGGACGGCCGTTGGCAGCGACGGTGGCCACCGACATGGCGTTCGGCTCGTTCACCTCGGCCTTCAGGGCCTGCTCGAACCACTGGGTAAACTGGAGCATCGGGTCATCCATCACATCGGACTCGTTCAGGCTGGCCTGGCCGTAGTCCTTGCGCAGGTCGGCGACGGCCTGGCCGATCGACGGGGCAGACGCGGCTCCTTCCGCGGGTTCACCCGCAGCTTGGGCGATCCCGCGGCGCACCTGCATCGCCCGGCCCAGTTGCGCCATCTGCCCAGGGCTGAACAGGCGCAGCGCCATCGGCGCCATCGTGCCTTCCTCGCGCTCCATGTGCGCAAGGTAGCGCTGGCAGAAGCGCTGCACGGCGCTGGCCGACAGCGTCGCCGCATGCCCCTCGGCGATGGCGGTCAATTGCTCGTGCAAGTCCTGCCACAGTGCGTCCATGTCCTTGTGGTCCTGCAGGATCACCGGCGCCAGCGCCTGCAGCGTGGCCGCGTCCTCGCCATGGGCCACGGCGCGCAGCATCGGGATCAGGTCCTGCTCCTCGTCGTCGTGGTGCAGGTGGGCCGCCTTCTCGAAGTAGTTCAGCACCGCTTGCGCGGCCTGGCGCGCCTGTTCGTCGGCGCCGAATTCCGGCAGGTGGGCGAGCAGCTTGTCGAGGGTCGCCAGCTGCTTGCGGATGCGGTTGTGGCAATGCTTGAGGACGGCGATCGGCTGGTCGAAGTCGGGGGCGGTGTCGTGGAGGTTCAGGGTCATGGGTGTTTTGTTGACACACGAGAAGAATTTGATTGACTAGGAGCTATTTTAGTGCAGATGCGCAAGCGAGGTCCGTTAAAATGGCGGGATGAACCTGACTGCCACCCCTACGCTCGCCGCTACCTTTGACGACGAAGTCGATTTTGCACGCCGCTTCGGCGGGATTGCGCGCCTCTACGGCGAGCGTGCGCTCGAACGCTTCCGTGGGGCGCACGTTTGCGTGATCGGCGTCGGCGGCGTCGGGTCCTGGATCGTCGAGGCGCTGGCGCGCAGCGCGGTCGGCCACCTGACCCTGATCGACCTCGACAACGTGGCCGAATCGAACATCAACCGCCAGTTGCAGGCGCTCACCTCGACCATCGGCATGCCGAAGATCGAGGCCCTGAAGGAGCGCATCGCGCAGATCAACCCGTTCTGCAAGGTCACCCTGGTCGAGGACTTCATCGATCCGGACAACATCGAGAGCATGATCGCCAACAAGGGTTTTGATTACGTGGTCGACGCCATCGACGGCGTCAAATCGAAGGCAGCCTTGATCGCGTATTGCAGCGCCAACAAGCTGCCCCTGATCGTCATCGGCGGCGCGGGCGGCCAGACCGACCCCACGAAAATCGAAGTGCGCGACCTGGCCCGCACCGAGCAGGAGCCGCTGCTGAAAAAGGTGCGCAAGATCCTGCGCGCGCGGTACGGTTTCGCCAAGGGCGAAAAGAACAAGTACCACATCGACGCCGTGTTCTCGATGGAACCGCTGCGCTACCCGGAAACGGGCGACGCCTGCACGCTCGACCCGAACAGCGTCACCGGCCTGAACTGCGCCGGCTTCGGATCGAGCATGGTCGTCACCGCGACCTTCGGCATGGTGGCGGCCGGCCACCTGCTGCGCAAGCTGGCGGACGCCGCAGACGCGGACGTCGCGAACGCGAACGTCGCGGACGCGGACGTCGCGAACGCGGAGCCGGTGGATGCCGCCGCCGAGACTGTTACGACTGTTACTCAAGAGCAAACTGTGCAAGCGGAAGAGGCCTTGCTATCATAGGATCAGTTACGGGCATCCGTGCCCTTATTGATCACTTTGATGGAAGAGCCCACATGATCCGTCGTACCGCATTCGCAGCACTGCTGCTGGCCGCTGCCGCCGGCGCCGCCGCCCAGGACACCGCCGCCCAGCAACAGGACGCGTCCAAGCCCACCACCCAGCCCGCGCCCGAGCAGCAGACCGTGCCGCAGGCGACCCAGCCCGAGGCCGCCCAACCGGCGCCGCAGGTCCAGGCGCCTCCGGCTCCGCCGGCGCCGCAGGTCGAGATCATCGACCGGGTGGTCGGCAAGGGCCGTGAAGCCACCCCGGGCGCCACGGTGTTGGTGCACTACACCGGCTGGCTGCACAAGCCGCTGGCGCCCAAGCAGCGCGGCAAGAAGTTCGACTCCTCGCTCGACCGCGGCGATCCGCTCGAGTTCCAGCTGGGCGCCGGCCGCGTCATCAAGGGCTGGGAGCAGGGCGTGGCTGGCATGAAGATCGGCGGCAAGCGCACCCTGGTCATCCCGAGCGCGCTGGCCTACGGTCCGCGCGGCGCCGGCGGCATGATCCCGCCCGATGCCGACCTGATTTTCGATGTCGAACTGGTGAACATCAAATAAAGTCTAATAGCGCCTGACAAAACCACCAGGGCAAGGCGCATCGCCGCTGCGGCGGACCGCGAGCCAGTACGCCAGTACGGCGAGACGATGCAACGCCGCCATGGTGGGAATTGTCAGGGGCGTCACTTAATCGGAGACCGGCATGCGCATCGCGAATGATGTTACTGAACTCATCGGCAACACCCCACTCGTACGGATCCGCAGGCTGGCCCCGACCGCGGCTGCCGAGATCGTCGGCAAGCTCGAGTACCACAATCCCGCACACAGCGTGAAAGACCGCATCGGCCTGGCCATGATCGAAGCGGCCGAGCGGGCCGGGCTGATCAAGCCCGACACGATCATCGTCGAACCCACCAGCGGCAACACCGGCATCGCGCTCGCGATGGTGTGCGCCGCGCGCGGCTACCGCTGCCGGCTGGTGATGCCGGAAACCATGAGCAACGAGCGGCGCATGCTGCTGCGCGCCTATGGGGCCGAGCTGGTGCTCACGCCCGGCAGCGAAGGCATGCTGGGTGCGATCCGCCGCGCCGAGGAACTGGTGGCCTCCGACCCGAATTGCTTCATGCCGCAGCAATTCAACAACCCGGCCAACCCCGAGATCCACCGCAACACCACGGCCGAGGAAATCTGGCGCGACACCGACGGCCGGGTCGACATCCTGGTGGCCGGCGTCGGCACCGGCGGCACCATCACGGGCGTGAGCGAAGTCCTGAAGGCGCGCAAGCCGGGCTTCCAGACCATTGCCGTGGAACCGGAAGCCTCGCCGATGCTGTCGAAAGGGAGCAAGGGACCGCACCCGATCCAGGGCATCGGCGCCGGCTTCGTGCCGGCCGTGCTCAATACCGGCGTCTACGACGAAGTGATCACCGTGAAGAACGAGGATGCCTTCGAGACCGCGCGCGCGGCGGCCCGCGAAGAAGGGCTGCTGGTCGGCATTTCGTCAGGGGCTGCGCTGTGGGCGGCGATGCAGGTGGCGCAGCGGCCGGAGAATGCGGGGAAGCTGATCGTGACGATCATTCCCTCGTTCGGGGAACGGTATTTGAGTACGGCGCTGTACGCGAACCTGGCTGGCTAAGCGAGCGTTGTCACTGCGCCCGGGCCTTGGCGGGAATCCAGCTTCGTATCGTCTTTCAGCTTGAATCGCACTCAGTGCGCATGCGCTTGATGATGGTCATGATCGTGCCCATGATCATGACCCTCCAGCGCACAGTCATGATGCGTCGTTCCTTCCTCCACCTGCAGCGTGCAATGGTGGATCCCGAAGTCGCTCCGCAGCTTGGCCACCATCCCGTCCAGCACCCGGTCTCCCGGATACCCGCCCGGCATCACCACGTGGGCCGTCAGCGCGTTCTCGGTGGTGCTCATGGCCCAGATGTGCAGGTCGTGCACTTCCTTCACGCCCGGCTGGCCGCACAGGAAACCGCGCACGGCGCCCGCATCCACGCCGGGCGGCACCGCCGCCATCGACAGCAGCACCGATTCGCGCAGCAACGACCAGGTGCCGAGCACGATCACCACCACGATCGCCAGGCTCACCGCCGGGTCGATCCAGGTCCAGCCGGTGCCCATGATGGCCAGCCCCGAGATCACCACGCCCAGCGACAGCGCGGCATCGGCGGCCATGTGCAGGTAGGCGCCGCGCAGGTTCAGGTCGCCCTTGCTGCCGGCCATGAACAGCCAGGCCGAGAAGCCGTTGATCACGACGCCGATCGCCGCGACGATCGCCACCGTCATGCCCTGCACGGGCGCCGGTTCGGTGAAGCGCTGCACGGCTTCCCACGCGATGGCGCCGCAGGCCACCATCAGCAGCAGGCCGTTGGCCAGCGCCGCCAGGATCGACGAACCGCGCAGGCCATAGGTGTAGCGTCCCGTCGGCGCGCTCTTCGCCAGCACCGCCGCGCCCCAGGCCAGCATGAGGCCGAGCACGTCGGACAGGTTGTGGCCGGCGTCCGCCATCAGGGCGGTGGAGTGGGCGATGAAGCCGTAGACGAATTCGATCGCCACGAACAGCGCGTTGACGCCGATCGCCAGGGCAAACGCGCGCCCGTTGCCGGCCGGGTCGGGCATGTGGTGATGGTGGTGGCCGAAACCGTGATGGTGACCGTGGTCGTGGCCGTGGTCATGGTCGTGGTGATCGTGACCATGGTGGTCGTGTGCGTGCGTGGTGCTCATGCGTCCATTCCGTTGGCTGGTTCGGCGATGTGTTCGAACATGTTGGCAAGCAGGCCGCTGATGTGGGCGTCGGCAGCCGAGTAGAAGACCTGCTTGCCGTGGCGCTCGGCCTTGACGATGCGTGCGGCGCGCAGCAGGCGCAGGTGGTGGCTGACCAGCGAACTGGACAGGTCGAGCGAGGCGGCGATGTCGCCCACCGCGGTCGGCTGGGCCAGGCAGGCCAGCACGATGCGCAGGCGGGTGGCGTCGCCGAGCAGGTGGAACAGGTCGGCCAGTTCCTCGACAGCGCCGGCGGCGTGTTCGAATTCGGATGGAGTTGTCATATTCAATATGTGAAGATTTGTTCACATGTTATGCCAGATGGCGAGCCGAGGCAAGCGGCGTCGATCGGATGGCCCGGCCAGGCTTCGCGCTACGCTTCAGAAATCGTAGCGAAAGCCGACCGCAAGAACATGCCCGCCACCGATCCAGGCATTCACGTCCGCCAATCCGCCCCGCGGCCCCGTCAGGGCGGCCGTGTCAGCTTCACGATACATTTCAGCAAAGAGCGTGTGCTGGTCGGACAGCTTGTAGTCGACGCCGGCATGGACGATATTGCCGCCGTAGTTTTCCAGTTTCGCAAGCATCAGCTTGAGGGTGCTCTTCCCCAGGACGTAACTGCCAAACAGATTGACGGCGCGATTGCCGTCGCTTGAAAAGCTGCCTGGCTGGCGATTGCCGGTGTCGAATATCTCGTACTTCATTGCGAGATACAGCTTGCCAAGCTGATGACTGGCGGACAGGCCGACCAGCCGGTTATGCCCATGGCCCGCATTGCCGCGGTCGTCGATACCCACGGCGATGCGGGTATCGCCATGGGTATAGGCGGCGCTCGCCTGCCAGCGCCGTGCAGCGATGCGCGAGGTCGAACGGAGGTTGGCAGCGCTGCCCGCGTACGCAGCGGCGAAGGACAGTCCCCTGAGCTCCGGCGATCGATACGCAAGCGTCCGGGAAACCCGGAACACGGTATAGGTCGCGAAACCGCTGTAGTAGGTGCTGAACATGTCGGTCGGTGCGGCAATCGCATTGTAGTAGGGCATCCACTGCTGGCCGTAGCTGATCGTGCCGAACCGCCCGCGCAACCCGATGTGGGCAAGCCGCAGCGGGTCTTCGCGGTCGTAGGGGTCGCGCAGCCGGACGTTGGCGGAATCGACGGGGACCTCGAGCTGTCCCACCAGCGCCAGCCCGGCATCGAGCGGATACTCGACCTTCACTCCCAGCCGCGAGTAGGCGTCCCGCACCGACGTGTACGCACCGAGGCGGTCGCGTCGGTCCGGGCTCACCCTTTCCGCTTGCATGCGCAGCGAACCGTACGCATCGACGACAAAGGGCGTTTGCGCTGCCGCCCCCTTGCAGCCCATGCAGACCGGGACGGCGAGCGCGACGGCTGCCCAGGGCGGACGACATTCAGCCATGCATCGCCCCGGCAAGCGTTAAGCGCCGCGCCGTGTGGATCGTCGGAGGCTGCGTGGAGAAAGCCGTTATTTCCATCATCAATTCGCGGACGCCATCCCAGACGATCTGCACGCCGAGACAGAGCAGGATGAAGGCCGTCAGCCGCAGGAAGACCGCCGTGCCGGCTTCGCCGATCAGGCGCAGGAAATGTTCCCCATAGCGGAAAGCGAGATACAGGAGGACGCCGATGACGGCCAGCGCCACCAGGGCGGCGCCCATGCGCGCCAGGGAAACGACGAGCTCCACATCGTGCAGGGTAACGCCGACGGTGATGGCGACGGAGATCGAGGCCGGACCGCAGCTGATGGGAAAGGTGAGTGGATAAAACGCCTGCCGGTGAGCATGGTCCGGCGTGAAGGCTTCCGCCAGGGCTGCCCGGCTGTCCTGGGTCTGCGGCGTGGCGCCCAGCAGGCGCCACGCGACCGAGGCCAGCAGCAGACCGCCCCCGATCCGCACGATGGGAAGCGAAATGCCGAAAAAATCGAGGACATACGAACCGATGAGCATCGACCCGCTCATCAGCCAGAACATATTGCGCGCGATACGGCGCGCCAACAGGGTGCGGGTCGCGGGCGAAGCGCCGTCGGTCATGCTCAGGAAGATGGGCGCCGTCGCGGCCGGATTGAGAATGGGCAGCATGGTCACCAGCACGAACAGGAAACTCCTGGCGGCTGCCAGCAACAGGTCGACTGTCATGGCACGCCGCATCGACCGTGTCCGGCCCCGGGCAGGGGCGGGACAGAAAGCCCGGGAAAGCGTAGGAAGTGCATCGTCATCTTTCGTGGATACGAGGGTCGTCGTACTAGGGAAAGACCGTGTCCGTGCGAGACCGGATCATGCGCGCCACCCACTCTACATGAAGACGCGGCATGGCGGACGCACGGCAGCCCTGGTGCGCAGGCGCGGCGGGAAGCCGTCCGCCATGGCGCATACGCCGCCGACGGGCGGGACACGCGTTCAATCGGGCTGTTGACAGGACCCGTGAATGATAAGCTTCCCCATGCTAGGACTGAAGGGTACGACCGGCGCCTCGTTCTTGCAACACGCCTGCGGCAGGCATGCCGGCGAATCGTCCCGGCTTCCCGCACCGCGCCGGCCTGCACGGCCCGTGGGGCGAACATCCGATGGGAGCGCGCCAGGCGATTCGCGCAGCGTTACAGTGAAGGAAATGCATCGATGTCCGATACCGATCCGAAGCAGACTGCCCATGCGGCCCCGCGCATGCGGATGCAGATCAATCCGCCCGTGTTCTTTATCTCGGCCTTCCTGATCCTTGCCTTCGTCCTGCTCGGCGCCCTGTTCCCGGACGGGGCGGGAAGCGTGTTCGCCACGCTCCAGGCCCATATCGTGCGTGACTTCGGCTGGTTCTATATCCTGGCCGTGGCCTTGTTCCTGATCTTCGTGATCTTCCTGATGCTGAGCCGGTACGGCGACGTCAAGCTCGGTCCCGACGACAGCGAGCCCGAATACAGCTACCTGTCCTGGTTCGCCATGCTGTTCAGCGCCGGCATGGGCATCGGCCTGCTGTTCTTCGGCGTCGCCGAGCCGATCCAGCATTATTCGCGGCCGCCGGTGGGCGAGGGCGGCACGGTCGAGTCGGCCCGCCAGGCGATGGTCCTGACTTTCTTTCACTGGGGCGTGCATGCCTGGGCAATCTATATCGTCATCGGGCTGGCGCTGGCCTACTTCGCGTTCCGGCGCGGCCTGCCGCTCACCCTGCGCTCGGCCCTGTTCCCACTGATCGGCAAGCGGATCCACGGTCCGATCGGCCACGTCATCGATATCTTCGCCGTGCTGGGCACCATGTTCGGTGTCGCGACCTCGCTGGGATTCGGCGTGCTGCAGGTCAATGCCGGCTTCGCCCACCTGTTCGGCCTCACCGTCAGCACGACGGTGCAGGTCATCCTGATCGTCGTCATCACCGGCCTCGCGACCCTGTCGGCCGGGATGGGACTCGACAAGGGCGTCAAGCGCCTGTCCGAACTCAACATCGTGCTGGCAGTCGCACTGCTCGTGTTCGTGCTGATTGCCGGGTCGACCGTTTTCCTGCTCCAGGCCTATGTCCAGAACATCGGCGCCTACCTGGGCGCGGTCGTGCAAAGGACTTTCCGCATGTACGCCTACGAGCCCAACACCTGGCTCGGCGACTGGACGCTGTTCTACTGGGGCTGGTGGATTTCGTGGTCGCCCTTCGTCGGCATGTTCATTGCCCGCATCTCGCGCGGACGCACCATCCGCGAGTTCGTGACCGGCGTCCTGTTCGTGCCGGTGCTGTTCACCTTCCTGTGGATGACCGTCTTCGGCAACACCGCCATCGCACTCGACCTGGGTGGCGTGGCGCCCATCGCGCGGACCGTCGCCGACAACCTGCCCGTGGCGCTGTTCGAGGTACTGGAGCAGTTGCCGCTCTCGACGATCGCTTCCGGCATCGCCACCCTGCTGGTGATTACCTTCTTCGTGACTTCCGCCGATTCGGGCGCCCTCGTGATCGACATGATCACCTCTGGCGCGGCGGAGAATCCGCCGGTCTGGCAGCGTGTCTTCTGGGCCATCTGCGCAGGCGTGGTGGCGGCCGTGCTGCTGGTCGCGGGAGGATTGCAGGCGCTCCAGACGGCGGCGCTCGCAAGCGCGCTGCCCTTCGCCATCATCATGCTGTTCATTTGCTACGGCCTGCTGCGGGCCTTGCAGACGGAAGTGAAGGGGGCCATCGACCTCTCGGCCGCCGTCGATACGCTGCCGGAATCCGCCAGCTTGAGCTGGCAGCAGCGCCTGAGCAACATCACCAGTTTCCACGACAAGGCCGAGATCAGCGTTTTCCTGGAGGAGACGGCGCGATCGGCGCTGGAAGCGGTGGAGGCCCAGATGCGGGAAAACGGCCTGGCGCCGGAATCGCACTATCGCGACGGCCAGCTCGACCTGCAGGTGCCGCACGGCGATCGCGGCGTGTTCCGGTACACGGTCCGCGCGCGCAGCTTCCGCTCTCCCAGCTTTGCCTGGGCCGGGACGAGCGGGGCGACGCAGGAACGCCGGCATTACCGGGCGATGGCCCAGGGCTCCGAGGGCGACCAGCAGCACGACGTGACCGGCTACACCCGCGACCAGCTGATCAACGACCTGCTGAACCGTTACGCCCGCTTCCGCCATGTGCGACGGCTGCCGTGACGGCGGCAGGCATGCGGTGCATTGCGGGTTCGAGGTAGCCAGCCCGTCCTCAGCGAGGCCTGCCCTGGCGCGCGGGCGCCGGCTGCCCATCGCTGTCTCGTATTTCCATCAGTCCCAGGTGGAGCTGTTGCAGCTGCGGCAGGATGCGCTTGCCGTCGCCGACGGCCACGACGCTCAGGCGCTCCGGTACCAGGTACTCGCGCGCCGCCGCCTGCACCTGCTCCGCCGTGACACCGGCGAGCTGGCCGGGCAGGCGGGCGTAGTAGTCGAGCGGCAGCCCGTAGATGAAGCTCTCGCTCAGGCTGGCGCCGATGTCGGCATTGGTTTCGAACTGCCCCGGCAGCGACAGCACCTGGGCGTCGCGCGCCGCGGCCAGCTCCGAAGCCGGCAGCGGTGCGTCGCGCATCCCGTTCACTTCCTTGAGGATCTCGCGCACCGAGTCGCCGGTGGCCTCGCGTTGCACGCTGCCGGCGATGACGAAGGGACCCGGCGTGCGGTCGTAGCGGAAGTACGAGGAAATGCCGTAGGTATAGCCCTTGGTCTCGCGCAGGTTGTCGTTGAGGCGGCTGGAGAACATGCCGCCGAGCGCACCGTTCATGACTTGCAGAGCTGCGAAGTCCTCGGTATCGCGGGCCACGCCGATGCCGGTCACCCGCAGTGCGGTCTGCACCGCGCCCGGCTGGTCCACGAGGACCAGGCGCGCCCGCGTTCCGGCGGGGTCGCCCGGGCCGCCGCCGGGCGCCTTGGCCTGCGGCCAGGCGCCAAAACGCGCCTCCGCCAGCGCCTTCAGTTCGGCGCGCGAGATATCGCCCGACACCACGAGCGCGGCATTGCCAGGCACGTAGTGGCGGCGCCAGAAGTCCACCAGGTCGTCGCGCGTCACGCTGCGGATCGCCGGCTCAGTGCCGAGCTGGCCGTAGCCTTTCGGATGCTTGCTGCCGTACAGCGCGCCGGCCGCGGCCACCGCCGCCACGGCTTCGGGGTCGTCGCGCTGCTGGATCAGGTCGCCAACCCGGCTGGCGCGCTGCCGCTCGACTTCCGCGATGGGGAAGGCGGGACGCTGCACGATGTCGGCCAACACGTCGAGCGCAGGGGCGAAGCTCGCGCGCAGCGACAGCAGCGACACGATGGACGCGTCCACGCTGCTGCCGGTATCGAGGAAGGCGCCGAGCTGCGCGATCTCGTCGGCGATCTGCGGGGCGCTGCGCGTGGCCGTGCCTTCTTCCAGCATCTGCACCGTGAAGCCGGCCAGGCCCGGCATGCCTTGCGGGTTGTCGGCGCTGCCGCTGCGCACCACCAGCTGGCTCGATACCAGGGGCAGGGCCGGGTTGTAATGGTGGATCACGGTGAGGCCGTTGGCGAGCCGGAATGACTCGCCCTGCGGCAGCGTGAAACGCGGCGCCGGGCCGGCCTTCGGCTTCTGCGCGCGCCATGGCTCGGGCGTGTTCATGGGCGGCAGGGTCGACGCACTCGCAGCGGGCTTGCCAGCCCTGGCCGCCCTTGGCGCACGCGGCAAGCGCGGATCGTCGATGACCGGCTTGCCCGGTAGGCCGGTGACGACCGCACGCGCCTCCCGGCGCAGGTAGCTGCGCACGACGCGCTGCACGTCGGCTGGCGTGATGCGGCGCAGGCGTTCCACGTCCTTGGCCAGGTAGCCGGGGTCGCCCGTGTACAGGTTGTAGTGGTTGAGCTGGTCTGCCAGCCCGTCGCCGCCGAGCTTTTCGACGGCGCTCAGGAGGGCCGTTTCGAGGCTGTTGCGGGCGCGCTCGACCTCGCGCTGCGAGGGGCCGTGCTCGCGCAGCTGGGCCAGCTCGGCGTCGATCGCTGCTTCCAGCTCGCGGGCGTCGTGTCCCGGGCGGGCGGTGACGTCGATGACGAAGGTCGAGGCGAGCCCCTGGGAATTCTGGCTGGCGTCCACGTCCTGGGCGATCTGGCGCTCGTAGACCAGTGTCTTGTACAGCCGGCTCGATTTGCCGCCGCCGAGGATCTCGGCCGCCACCGCCAGCTCGGCGTCGCCGGGCTGGTAGGCGGAAGGGGTGAGCCAGCCCATGAACACGCGCGGCAATTCCACGCGGTCGTGCACGACCACCCGGCGCTCGCTCGTGATCGGCGGCGTCAGCACGCTGGGACGCGCGACCGGCGGGCTGCGCTTCAGGCTGCCGAAGTAGCGCTCGACCAGCGCGCGCGCCTTGGCCTTGTCGATGTCGCCGGCGATGACGATGCTGGCGTTGTTCGGGCCGTAGTAGCGCGCGAAAAACTCGCGCACGTCGTCCAGCTTCGCGCCCTGGATGTCGGCGTGCGAGCCGATGATCGAAGCGTAGTAGGGGTGGCCTTTCGGGAACAGCGCATGCGCCAGCGCTTCTTCCACCAGGCCGTAGGGTTCGTCCTCGACGGTCTGGCGGCGCTCGTTGCGCACCACGTCCTGCTGGATGCTGAGCGCTTTCTGGTCGAGCACGTCGAGCAGGTAGCCCATGCGGTCGGCGTGCACCCACAGCGCCAGTTCCAGCTGGTTGGACGGCACGGTGTCGTAGTAGCTGGTCTGGTCGTAGCCTGTGCCGCCGTTGCTGTCGGTGGCGCCGGCGCCCTCCAGCAGGCGGTCGGCCACGCCGCGCGGGATGTGGCGCGTCTGCGCGAACATCATGTGCTCGAACAGGTGGGCGAAGCCGGTCAGCCCGGGCGCCTCGTTGGCGGGACCGACGTGGTACCAGATGTTGACCGCGACGATCGGCAGGCGCCGGTCTTCGACCAGGATCAGCTGCAGGCCGTTGGACAGCGTGGTTTTTTCGAAAGCGACAGTGGGCAGGGGCGTCGGCGCGGTCTGGGCGCCGGAAGGTGGAGCGAATGTGGTCATTATCGATATCAGGACGAGCAGCCGGAAGTATCTCATGTAGTGCTCCTTCAGTGGCGCTCAATGGCAGGCCTGTGGCAACTCAGTGGCGATTCAGTGGCAATTCAGTGGCAATTCAGTGGCAATTCAGTAACAGCGTGCCAAGGATTCAATGGCAACGGCCACGCCCGTGGTCCGGCGTGGCGCCCGCCGGCACCCGTCCCGGGTCGGCCGGCAGGAAGCGCCATGCATAGGCGCCGTCGAGCAGGCGCAGCTCCAGCACGCCGTCGTAGCTGGCTTCGCGCACTTCGCTGTGGGGCGTGAACTGCAGGAAGGGCGTGGCATAGGCGCCCCCGGTACCGACCACGAACTGGCGCACGCCCCTGGCCCGGTCGAGCCGGCCGTCGGCATCCTGCGGTGCGAAGCGTTCGTAGTCGTGGTCGTGGCCGGACAGGACGATCTCGGCGCCGGCCGCGTGCAGCAGCGCGAAGGCATCGCGCATGCGCCCCTGGTAGCCGATGTGGCCGCCCGAGGTGTACAGCGGATGGTGCCAGAAGGCGAGAGTGCAGGCGGCTTTTTCGCTCGCCAGCGTGTCGCGCAGCCAGGCGATCTGCCCGGCGTGCGCCGCACCCGTCAGGTTGCTGTCGAGCGACAGCACCAGCCAGCTGCCGAGCCGCAGGCGGTACCAGCTCCGTCCTTCGGGCCTGGCCCGCGCGCCGAAATAGGCGAAGTAGGGAGCGGCGCCGGGTGTCGCATATTCGTGGTTGCCGGGCGTCGGCCAGGTGCGTTCGCGAAAGCGCCCCCACGTCGGACCATAGCAGCGTTCGAACTCGCTCGCTGCGCCGACCGGGTAGGTGTGGTCGCCCAGCGTCAGCACGGCTGAGCGCGGATTGGCGCGCAACAGGGGCTCCACCAGCCTGGCGGTGGCCGCGGCGCCGGACCAGCGCGGGTCGGGGTGCTTGCAGCGCGCGATGTCGCCCGCCGCATAGACCGTGTACACGGTGGAGGCGTCAGGGGGCGCGGCTTGCGCACTCCCCGGACCGGCGGCTGCGAGCAGCGCCAGCCCGCCCAGCAGGCGCGGCGCCATCGGGATCATCGCGGGCACGCTCGCATGTGGACTTACTCGATGAAGCGCAGCAGGCCGCGCAGCGCATGCGCCACGGTCTGCTCGCGCACCGCCTTGCGGTCGCCCTGGAATACCAGCCGCTCGGTATAGGTCGTGTCGCCGCGCGACCAGCCGAAGCACACGGTGCCCACCGGCTTGCCGGGTACGGCGCCGGTCGGGCCGGCGATGCCGGTGGTCGACACCGCGACGTCGGCCGTGCTATTCGCGAGCGCGCCCTCGGCCATCTTGCCCGCGACTTCCTCGCTCACCGAGCCGAACTGCGCGATGAGCGCGGCCGGCACGTCCAGCAGCTCGGTTTTCGAACGGTTGGAATAGGTGACGAAGCCGCAGTCGAACCATCCGGTGGAACCCGGGATTTCGGTGATCGCCTGGGACACGCCGCCTCCAGTGCAGGATTCGGCGGTGGCCAGCACCAGGCGCTTGGCCTCGAGCGCCCGGCCAACTTGGGTAGCAAGATCTAGGATGTCGTTCGTCACGTGAGGCTCCTTTGAGTACGGCGGTTTCCTGGACAATTCGCGGCGGGCCGGCGCTGTGGCGCGCACCGGCGGCGCGTGGGTTCATTCTAGCGCTCTCCGCGTGCCGCCGGCACGGAAAGATTGCACGAAACACGCAGGCGCCTATCCGCTGCATGAGCCGGGCCAGCAAGACTGGGGGAATCTCGGAAAGTTCCGTGCGACATGTGGCGAGGCGCTCGGCTATCCTGTGGGCGCCGGCGCGCTCACCCGGCAGGTCTCGTATTAATACCATTTCCGTCTTCCGTAGGACCCTGGATGCCGCTCGAACGACATGCGCGTGACCGGAAGGGGGCGGCGCAGGCCTGCGGCACTGCCGCAATGGCGCTCCTTGCGCTCCCTGCGCCTCTTCTGTCCCGGCCGGTGGACCGGCATTTCCGCGCCGGAGGCCGCGGCGCGCCCCGCCGGCCGGCGCCGGAGGCCGCATGAGCCCGCGCCGCTCGATCCGCAGCAAACTGGTGAGGGCGGTGATGACGACCACGCTGGTCGCCCTGCTGGTGTCGGTGGCGGTGATCATCTTCTATGACCTGCGCAGCTACCACCGCAGCCTCATGAACGACCTGGCCACCCAGGCCGAGCTGGTCGGCCACATGACCTCGGCCGCGCTGAGCTTCGACGACCCGCGCCTGGCCAACGAAAACCTGGCGCTGCTGCGCACCCGCCCGATGGTGCGCGCCGCCGCCATCTACGACGCGGACGGCGCGCTGTTTGCCTCGTACCAGGCGCCGGGCGAGGCGCAGGGGCTGCCCGCGACCCTGCCGGCGGCCGCCGCCGGAGACGAGCGCCACCTGGTCATCCACCAGCGCATCGTCGAGAACGGCGACGTGCTCGGCACCGTGTACCTGCGCGCCGAAAACCAGCTGCTGGCGCGCACCCGCGACTACCTGGGCATCGCGCTGGGGGTGACGCTGCTGGCGATGGGCGTGGCCTACCTCCTGATGCGCAGGATGGGGCACGTGGTGACGGCGCCGATCGTGGCCATCACCGAGATCGCGCGCGACGTCGTCGCCACCCGCGACTATTCGCGCCGCGCGCCGCGCATCAGCAACGACGAGGCGGGGGAGCTGGTCGATTCCTTCAACGCCATGCTGATCGAGATCGAGGGACGCACGCGCGAACTGGAGACCTCCAGCAGCGAGATCGCGCGCGAGGCGGCGGAGCGTTCGCGCGCGCAACAGGAAGTCATGCGCCTGAACGAGCAGCTCGAGCAGCGCGTGGACGAGCGCACCCTGCAGCTGGCGCTGGCCAACGCCGAGCTGGCCAACGCGATTGAAGAGGCGCGCAGCGCCAACCAGGCCAAGTCGGCCTTCCTGTCCTCGATGAGCCACGAGCTGCGCACGCCGCTCAACGCGATCCTCGGCTTCGCCCAGATCCTCACTTCCGACACGCTGCCCTCGACGCTCGAGCAGAAGAAGGAATTCGCCAGCCATATATTGAAAAGCGGCCGCCACCTGCTCACCCTCATCAACGAGATCCTCGACCTGGCCAAGGTAGAGTCGGGCACGGTGACGCTGTCGATGGAACCGGTGGCGCTCAGCGACACGCTGGCGGAGACGCGCACGATGGTCGAGCCGATTGCTGCCGGCCGCGGCGTGCGCGTGCTGTTCCCGGAGACGCCGGGCGCCGTGGTGCTGGCCGACCGAACGCGCCTGAAGCAGGTGCTGCTCAACCTGCTGTCGAACGCGGTGAAATACAACCGCGAGTCCGGCGCCGTGGTCGTGACCTGCGAGCAGGTGTCGCCGACCCGGCTGCGCCTGTCGGTGCAGGACACAGGCGCCGGCCTCGATGCCGAGCAGGTGGCGAGCCTGTTCCAGCCTTTCAACCGGCTCGGCCAGGAAGGCGGCAGCCAGGAGGGCACCGGCATCGGCCTGGTGGTCACCAAGCGCCTGGTCGAACTGATGGGCGGCGATATCGGCGTCACCAGCAGCCCCGGCGTGGGCAGCGTGTTCTGGATCGAGCTGGCCAGCACGGCGCCGCTGGCGGCCCGGGCGGCGGAAGGGCCGCCCGGCGAAACGGCCGAGGCCCAGGCCCGGCCCGACGAAGACGGCGCACGGCCGGACCCGCACCTGCTGTTGTATGTCGAGGACAATCCGGCCAACCTGCGCCTGGTGGAAGAGATCGTGCGCTTCCGCCACGACCTGCGCCTGCTGTCGGCGCACGACGGCCACATCGGCCTGTCGCTGGCGCGCGCCCACCGGCCCGAGATCATCCTGATGGACCTGAACCTGCCGGGCATGAGCGGCATCGAGGTGCTCAGGCAGCTGCGCGCCGATTCGGTTACCGCCGGCATTCCCGTCATCGCCCTCACCGCCAACGCCATGCAGCGCGACATCGAGCGCGGCCTGGCGGCGGGCTTCACCCGTTACCTGACCAAACCGATCGACATCGACAAGTTCACCGAAGCGATCAACAGTACGCTGGCGCAGCCTCGAACCGCCGAAGGCGGAACAATGGCCGCGCCGGCCGCAAGGAAGGCCGAATGATTTCACTGAACGACATCCGCCGCGCGCGCATCCTCGTCGTGGACGACGAACCCGTCAACGTCCAGCTGCTCGAGTACCTCCTCAAGACGACCGGCTACGAGAACGTCTCCAGCACGAACGACCCGCGCCAGGTTGTGTCGCTGCACCTGAAGCACCGCTACGACCTGATCATCCTCGACCTGCACATGCCTGGCATGGACGGCTTCGACGTGATGGAAGCGCTCAAGCCGCTCGAGAGCGATTCCTGGCTGCCGGTGCTGGTGGTGACGGCCGAGCCGGACAAGAAGCTTGCCGCGCTGGAGGCGGGCGCGCGCGACTTCATCGGCAAGCCCTTCGATACGGTCGAGGTCATGACGCGCATCCGCAACCTGCTCGAAGTGCGCCTGCTGCACCGCGAGTCGCAGGACTACGGCGTGCAGCTCGAGCGCGAGGTGCGCGAGCGCACCGCCGAGCTGGCGCGCTTTCGCGGCGCGATGGACGCGACGCCGGATGCGATCTTCCTGATCGACACCGCCAGCATGGCGATGGTCGATGTATCGGACGGCGCCTGCCGCATGCTGGGCTTCTCGCGCGAAGCGCTGCTGCGCATCGACCCGGTGGCGCTGGGGCTGGCCACGCGCGGACTGCTGGAGCGCCACCTGGCGGCCGACGCGGTCGCCACCGGTGGGCCGTCGGCGGCGCCGGGCGAGGCGACCCAGGCGCGCAGCTTCGGCGCGCTGCCGGGCGATATCGTCGAGACCGAGCTGCTGCGCGCCGGCGGGCAGGGGGCGGTGCCGGTCGAGATCAGCTGGAAGCTGCAGGACCTGGGGAAAAGCCGCATGCTGATCGCGGTGGCGCGCGACATCAGCGAGCGCCAGCATGCGCAGGAGCGCATCCGCCACATGGCCAGCTACGACGCGCTCACCGGCCTGCCGAACCGCACCCTGTTCTTCCAGAACCTGCGCGATGCGATCGAGCTGGCGCGCGACAAGAACTGGCGCGTGGCGGTGCTGTGCATCACGCTCGACCGCTTCAAGATCATCAACGATTCGCTCGGCACCGCGCTCGGCGACGAGCTGCTGCGCCAGTTCAGCACACGCCTGGTGCGCTGCGTGCGCCTGCGCGACACGGTCGGCCGCCTGGGCGGCGACGAATTCGCGCTGATCCTCACCATGACGCGCGACCAGCAGGAAGCGGTGAACGTGGCCAACGAGGTCCGCGAAACCCTGCGCGCGCCCTTCGACCTGCACGGCCAGCAGGCCGCGCTCACTGCCAGCATCGGCATCGCCATGTATCCGGAAGATGCGACCGAGCCGGGCACGCTGGTCAAGTACGCCGACACCGCGATGGTGCGCGCCAAGGGAGCGGGGCGCGACGGCTACCGCTTCTTCACCGCCGGGATGAACGTGCAGGTGCTGGCGCGCCTCGACCTCGAGCTGGCGCTGCGCGGCGCCCTCGAGGGCGGCCAGTTCGTGCTGTATTACCAGCCCAAGCTGGAACTGAACACCGGACGCATCTCGGGCGTGGAAGCGCTGCTGCGCTGGAATCGTCCCGGCTTCGGGCTGGTGTACCCCGCCGAATTCGTGCCGGTGATGGAAGAGACGGGGCTGGTGGTGCGGGTCGGCGAATGGGTTGTCGACGAGGCCTGCCGCCAGATCGCGGCCTGGAACGCGCAAGGAGTGCGCGACGTGCGGGTGGCGGTGAACGTGTCGAGCCGCCAGTTCGTGGAGGGCGACCTGGAAGGCGTGATCCGCACCGCATTGCAGCGCCACGAGGTCGAGCCCGGCCTGCTCGAGCTGGAGCTGACCGAGAGCGCGCTGATGTCGAATGCCGAGCACACCATCGCGGTGCTGGGGCGCCTGAAGGAACTCGGCATCAGGATCGCGATCGACGACTTCGGCACCGGTTATTCGAGCCTGGCCTACCTGAAGCGCTTCCCGATCGACAAGCTGAAGATCGACATCGCCTTCGTGCGCGACATCGTGACCACCCCTGACGATGCGGCGATCGCGCTGGCGATCATCAGCATGGCGCACAGCCTGCACATGCAGGTGATCGCGGAGGGCGTGGAAACGCGCGCGCAGATGGCGTATTTGCGGCGCCACCGCTGCGACGAGATCCAGGGCTTTCACTTCTCACGCGCGCTGCCGAGCGAGGAACTGGCCCGGCTGGTGCAGGAAAACCGCGCCCAGCCCGACCAGCCGCCAGCCCAGGACGACAAGGTGCAGACCCTGCTCATCGTGGACGACGACGTCAATGTCCTCACCGCGCTGCACCGCCTGTTCAGGCGCGACAACTACCGGGTGCTGACGGCTTCCACGCCGACCGAGGGCTTCGAGCTGCTGGCGCTATACCGGGTGCAGGTGATCCTGTGCGACCAGCGCATGCCGGTCATGAGCGGCACCGAATTCCTCAGCAAGGTCAAGGAGATGTATCCCGAGACCATCCGCGTCATCCTGTCGGGCGATACCGGGGTGGAAACGGTGCTCGATTCGATCAACCGCGGGGCGATCTACCGCTTCTACACGAAGCCCTGGCATGACCTGCAGCTGCGCGAGAACATCCGGCTGGCGTTCCGGCATTACTGGCTGACGTATGGGCCCTACGACGACCGCAAGACGCCGCGCGAGGAATCGAACGCCGGCTGAACGCGCGTTCGGCCAAGCCGAACACCCTACGGTATCGTGGTTTTCGTAGGGTGGTCGGCTATGCCGACCGCGCGTTCAACTGAAATGGTCCCAGCCGCTCAGCTCGAGGTCGAGCGGCGCTCCCTGCGCGTCCACGAAGCGCAGCCCCGGCTCCGCCTCGATCCGGCCCACGCGCGTTACCGGCGTCCCACTCGCGCGCCCCGCTTCCAGGACCGCCTCCCGATGCGCCGCCGGCGCCGTGAAGCACAACTCGTAATCATCCCCGCCCGCGGCCGTGAACCTGCGCCGCAGCGCCGGCGCCTGCCGCGCCAGCACCGGCCCCGCCGGCAGCGCATCGACATCCAGCGTCGCGCCTGCGTTCGAGGCCGCCAGGATATGCCCGAGGTCGCCCACCAGCCCGTCCGAGATGTCGAGCGCGGCATGGGCGATCGGCAGCTGCGCCAGCGCGAGGCCGAGGGCCACGCGCGGCGTCGGCATGTGCATCCGCTGCGCCGCCTGCGCGTGGGCGTCGGCGGACAAGTCCACTTCCTTCCAGTAGGCGGCCAGGGCCAGGCGCGCATCGCCCAGCGTCCCGGAAATCCAGAGGTCGTCGCCTGCCCGCGCCGCATCGCGCCGCAGCGCGTGACCCGGCGCCAGTTCGCCGAACACCGTGATGCAGATGTTGAGCGGCCCCCTGGTGGTGTCGCCCCCGACCAGTTCGCACCCGTGTGCATCGGCCAGCGCGAACAGGCCGCGCGAGAAGCCGTCCAGCCATGCCGGGTCGGCCGCGGGCAGGCTGAGGGCCAGCGTGAAGCCGACGGGACGCGCGCCCATCGCCGCCAGGTCAGACAGGTTCACGGCCAGGCTTTTATGGCCCAGCATGAAGGGATCGGCGCCGGCGAAGAAATGCCGGTCCTCGACCAGCATGTCACTGGATATCGCCAGCTGGCGGCCGGGGGCGGGAGTGAGCAGGGCGCAGTCGTCGCCGATGCCGAGATCGGCCCGGCCGGGACGGTCGCGCTTGAAAAACTGCTTGATGAGGTCGAATTCGGAAAGCATGGGTCGATTGTATCGCCCGGCGGGCCTGCCGACGAATTGTCAGTGCGACAAGGACAGGTAGCAAAACTATAGGCCCGGCATCTAAATAGGTGGCAAATATCAGCTCGGCTTCTAGATAGAAGCGCTGCTTGTTGAAAATACGTAGCCTTTGACAAGTGCTCGTCTGATAAAATTGGAGGTTCCCCTCTAGTTTCAGGAAGGCTGCCCGGCATGGACTCGTCATCGGACAAGAAAGAAGAATTGCGTCAACAACTGCGTGCAGCGGCACTCGAATACCACCAGATTCCCCGCCCCGGCAAGATCAGCGTCACCCCGACCAAGGGCCTGCTGAACCAGCGCGACCTGGCCCTGGCCTATTCGCCCGGCGTGGCCGCACCTTGCGAGGAGATCGTCAAGGACCCGGCCAACTCGTACAAGTACACGGCGCGCGGCAACCTGGTCGCCGTGATCTCGAACGGCACCGCCGTCCTCGGCCTGGGCAACATCGGCCCGCTGGCCTCCAAGCCGGTCATGGAAGGCAAGGGCGTGCTGTTCAAGAAGTTCGCCGCGATCGACGTGTTCGACATCGAGATCGCCGAGAACGACCCGGACAAGCTGGTCGACATCATCGCCGCGCTCGAGCCGACCTTCGGCGGCATCAACCTCGAGGACATCAAGGCGCCCGAGTGCTTCTACATCGAGCGCAAGCTGCGTGAGCGGATGAAGATCCCGGTCTTCCACGACGACCAGCACGGCACCGCCATCATCGTCGGCGCCGCCATCCTCAATGGCCTGAAGGTGGTCGGCAAGGATATCAAGCACTGCAAGCTGGTGGTGTCCGGCGCCGGCGCGGCCGCGCTGGCCTGCCTCGACCTGATCGTCGACCTTGGCTTCCCGATCGAGAACATCTTCGTGACCGACCTGGCCGGCGTGGTCTACAAGGGCCGTCCTGAACTGATGGACCCGGACAAGGAGCGCTTTGCGCAGGAGACTCCGCACCGCTCGCTGCTTGAGGTGATCCCGGGCGCCGACATCTTCCTCGGCCTGTCGGCCGGCGGCGTGCTGAAGCAGGACATGGTCGCCAGGATGGGCCCGAACCCGCTGATCCTGGCCCTGGCCAACCCGAATCCGGAAATCCTGCCGGAAGACGTCAAGGCCGTGCGCAGCGACGCCATCATCGCCACCGGCCGTTCGGACTACCCGAACCAGGTCAACAACGTCCTGTGTTTCCCCTACATGTTCCGCGGCGCGCTGGACTGCGGCGCGACCACCATCACCCGCGAGATGGAAATCGCGGTGGTGCATGCGATCGCCGACCTGGCCCACGCCGAGCAGTCGGACATCGTGGCCTCGGCCTACGGCATCAATAACCTGTCGTTCGGGCCGGAATACCTGATCCCGATGCCCTTCGATCCGCGCCTGCTGACCCACATCGCCCCGGCGGTGGCCAAGGCGGCCCAGGACGGCGGCGTCGCCACCCGCCCGATCGAAGACCTGGCCGCCTACGCCGACAGCCTGCAGCAGTTCGTGTACCGCAGCGGCACCTTCATGAAGCCGCTGTTCTCGGTGGCCAAGAAGGCGCCGATGGAAGCCAAGCGCATCGTCTACGCCGAAGGCGAGGACGAGCGCGTGCTGCGCGCGGTGCAGGTGGTGGTCGACGAGAAGCTGGCGCGCCCGATCCTGGTCGGCCGTCCGGCGGTGCTGGAAAAGCGCATCGAGAAGTTCGGCCTGCGCCTCAAGCTCGGCCAGCACGTCGACGTGATCAACCCCGACTTCGACGAGCGCTACCGCGACTACTGGCAGGCCTATTACGAGCTGGGCATGCGCAAGGGCGTGACCATCGACATGGCCAAGCTCGAGATGCGCCGCCGCCATACCCTGATTGGCGCCATGATGGTCAAGAAGGGCGATGCCGACGGCCTGATCTGCGGCACCTACGGCACCACCCAGATGCACCTGCACTACATCGACCAGGTACTGGGCAAGCGCGCGGGCAGCAACGTGTACGCGGCGATGAACTTCCTGATCACCCAGGACCGCCAGCTGGCCATCGTCGACACCCACGTCAACGAGAACCCGAATGCGCAGGAACTGGCCGAGATCACGGTGATGGCCGCCGAGGAGATGGAACGCTTCGGCATCCAGCCGCGCGCGGCCCTGCTGTCGCATTCGAACTTCGGCACCTCCAACAGCGAGTCGGCGCGCAAGATGCGCTCGGTGCTGCCGCTGGTACAGGCCATGAAGCCGGGCCTGGAAATCGACGGCGAGATGCACGGCGACACCGCGATCGAAGCCAAGGTGCGCGTCAAGATCATGCCGAATTCGGCGCTCACCGGCGACGCCAACCTCCTGGTGATGCCGAATATCGACGCCGCCAACATCTCCTACAACCTGGTCAAGAGCGCCGCCGGCAACGGCATTGCGGTCGGCCCGGTGCTGCTGGGCTGCGCCCGGCCGGTGCATATCCTGACGCCGTCGGCCACCGTGCGCCGCATCGTCAACATGACCGCGTTGTGCGTCGTCGACGCGGTATCGCAGCGCTGAATCAGCACTAAACGCGCCTTAAAACACTCCTGAAGCGGCGTCTTTGCGCCGTCTCAGGAGTGTTTGTCTTTAAGTTTGAATGTTTGTCTTCGCACAAATACAACGGTAACAATCCGTAAGCGGGCGACGGGTCACATCCGTTTCAGTGCATAATGTCGAGATAAATTGTTGCATTTATTACACGTATTTCTAACGTGTAAGGGTGTCAACATGCCCTCTCTGATACAATCCCGGCTTTCCTGACTCTGGCTGCCTGCGAGATCATTCTAGAACCAAGAACATGCAAACAACGAAAAGAGCCCTGATCACTGGCATTACCGGCCAGGATGGCGCCTACCTGGCGCAGATTCTCCTGGAAAAAGGTTACCACGTGACCGGCACCTTCCGCCGCTCCAGCTCGGTCAACTTCTGGCGCATCGAAGAGCTCGGCATCGACAAGCATCCGAACCTGGCGCTGGTCGAGTACGACCTGACCGACCTGTCCTCGAGCATCCGCCTGGTCGACAGCAGCCGGCCGGACGAGGTATACAACCTGGCAGCGCAGAGCTTCGTTGGCGTCTCGTTCGAGCAGCCGGTCACCACCGCCTCGATCACCGGCCTGGGCGCCGTCAACCTGCTGGAAGCGATCCGCATCGTCAACCCGAAGATCCGCTTCTACCAGGCCTCCACCTCCGAGATGTTCGGCAAGGTGCAGGCCATTCCGCAGGTCGAGGAAACGCCTTTCTATCCACGCAGCCCGTATGGCGTGGCCAAGCTGTATGCGCACTGGATGACCGTTAACTACCGCGAGTCCTACGACATCTTCGGTTCCTCGGGCATCCTGTTCAACCACGAATCGCCGCTGCGCGGCCGCGAGTTTGTCACCCGCAAGATCACCGACTCGGTCGCCAAGATCGTCCTGAACAAGCTCGACGTGCTCGAGCTGGGCAACCTCGACGCCAAGCGCGACTGGGGCTTCGCCAAGGAATACGTCGAAGGCATGTGGCGCATCCTGCAGGCCGACGAGCCGGACACCTTCGTGCTGGCCACCAACCGCACCGAGACCGTGCGCGACTTCGTCACCATGGCCTTCAAGGGCGCCAACATCGCCATCGAATTCAGTGGCGAAGGCGAGAACGAAGTGGGCCATTGCGCCCGTACCGGGAAGCCGCTGGTGCGTGTGTCGCCGAAGTTCTACCGCCCGGCCGAAGTCGACCTGCTCATCGGCGACCCGGCCAAGGCCAAGCGCGTGCTCGGCTGGGAGCCGACAACCACGCTCGAAGAGTTGTGCCAGATGATGGTCGACGCCGACCTGCGTCGCAACGAAATCGGATTTTCGTTCTAGATCATGGAACGCATGGCCACGGATGACATCCCGGCGTTCATCGGCGGGAGAGAAGGCGAGGGACGCCGCGCGCTCGTCACGGGCCTGCGTGGTTTCACCGGCTACTACATGGCGCAGGAGCTCAGCGCCGCCGGCTACCGTGTCTATGGCACGGTCATGCCCGGCGAGGAGCTCGGCCCCGACATTCATCCGGTCGACCTGTGCGACCGTGAAGCCGTGGCGCGCGTGGTCGACATGGTGGCGCCCGACGTGGTCGTGCACCTGGCCGGCATCGCCTTCGTGGCCCACACGAATACCGAGCTGATCTACCGTGTCAACGTGGTCGGCACGCGCAACCTGCTGGAGGCGCTGGCCGATGGCAAGCACCGCCCCACCAGTGTGCTGCTGGCCTCCTCGGCCAATATCTACGGCAATGCCAGCGTCCCCGTCATCGACGAGAACGTGCCCCCTTGCCCGGCCAACGACTATGCCGTCAGCAAGCTTTCCATGGAATACATGGCGCGCCTGTGGATGGACAAGCTGCCGATCACCATCGCGCGCCCGTTCAACTATACCGGCCTGGGGCAGACCGAGAACTTCCTGCTGCCCAAGATCGTCTCGCATTTCCGCCGCAACGAAAAGCGCATCGAGCTGGGCAACCTGGCGATCGCGCGCGACTTTTCCGACGTGCGCATGGTGGCCCGGGCCTACCGCCGCCTGCTGGCCGTGGCGCCTGCCGGCGAAGCCTTCAACGTCTGCTCGGGAAGCTCGCATTCGCTGGCCAACCTGATCGACATGATGAGCGAGATCGCCGGCTACCACATCGATGTGCACGTCAACCCGGCGTTCGTGCGCGCCAACGACGTGCTCACGCTGTCGGGCAGCAACAGCAAGCTCACCGCCGTCATCGGCCAACTCGACCCGACGCCGCTGTCCGAGACGCTGCGCTGGATGTACCAGGCGTGAGTGCTGGCGGTCTCACCGTCGGACTCGGAACGACCATGATCGAACCGGGCCTGACCGGCGGCCGCCTCGATGGCATCGGGGTCTACACCCGCGCGCTGCTGCGCCACCTGCCGCGCACCGGCTGCACTGTCCTGCCGTATTCCTGGCCGCGCATGAACGCATCCAGCAAGGGTGGCGCGGGGATCAGCATCGGCCGGCCGATGCCGCAATCCTTCGAGAAGGCCTCGCTGATCGACCTGGCCACGCCAGGCGCCCACCGCGTCCACATGCCGGCCGACCTGTGCCACGTCACCGACTACCGCATCGTGCGCATGGACTGCCCGGTTGTGGCGACCCTGCATGACGCGCTGCCGATCAAGTATCCCGAGTGGTGCAATCCACGCCTGCGCAGCGCCAAGAACTGGCTGCAGCGCAAGGCCACCGCCAAGGCCGACCACGTGATCGCCCTGTCGCATTTCGCCATCGACGAACTGGTCGAATGCTTTGGCGTGAACCCGAACCGCGTCTCGGTGGTCTACTGCGGCGTGGATGACGAATGGCTGGAGGAACCCGACGAGGGGCTTGTCGCGGCCACGCTCGCAGAATACGATCTTCGTCCCGGCTACTTCCTTACCGTCGGCACGCTGCAGCCGCGCAAGAACGTCGGCCGCCTGCTCGAGGCCTGGCTGACGCTGCCGAAGCCGCTGCGCGACGCACGCGCGCTCGTGGTCGTGGGTGCGCGCGGCTGGCGCTGCGAAGAGCTGGTGGCGCAGCTGGGCGCGGCGCGCGCAAACGGCGAGAATGTGGTCTGGCTCGACAAGCTCACCGATTCACGTCAACTGCGCCACCTGTACCGGGGCGCCGGCGTATTCGCCTTCCCGTCGCTGTACGAAGGTTTCGGCATTCCCGTGGTCGAGGCCTTTGCGTCGCGCGTGCCCGTAGTGGCCTCCAACGCCAGCTCGCTGCCCGAGGTGACGCAGGGAGCCGCCCTCGAGGTCGATCCGCTCGACGTCGGCGCCCTTGCCGCGGCGCTGCATACGCTTGCCGGCGACGACCGCGAGCGTGCGCGCTGCATCGCCGCCGGACGTGCGCGCGCCGAACAACTGACCTGGCACAGCACCGCACGGCAGACCGCCGATGTGTACCGTGCCGTTCTTTCGCAGTAAGCTTCCAACATGCGTGTCCTTCATTTCTCCAAGACGTATTTCCCGGACGTGGTCGGCGGCATCGAACAGGTGATCCGCCAGCTGTGCGTCGGCACGACCCGCCTGGGCGTCACCAATACCGTGCTGGCGCTGTCGCGCGACAAGCTGGCGCCGTACAGCTTCGACGGCCACATGGTGCACCGCGTGCCCCAGAACTTCGAGATCGCGTCGAATGCCTGCTCGTTCCGGGCCATCGGCACGCTGGCGCGCATGGCGCGCGAGGCCGATATCGTGCATTACCATTTCCCCTGGCCGTTCATGGACCTGGCCCACTTCATCGCGCGCGTGGACAAGCCGACCGTGGTCAGCTACCACTCCGACATCGTGCGCCAGAAGCACTGGCTGCACCTGTACCGGCCGCTCAAGTACCGTTTCCTCGACAGCGTCGACAGCATCGTCGCGGCCTCGCCCAACTACCTGGCTTCGTCCAGCGTGCTGCAGCGCTACCGCGACAAGACCCGCGTCATCGCCTATGGCCTGGACAAGACGACCTATCCGAACGTCGAGCCTTGCCGCCTGGCCCATTGGCGGGCAAAGCTCGGCCCGCGGTTCTTCCTGTTCGTGGGCGTGCTGCGCTACTACAAGGGCCTGCAGATCCTGCTCGAGGCGGCCAGGGGACTCGATTGTCCGATCGTGATCGTCGGTACCGGGCCGGAAGAAGCGGCCCTGAAGGAGCAGGCCGCCAGCCTGGGGCTGAAGAACGTGATCTTCACGGGTGCGCTCGACGAGCTCGACAAGGCGGCGCTGCTGACGCTGTGCCATGCGCTGGTCTTTCCCTCGCACCTGCGCTCGGAAGCCTTCGGCATTTCGCTGCTCGAGGGCGCGATGTACGGCAAGGCGATGATCTCCTGCGAGATCGGCACCGGCACCACCTACATCAACCTCCACGGCGAGACCGGACTGGCGGTGCCGCCCTCCGATCCGGCTGCGCTGCGCGCCGCGATGCGGCAGCTGTGGGACAACCCCGACCTGACGCGCCGCATGGGTGTGCAGGCGGAGCAGCGCTACCACGCGTTGTTCACGTCGGAACAGATGGTGGGGGGCTACATGGATCTGTACAAGGAGCTGCTGGGAGGCCGCGCGACGGCGAACGCCGGCGAGCGCGTCGGCCTGGCGGGAGCGCCGCCGACGAGGTAGGGGTGATCCAGTCCGGTGGACTGGATCACGCTCCGCCGACCGCGCGTTCAAATCACATTCGAAACCACGCGCCGCGTTGTGCGCGTCGATTCACCCTACGCCTCCGCCCAGCGCTGCTGCACCGCGCGCACCGCCGGCATCTGTTCGATGAACAGGTCCACCAGCGCCGGATCGAAATGGCGCCCTTTCTGCTCGAGCAGGAAGTCCAGCGCCTCCGCCTCGGTCCACGCCCGCTTGTAGGGCCGCTTCGAGGTCAGCGCGTCGAACACGTCGGCGATCGCCACGATGCGGCCCGCCAGCGGAATGGCGTCGCCGCGCAGTCCTTGCGGATACCCGCTGCCGTCGTACTTCTCGTGGTGGGTAAGCGCAATCTGCGAGGCCAGCGCCAGCATGCCGCCTTCGTGCTCGCCGATGATCTCGGCGCCGATCGTCACGTGGCTCTGCATGATTTTCCATTCGTCCGGCTCCAGCGGTCCGGGTTTTTGCAGGATGCGGTCCGGAATGCCGATCTTGCCCACGTCGTGCATCGGCGCGGCGTGCAGCAGGTCGTCGGCTTCGACCTCGGTCATGCCGGCCGCGAGACCCAGGATGCGCGAGAAGTGGCTCATGCGGATCACGTGCAGGCCGGTTTCGTTGTCCTTGTATTCGGCCGCCAGGCCGAGGCGCTGGACGATCTCCAGGCGGGTTGCGCGCAGTTCTTCCGTGCGCACCAGCGACAGATGGGTGCGCACGCGCGCGCGCACGATCGGCGGGCTCACCGGCTTGGTGATGTAGTCCACGGCGCCGGCCTCGAAGCCTTCCAGCTCGTCGGCGGTGTCGGTCAGCGCGGTGACGAAGATCACCGGGATCCCCGCGGTGCCCGGCTCGGCCTTGAGCGCCGCGCACACTTCGTAGCCGGACATCCCCGGCATCATCACGTCCAGCAGCACCAGGTCCGGCGCTTCGCGGCGCGCCAGTTCGAGCGCGCGGGCGCCGTCCTTGGCGAACAGCAGGCGGTAGTGGTCTTGCAGTATCTGGCGCAGCAACTGCAGGTTGCTGGCCTCGTCGTCGACCGCGAGGATCAGGGGGCGGTTGTTCGGTTGGGTCATGCGTGTGAATCCTGTCGTGCTTGTTTATTCGCCCAGCGTGGCCATCACGGCTTCCAGCTGTTCCAGGGCGGAGTCGAACTCGAAGTCGCCGATCGCGCCCTGGATCTGGGCCACGCGCGGCGCCACGGGGTGTCCGGCCAGTGCCGCGGCCAGCCCGGCCAGCGCCGCGTCGTCGAGGGCGCCGCGGCGCAAGGCCTGCAGCAGCACGCCGCCGGCGCGGCGCGCACGCGCCAGGTCGTAGGCGGCGAGCGCCTCGGGCGCCGCGGTCGGCTGCGGGCTGCCGGCGCGGATCGCTGACAGCGCATCGCCGAGGGCGGCGGTGGCGGCCTCCAGCGCGCCGGCGGCTGCGCGCTCGTCGGTCGGCATGGCGTTGGTGGCCTGTTCGAGGCGGGACAGCGCGTCCGACAGCTGTTCCAGGCCGACGTTGGCAGCCACTCCGCGCACCCGGTGCGCCAGCATGCGCAGTTCCTGGTGGCTGCCGCCGGCCGCGTGCAGGCGCAGCGTGGCGGCGAGGTCGCCGTACTGGCGGCCGAAATGCTCGAGGGCCTCGGCATACACGTCGGTCTTGTCGGCCCAGCGGTGCAGGCCGGCGCGCCGGTTCAGCACCTCGCGCGCCGGGCCGGGAATGCCGGCCAGGTCCGGGTTCGCCTGGCCGGCCTGCTGGGCAATGCCCAGCACGCGCGCGATCTCGTGCGACAGCGTAAACCAGTCGACCGGCTTGGTGGCGAAGCCGTCCATCCCCACTTCGACGCTGGCGCGGCGGTGCTCGGGCAGCACGCTGGCGGTCATCGCGATCACCGGGGTGCGGCGCCGGCCGGTGGCGGCTTCATGGGCGCGGAGCGCGCGCGTGGCGCTCAAGCCGTCGAGCGTCGGCATCTGGAAGTCCATCAGTACCAGGTCGAACTCGCCGTTGGTGGCCTGTTCCAGCACCGCGGCGCCGTCGGACACCGCGGTGAGGCTGTGGCCGCGGCGCGACATCAGGAGCTGCAGCAGTTCCAGGTTCTGCGGTACGTCGTCGGCTGCCAGCACGCGCAGCGGCGGCAGCACGGCGGCGCTGCGCACGCGCGGCGCCTGGCTGCCGAAGCGCGCCAGCACCAGCGGCAGGCGCACGTGGAAGGTGGTGCCCTTGCCGAGTTCGCTCTCGGCCCAGATTTTCCCTCCCATCAGCTCGACCAGCTGCTTGCTGATCGTCGTGCCCAGGCCGGTGCCGCCGAAGCGGCGCGTCATCGAGGCGTCGGCCTGGGTGAAGGGGTCGAAGATCGCCTCCAGGCGTTCCGGCGCGATGCCGATCCCGGTGTCGCTGACGGCGATGCTCAGCTGGTCGCTCTCCGCCCCGACACGCAGCGTCACCGTGCCCTGCGGGGTGAACTTGATGGCGTTGTCGAGCAGGTTGGTCAGCACCTGGCGCACGCGCAGCTCGTCGCCGCGCAAGCCGGTCGGCAGCGCCGGGTCGTAGTGGATGTCCAGGTACAGGCCCTTGGCGCGGGCATTCGCTGCGAGGGTCGAGGACAGTTCGTCGATCAGGGACAGCAGGTTGTAATCGTTCTGCTCCAGCTCCACCGCGCCTTTTTCGAGCTTGGCGGTGTCGAGGATTTCGTTGAGCAGGCGCAGCAGGGAACGGCCGGCGTTGCGGATGGTGTCGAGGTGGCGCCGCTGCTCCTTGTTCAGCTCACCATCGAGCAGGACGTCGGTGAAGCCGAGGATCGAGTTCATCGGCGTGCGGATCTCGTGGCTCATGTTGGCCACAAAGGTCGCGCGTGCGGCAGCGGCCTGCTCGGCCTTGTCCTTGGCTTCGCGCAGCGCTTCTTCCATCAGGCGGCGCTCGGTGATGTCCAGGACGACGCCGTCGAGCCAGACCAGTTCGCCGGCGTCATTGCGGACGCCGCTGCCGTTCTCCCACAGCCAGCGGATGCCGCCGTCCGCGTGCAGCAGGCGGTATTCGATCAGGTAGGGGCGGTCTTCGCGCAGCGCTGCGTCGATCTTTTCATTGATCTCGACGCGGTCGGTGGCATGGATCAGGGTGCCGAACACGCGGCGCGGCGGATCGCCCACGAAATCGGCGGCCGGATAGCCGGTAACGCGTTCGACCGCGTCGCTGATGAACACCATCGGCCAGTCGCCCTCGAGCGTGCTGCGGAAGGAGATGCCGGGAATGTTGCCGATCAGGGAGCGGAACTGCGCCTCGCTCGCGTGCAGCGCCTGCATGATGGCGCGGCGTTCGCTGATGTCGGTGATGAAGCAGACGAACAGGTCCTGCTTGCCGAGGCGCGCATGGCCGATCGCGCGCCGGATCGGCACCAGGCTGCCGTCCTTGCGCTTGCCCATGACTTCGCTGCTGCCGGCCAGCGCGTCGGTGTAGCCGTTCTCGATGATGCCCAGCAGGCCGTCGTGCGAGGCTTGGTCGTCGTCGGCGAGCAGGAAGCTGGCGCTGCGGCCGACGATCTCGTCGCGCCGCCAGCCGAAGATGCGCTCGGCCGACGCGTTGAATTCGGTGATGGTGCCGTCGCGCGCGATCGTGATCACGCCGTCCACGGTGGTGGTGAGCAGGGCGCGCATCCAGGCTTCGGAGCGGCGCAGGTCGAAGAACATCTGGCGGTAGCGCAGCAGGCCGTTGGCGGCGGCCACGAGGCCGGTGAAGACCACGGTGGTGAGCGAGATCGCGAGCGCCAGGAAGGAACTGTTCGACGACCCGATGCCGCCCGCCTCCACCTGGCCGACGAAGCGTGCGGCGGCCATGCCGGTGTAATGCATGCCGGCGATGGCGCAGCCCATGACGATGGCCGACAGCAGCAGGCGGCGCGATTCGCTCAGCGACTCGAAGCGCGACAGGCCGGAGCGCACGCCCAGCGCCAGCGTCGCCAGCACCACGGCGACGACGATCGACAGCGCGAACATGGCGGGGTCGTAGCGCAACTGCAGGCTCATCTGCATGCCGGCCATGCCTGAATAATGCATGGCGCCGATGCCGGCGCCGACCACGACGCCGCCGGCCAGCAGCCCTGCCAGGCCCAGGCGCTGGCGCGACATCAGGGACAGGGCCACCGCCGAGGCGCCGATGCTGGGCAGCGCCGACAGCAGGGTCACCAGGGGATCGTAGGTGATCGGTGTACACAGGTTAAAGGCCAGCATGCCGATGAAGTGCATGGCCCATACGCCGGCGCCGAGGGCCAGGCTGCCGCTGCCGAGGACGAGTGCGCGGTGGCTGCGGCTGGCGGCCGCCTGGCCCGCGACCTGCAGGCCCATCCAGGACGAAAAGATGGCGATCAGTACCGACAGCAGCACGAAGCGCGGTTCATACACGCCGAACGTGAGCAGCGACGGGTCGTCCGGGACGGTGAATAATTGCAACATGGGGCGGCTTTGGTAGTGGGCAGTGGAAAAAGCGCCCGAGAATGGTCCCGGCAGTATCTCATTTCCGTCCAGGAAAGTCTTGTTGAGCCAGGGAATCTCCTGCGTTTGACCCGGCAATGTGTAGCGCACGCGCCACCCTGCTCGCATACCGCGTAAACATGCGTTGCGGAAAAAATCATGCACCTGCTATGCTGCATTGAAAACAGACGCACAACGCGCGCGAGGCGAGGGAATGTTGTTAAATCGATATCTGGCGATGGCATTCGCCGCAGTCAGTGGGCTGGCCGGCGCTGCCGTCGATGCCGCGGCGGCGGCCAAGCCACGGCTGTACATCACGACCGAAACATCGGCGCCGTCGAGCATGCTGGAGGGGAAACGCGTGATCGGCATCGCCACCGACAAGGTGCGCGAAGCCATGGAGCGCGCCGGTATCGATTACACCATCGAGCTGCTTCCCTGGAAGCGCGCCTACCTTGCCGCGCAGCAGCGTCCGGATACCTGCGTGTATTCGACCTCGCGCACGCCCGAGCGTGAAACCCTGTTCAAGTGGGCCGGCCCGACCGACGTGGGCCAATGGGTATTGCTGGGGCGCGCCGACGGCAAGATCAAGTTGCGCAGCCTCGAAGACGCCCGCGGCCTGCGCATCGGCACCTACAACGGCGACGCCCGCGACGCTTACCTGCGCTCGCGCGGATTCCGTGTCGATGCCGCCAACGAAGACCTTGCCAATGCCGGCAAGCTCCTGCTCGACCGCATCGACCTGTGGGCGGCCAGTCTGCGCAGCGGCAGCACCATCCTGTCCCGCTACGGCTACGACAAGAAGATCGTGCAACTGCTGGTGTTCAACCATATCGAGCTCTACCTGGCATGCAATACCGGCGTGCCGGATGATGTCATGGCCCGTTTGAACGCGGCGTTTGCTGCGATCGCACGCGATGGAACAGGGCGCCGGATCGAGCGCAGCTACGAGAAGTGGGGGCAGCCGATCAGGCAGCCGTGAAACGAGCGGACAGCATCGTCATGACGCGGTCACGATACCAAGGTATGTAAGATTTTCCGACGAAGGAAAGGAAGCGAGACCGGTCAGGTCCAGCGTCCAAGAACGAGGGTGGCGAATGCCATGCAGGTGGGTGGTGCTCCGGCCGGAACCGCAAGTTCTATCAAAACCCGCATGAATAGTGGGTTTCCGTAGAACAGACTCTAGGTATGGATGCAAGCATGGATGCAAAAATTCCATCTGCTCGAGAATGTAGGACACGCGATACTTGGTTGGCAAATATCATCTGACGTATTGATTGTATTTTTATATCGAAATCTTGTTTTCAATAGAAGATGGCCTGTAGACACAACAAGCGCCAAAATTTCGATGTGTAAGAAAAATCGGCTGGAACGTTCGTTTCGGGAAACACAAGAAAGGAATGTGTCCTGATCGGGTGTCTAAGTCTACAGGCCAGTGTGCAATGCTAGCAGTCCCAGTTCTCTCCAGCGCCCGTCGCAATAAGCCCCAAAGCGTCACTTAGGCTGACCGTACGCGTATCTTTGTGAGCATAGAAGCTGTTCATCTGACGTACGTAATACTCAGGTGAGAATTTGATTCTGCAACCGTTTGAGCGAATTCTATCTAATACTCTCGTTATCTCCGCCAGCTTTACCCTAGAAGACTTCTTAATCCAATCGTTTCCGTTTGCTGCGAGTGCCGGAGCACATAGGAATAATGCCAGTAAAAGAGTTGCAAGTTTTTTCAAGATAATCCCTTGTTGTTATCAATATTGTTGGTCAAATCACGTATGCTTTATTAGCCTGCGTTTTGGTCTTCTTCAGACGTCGAAACGACCCCTACAACTACAGTCCTACTAGGCGCACTAGGGGCAATCGCTTGAGCGCAAAGGAACAAGAAGAGCCCGCCTGCTGAGTTAAGAATGTAAAACCACGTGCGGGCTGCGTCACTAACCCAGCCTGGGTTTTCGTGATTAGCCATCGCAAGTACCCACAACCAGAGAAATCCACCGGCAAGTCGAAGAAGCCATGCTACCGCAATCATTGTACATCCCCCGTTATCAAGTTTTTGAGCTTCATGGAAGGCAAGCGCTGCTACAAAATCACGTAAGCGCAAGCGGTTATAGGGTACATGTACCCTAGATTGAAATCATACCTGACGCCAATCATATGGAGTGCCAAACCTATCAAAAAATCGTCAGGACCCTACCCTTGTGGCGCTCGGTGGCGCGATTCGGCGCATACGGCTGTCTCGCAAGCTATCTCAAGAAGACCTCTCCCTACTGGCGGGCGTAGACGTGAGCTACGTCGGTCGTGTTGAACGTGGGGACAACAATGTGGCGATCCTCACGTTACAGAAGCTGGCTCACACCCTTAACTTGTCGATGGCTGAATTAATGGCAGAAGCAAATCTCTAATGCTGTAGTGCCTGCACCATTGTGCCCCAAAAAGTTGACTAGGTCAGCTTCAAAATGCGCAACGAGAGGAAATGCTCAGTGCTAGTTTTTCGCAGGATAGCGATGGTTTCCACTGTCGATTTTTTTTGAAATCAATTGCAAGAATTCGCAGTTCTAAGGGTTGTTCGAGTTTAATAGCGTTCCAACTCAATACCGAGAGTCTCCCAGACCACAATCGGTACTTGCCTCCAAATAGACTCTGGACACCACCAAGATGGCGGGTCTGCTTTGCGCAGCGAGTCGGAATAGCGTTTTCGTTCATGCCGGTCAACAATTCTAGACAGCGCTACTTGAGCACCGTTGAGATTGCAGGAATCAATGAAGTAACTCCACACGTGATCGTTTTTAACCGCAACTGCGCTGTGATAGCTCACTACACTGTATTTTATAAAAGGGTTTTCAAGATTTCGCAGCGCGTTCCATGTTCCTCCAATTTTAAGCCTTAATTCAAATCGAGTAATAGGCGGAAGTATTCGGGGTGTTGAGCGCACCGTGTCCACATCGAATTCTTTCAGTTCTTTCGCCGCAATTTGCCTTGATTCCGTCTCTAATCTCTTATCATAGACAAGTAGGTAGTGCGGGCTATCTATCTTTCCGATATAGCGAGAATTTACCCTTCCCTGAGGGCTAAATTGCTCATGGTGCTGGACGTATTGCCCGGCTACACTTTTCCGCAAAATTGTGTTCACGAAGAAGGAGTTAAGGCGAATGCGATATAGGTCGAATGCGAAATCAATGCGGGTAATTTTTGCTGTCGAAAGTAGTTGAACGCCATTTCCAAACGTTATCTCGTCGAGTAGAGAGATGATTCGCGCCATCGAGTCCTTGCATGCCCTTTCGGCTTTGCTGGGATTCCACTCTAGTCGCATGAACCGATGCTCAGGGTGGATCGGGTCTATTTGAATTGCGCAAAACTCTACGTCATCAAACTTGAGTATGTAGGCGAACTTATAGCGGTCACGTAGTTTGTTGTAACGTTCAACCGGGAGAAGTCTGTCTTCAAGCGCCCACGCATCGAGAGTCATTCGCACCGTTGTATGGCTTGATCGAGAGAACGGTAGTGTCAAGCTGATCTTGTCTAGAAGCAGACGTACATCCATTAATCACTCTCTTGAGTTCTACATTTGTACCTCTAATAGAGGCGGCATCACTAGCAAGTGCCACCCCTAGCGTGATTTGTTAGACGTCGGTTTTCAGGCGGCTCATGATCCATGCATCGATTTCGCTTGCACGCCACCCTACTGCGCGCGGACCAAGCGCGATACTGGCCGGAAAAGTACCGCGCTTCATCGCGCTGTATATGCTTGATCGACTTAATCCGGTCAGCGATTTGACTTGGGGGAGTCGGAGTATTGAGTTGAGTACCATGTTGCATCCTCTTGCACGTTGTTGAACATGGGTGAATATTGAGGTGTGTTGCAACTGATGACGAGGCAGCAAGCAGAATAATTTTTTCCGGAAGTGTTGCGGAATTTACCTTCCGGATTCCATCAACAGCTATAGGTCCGTTTATGTGCTTAGACCAAGTGCCGGTATGAACTGGCCGTAAAGTACAGTGTCGGCAAGCTTAGAGGTTGTTTTTCGTACAGTCTCTTCTCCCTCACGATCACCGCTAAAGATCGCGTCGGCATATACCCGATTGGGTATGGAAACATTGGATTCCATCTGCCAAAGAAACAGATCAAGATAGGGTAGGAGGCCAAGTCGTACCCATTCGGAGGAGGCTGAAGCACGTAGATTGGGCAAGCTATCTTGCTGAGCTTTGCGCACTAAGTTGCGGAAGCTTTCAACTAGTTGGGCTTCTGGGAGAGATAAGTCGACATGTATAAGCGTATTAACAACGCGTGGTCTCGCGCTTTCAATGTCGATTGCGTTACAGCCATCAGATGTTAGGCTAGGCGAATGAGAAAGATAGCTAAGGATCGATTGTCTCTCTTTGCCGCGATAAGTTGATAAAAAATCCTTAATATCTCTAAGAGACACATAAGAGAGTCCATTCGGCTGGTGTATCAAATTTCTTGAGTATTTCGCAATAAATTCTCCCGCATTTGTATCGATGATCGGTGTTAGACGAGTTTGTGTAAGCAATTCTGAATAAAGGTTTTGTGGGGCAGTGCCTAGAGCGTTGTCCTGAAAATCAGAGTTTGTTTTGTAGCTTGAACGAGGAAGATCATAGTGGTTAAGCGCCATATACAAGCTTGCTCGAATATTTAATTGCCAAAACCAGTCGAGTCGATTGAGGTTGACGGCGTTCTGATACTTTTCGAGACTGAACCACGAGGGTAGTTCGGACCGGCTTCTTATTAGCATCGCATTGTCCACACTTGTTAAGCGGCTTTACCGAACGTGCCGGGAATAATATTGCCACCTTGCCGGATTGCGTCCAGATAGTCAGCCCAACGTTGCATCATTTCACGTCGAGCAGGTATATGTGCGGTACGGTTGTAGGCCCGCCCGTTTACGTCTTTGACTGCATGGGCTAACTGATGCTCAATCAGGTCCACACGCTCATTCAGAACTTCGTCTAGGATTGTCCTAGCCATTGCACGAAAGCCGTGAGCGGTCATAACTTCTTTGCTATAACCCATGCTACGTAAAGCCGCGTTGAGCGTGTTTTCGCTCATACAGCGTTCATTGGTGCGGATGCTCGGGAATACGTACTTGCCTTGTCCGCTAACGCTGTAGAGATTGCGGAGAATTTCTACTGCTTGTTCAGAAAGCGGAACAACGTGGTCTATATTCATTTTCATCTTAGCGCCGGGTATGCGCCATTCTGCACCGTTAAGGTCGATTTCAGTCCATTCAGCCATACGAAGCTCGCCAGGGCGAACAAACACCAAAGGCGCAAGCTTCAACGCAGCTTTAGCATACGGATGGCCTGCGTACGATTGAATTGAACGCATCAGATCGCCCGCCAATTTCGGATCGGTAATTGCGGCGTGGTGCGAGTGTTGTACTGCTGCCAAAGCGCCTTTGAGGTCTGCGGTTACATCGCGATCCGCTAAACCTGCTGCTACGGCGTAGCGGAGAATCTGGCCACATACCTGCTTTACTCGATGTGCTGAATCTACCGCTCCGCGAGCCTCCATTCTTTGGACGGTACTTAGCACGTCGGTGGGTTTGAGTGTCGAGACTGGTATTTTCCCGATGTAGGGCAATACATCCTTGTTCAACCAATTCATGATTTTCTTTTGGGTTGTTTTAGCGCGAGAAGATGCTGTCTTCTCAAGCCATGCATTCGTCACACTCTTAAAGTCATTTGCTGCCGCTATGGCTTTAGCCTGCTTCAAATGGCGCTTGGCTTGCGCCGGGTCGATTTCGTCAGCAAGTTGCTTCCTTGCCGCCATCCGTTTCACTCGGGCTTCCAATAGTGAGATTTCCGGATATGGACCGAATGTAAGGCGATTGTTTTTGCCGTTGGATTGACGATAAGCCATTCGCCAAATTTTGGACCCTGAGGGCAGTACCTCAAGATACATCCCGCCGCCGTCGGCTAAAGTGTAGGCCTTGTCCCTAGGTTTAGCTGTCCGAATTTGGACATCTGTTAGCGGCGTGGCGAGTTTAGGCATCTTGCATCCAAGCGGTTGAGGTGTTTGCATCCATGGCAGCAAGTATGGATACAAAGATGCTGGATTTCAATAGACGCTAAAAGCGCTTAGCAAACAAAAAGCCCGCGATCTCATGGGGAGATTGGCGGGCTTCTGAGCGTTGCTGTACATCTTAGAACAGTTGGGTGGTGCCTCCGGCCGGAATCGAACCGGCACGCCTTACGGCGCTTGATTTTGAGTCAAGTGCGTCTACCAATTCCGCCACAGAGGCCCAAGAGCAGGCGCGCATCTTAGCACATCGATTGCAGGACTGACCAGTGTTCTGCAATATGCCTTGATAGGTACCGCGGGCACGCTGGAAAACGCGCCGCGTCCGCCCGCCGCTCAGCAGGCGATACGCTGCTGCAGCAGGCGCAGGCTGCCCACCGGGCCGACCACCTGCAGCCGGTGCGGCTGCACCGCCACTTCGATCGACCCCTCGCGGCCGCGCAGCCAGGGCAGCGGCCGGAAGTAGCTGATGCGGTCGGGGTCGGACGCGGTGCGCCGGTAGCCGAGCGACACCAGGGCTTCGTCGAGGGCGCCGATCATGTGCTGGGCATCGAAGCGGGTGCGCATCTCGAAGCGTCCCGGGCCCATCATGGCCACCGGCAGCAGGCCGCCGACCAGGGCAGGCAGCACGATGAAGGGCAGCGGGGTTCCCGGGTCGATGGTGTGCAGCACCAGCATCAGGAGCGGCAGGCCGACTCCCACGGTGAGGACCCAGGGAAACAGCTGCCGCCATGTGCCCCTTCTGCGCAGGAAAAAGGGCCGTTCGCGAATCCGTACAATTTCAGAAAAGGTAACGCTTTTCATGGTATCTCCTCGCAGCGCGGCTCGATCGGGTTAGCCCGTGTGGCTACAAAAAACGACCTGTTTTATTGTGATGATCAGCCGACGGGAGATAGTGACTCCGCTCAAACGCACTGCCTTGCAGGCGTAGATTCTCACATCAGGCTGGGATGCCGCGCACCGCAGGAAAATATGCAGGAATCGTGCCAGAGAAGGCAGAGGCCGCCCGCAACCTGCGGCCTGGAGGGGTCAGCGGCTGCGCTGGAACAGCCGGAAGCGTTCGTCGCGGTCGGAGGCGCGCCGGCCTTCCCACAGCACCGGCTTGCCGCGCACGCCGTAACGGCGCGCGAGGATGTTGTCGTCGCGGTTCCTGATGCTGTCCTGCAGCAGGACGTACCGGCAAGCGCCGTCCGACAGCGTGGCGAAAGGCAGGCGGCCGAAATAGGCGAAGGAGGCGCGCTGGGCGGGGCCGACGTTGGTCTCGATGCAGTCGGCGTCATGCGGCAGCCTGGCCGCGATCTGCTGGGCCACGCCGGCATAGCTCCTGCCGTAGTTCAGGTCGGGCAGGAACAGGGTCATCAGGAGTACCCATACCAGGATCAGGCCGCCCGAGGACAGCACCACCGCGCGCCACAGCACCGACGGCTGGCGTGACAGGCGCCAGTGGACCAGCATGATCCAGCCGATGCTGGCGGCCGCCGCGACCAGGAAGGCGATGATGCCGACTTCCGGCTTGAAGCCCGGCACCAGCTTGAGCGCGTTCTTGGCCAGCTGGGCCGGCCAGCCGGTGAGCTTGGCGATCCAGAACAGCCAGATCAGGGCGCCCAGGATGGTCAGCACCATCACCGAGAACCAGTCGATCGCATTGATCGCACCGCGCTTCATGGTCGGCAGCCCGAAGGCGGCCATCAGCGCCAGCGGCGCCAGCATCTTGAGGAAGTCGCCGTTCTCCGGGTCCGGATCGAACAGCAGCAGCAGCGTGAGGGCGACGAAGAACATCACCGGCAGCACGATGTGCAGCAGGTCCTGCTGGCGCCGCCAGGCCCAGATCGCCCACAGGGCGAAGGGCCAGGCCGGCCAGAAGAACCACACGCCGATGCGGAAGAAGCCCTTCAGCGAGGCCAGGCCCGGCAGGCCGACCTGGCTCGCGTTCCAGTCCAGCCACTCGCCCACCGGCGACAGGCCGTAGGGCTGCACCAGCGCCGCCGGCGCGATCCAGGCCAGGGTGATAAGAAATCCGACACCGGCGGCGATCGCCAGGTGGCGCAGGGTTTCGCGGGTGGCCAGCTTCAGGTAGCGGGTGCAGGCGTATAGCGCGATCACCAGCGCCACTGGCGCCAGCAGGCCGCGGGTGAGGGCGAGCGCGCCCAGCGACAGGCCGACCAGCACGGCATTGCGGGTGGAGGCGGTCTCGACGTAGCGCACGGCGCGGTACAGGAAATAGGCGAGCAGGGCGCCCTGCAGGGTCGCGGCCAGGGTCAGGTGGCTCTGCACCAGCAGGCCCAGGCAGCCCAGGTAGATCAGTACCGCGGTATCGCCCAGCGTGCGGCCGTAGTCATCCGGCTCGGGCTGGCCGCCGAAGGCCAGGCGCAGCGGCTGCGCCTCGGCGCGGCGGCCCAGGTGGAAGGCGGTGTACCAGAGCGACATCGCGCCCATGACGAAAATGCCGATGGTGGAGACGCGCGCAGCCAGCACGTCGCCCAGGATCCAGCCGAACAGCTTGATGCACAGCGCACCCAGCCAGAAGGCCAGCGGGCCTTCGCCGGCGGCAGCCAGGCCGGCGATGTTCGGATACAGCCAGTCGTCGAGGCCGCCGTGCGCCATCGTCCACATGATGCCGAAGGGGCCGGCATCTTCCTTCCATGGGTGGCGCCCGATCAGGCCCGGCAGGATGTACAGCATGCCGAGCGCAAGCAGGGCCCATCGAGGCAGTGCCAGCGTGGCGGCGGCGGGAAGGCGGACGGGTTTCATCAGGTCAGCGTTGAAGCGGGAAAGAACAGTCGCGTAGTATAGCTGCGAAAAAAAAGAAGCCGGGGAAACCGGCTTCTTTTCTGGCAACTTCGGGCCCTGCGGACCCGATGCTTGCTCCGCGCTTGGGCAATTAGCCGTTGGCGACCGAGGTCTTCGAACCGACGGCGCCGAACTTCTGGCGGAACTTCTCGACGCGGCCAGCGGTGTCGACGATCTTGTGCTTGCCGGTGTAGAACGGGTGCGATTCAGCCGAGACTTCGATCTTGATCAGCGGGTAATCCTTGCCTTCGAAGTTGATCGTGTCGCGGGTGGCGATGGTCGAGCGGGTGATGAACTTGAAATCGCACGACAGGTCGTGGAACACAACTTCGCGGTAATTCGGATGGATGTCGGTCTTCATGGTTTTGCTTTCAATAAGTTGGTAGCCAAACAGCACTTCGTCGGTCGCCTTGCTTCTTGACCCGATTGCCGATCACTTGCCAGGGTTGGACTGAACCGGCGATTATAAAGTGCTTTGGCGTGGCAGGCAACCAGGGGTGGGAACATGGCAACACCCACGCGGAAAGCAAAGAAAAAGGCGGCCCGCAGGCCGCCCTTCGCGCGAACGCTGCCCCGGCTTAACCGCCGCGGCGCATCATGTCGAAGAATTCGACATTGTTCTTGGTCGCGCGCATCTTGTCGAGGATGAACTCCATCGCCTCGATCTCGTCCATCGAGTACAGCAGCTTGCGCAGGATCCAGATCTTCTGCAGCTGGTCCGGCTTGATCAAGAGTTCTTCGCGGCGGGTGCCGGACTTGTTCAGGTTGATGGCCGGGTAGACGCGCTTCTCGGCCAGGCGGCGCTCGAGGTGCACTTCCATGTTGCCGGTGCCCTTGAACTCTTCGTAGATCACGTCGTCCATGCGCGAGCCGGTCTCGATCAGGGCCGTCGCGACGATGGTCAGCGAGCCGCCTTCCTCGACGTTACGGGCGGCGCCGAAGAAGCGCTTCGGACGCTGCAGCGCATTGGCATCGACACCGCCGGTCAGGACCTTGCCCGAGGCCGGGATCACGGTGTTGTAGGCGCGCGCCAGGCGGGTGATCGAGTCGAGCAGGATCACGACGTCCTTCTTCATCTCGACCAGGCGCTTGGCCTTTTCCAGCACCATCTCGGCAACCTGCACGTGGCGGGTGGCCGGTTCGTCGAAGGTCGAGGCGACCACTTCGCCGCGCACCGAGCGCTGCATCTCGGTGACTTCTTCCGGACGCTCGTCGATCAGGAGGACGATCAGGGTCACGTCCGGGTGGTTCGCGGTGATCGCGTGAGCGATGTGCTGCAGCATGACCGACTTGCCCGACTTCGGCGAAGCCACCAGCAGGCCGCGCTGGCCCTTGCCGATCGGCGAGATCAGGTCGACGATGCGGCCGGTGATGTTCTCGGCGCCGTTCATGTCGCGCTCGAGGCGCAGCGGCTCGTTCGGGTGCAGCGGGGTCAGGTTTTCGAACAGGATGCGGTGCTTCGAGGCTTCCGGCGATTCGCCGTTGACCTTGTCCACCTTCACCAGCGCGAAGTAGCGCTCGCCGTCCTTCGGCGTACGCACTTCGCCTTCGATCGAGTCACCCGTATGCAAGTTGAACCGGCGGATCTGCGACGGGGAGATGTAGATGTCGTCGGTCGAGGCCATGTAGCTGGCGTCCGGCGAGCGCAGGAAGCCGAAGCCGTCCGGCAGGACTTCGAGGGCGCCGTCGCCGAAGATCTGTTCGCCCTGCTTGGCGCGTTTCTTCAGGATGGCGAACATCAGTTCCTGTTTGCGCAGGCGGGCTGCGTTGTCGATGTCGAGGCCGATGGCCATCTCCAGCAGTGCGGAGACGTGCATTGCCTTCAGTTCAGATAAATGCATGTTTGTATGGGTGTCCCGTGACGGGAAAGTAAAGGTAGGGGAGGGAACTACGAGGGTTTATGTAACTAGAAGCACCGGAGCCGGCCTGCTTCCCGACGATGACGACAGCGCGGGCGCGCTGTCGCCGCTCATGCTAACCGTTTCAGATGTTGCTGTCGATAAACTGAACCAGCTGACCCTTGGCCATGGCGCCGACCTTCTGGGCAGCAGCCTCACCGTTCTTGAACAGGATCAGGGTCGGAATGCCGCGGATGCCGAACTGGGCCGGTACGGCCTGGTTCGCATCGACGTCGACCTTGGCCACCACCAGCTTGCCAGCGTACTGCTGGGCAACTTCTTCCAGGATCGGTGCAATCATCTTGCACGGGCCGCACCACTCGGCCCAGAAATCGACCAGGACCGGAAGCTCGGACTTGAGCACTTCGGCATCGAAGCTTGCATCGGTGATGTGTTTAATGTTTTCGCTCATTATGTTCCTCAAAAGAGGTAAGGATCAATTAACGCCTGTGGCCAGTGCCGACCCTGCGTGGTCCTGGCCGGCTTCCGCGCTCTGCTAATTCAAAAAATTAGCTGCTACACAATGGTGGAGGCACTGTGTGCAATTTCAATATGGAAGGACGGCAAGGGGGTGTCAGGCGGGGATGTGCCGAATAATACCCCATTTTTTCAAAAAGTGTAGGTCGGTTTGTACAAAATCTCAACATTGCACCGCGAGGCGCAATTGCTCGATGGCGAATGGTTTGCGAAAGGCTCCCGCCACCTGCAAACCGAGGGCGCGCGCCAGTTCGGTGGCGGCGATGCGTACCCCGTCTTCCAGCGCCGACACCAGGATCACCCGGTCGCCAAAACCCTGGCCGGCGGCAGCCTGCAGGAATTCGATGCCATCCATCTCCGGCATCGCCAGGTCGCAGATCAGGAGCTCGGGCGCATGGCGCGGCAGCAGGTCCAGCGCGCGCCGCGCATCGTTCTCGGCGTGCACATCGAAGCGGCCGTTGCTGCCATCTTCGCCGAGATTGTCGAGCATGTCGCGCAGCACGTCGAGCATGAAACGGTCATCGTCGAGCAGCAGCACGCGCCGTGGCGCGCTGCGCAGTGCGGGCGAAGAAGGTGGCTTCATGCGGAAAGTGGCGGCGTCGGGAAGGAAGCCATTATGGCGAAGTTTTTCCTTCGCGTGAGGATATTGAACGGGATTGCGCTCAAACGCTGCCGGTAAAGCGCGCCAAGTGGCCTGGATGCCACATCGTGGCCACCGAGGCCACCCGTCCGCCCGAGGTGGTGCGGCGGTGCAGCACCAGGCAGGGCTGGCCTTCGCCGATGCCCAGCATGGCCGCCACCTCGCCGGGCGCCGGCTGGGCCTCGATGGCGTAGGTAGCGCCCTGCAAGGGCGCGGCCGCCATCAGGTGCTCGTTCGGGGTGATGGCGCCGAAGTCCTGTTCGAGGTAGCTCGGCGCGCAGGCCGGGTTCACCCAGCGGTCCTCGACCTGGATCGGCACGTCGTTCTCGAAGTGGACGATCACCGAGTGATAGAGCAGGGCGCCCGGCGCCAGTTCGAATTCCAGGGCCAGCGCCTCGCTCGGTGCGGCTTCCTCGCGCAGCAGGCGCAGCTGGCTGCGGTGGGCGCGGCCGCGCGCGCGGATCTCGTCGGCGATGTTGCGGATCTCGACCAGCGTGGCCTGGTACTTCTGCGGCGCCACGTAGGTGCCGGAGCCCTGGCGCCGCACCAGCACCTGTTCGGCGGTGAGCTCGCGCACCGCGCGGTTGACGGTCATGCGCGAGACGCCGAACTGGCGCACCAGCGCCTGTTCGGACGGCACCAGGTCGCCTTCCTTCCAGCGGCCGGAGACGATCTCGCCGACCAGGTAGTCCTTGATTCGCTGGAAAATGGGGGTGCTGTCTTGCGCGATCGGTTCTTCCAAACTACTCTCCGGGAAGGCATGGAGCGGCTGTGTGCCGCGACACCGGATTCTAGCACCGCAATTCGAAAGCAAGACCCGGAGTGCGCGGGGCCCTGCAGGCGATTAGGCTGTGCCACTCCTTACTCCAGCCGGGACTTCAACATGACCGCCATGACCAGCTTGTTCGATACCGACGAGGCGCGCTGGACCGCCGTGCAGCGCCGCGACCGCGATGCCGACGGCCAGTTCTACTATTCCGTGCGCAGCACGGGGGTGTACTGCCGGCCCTCCTGCCCGTCGCGCGGCGCGCTGCGCGCCAACGTCGCTTTCCACGCCAGCCCGGATGAAGCCGAGGCGGCAGGCTTTCGCGCCTGCCTGCGCTGCAGGCCCGCGCAGCCGCCGCTGGCCGAGCGCCAGGCCGCCGCGGTGGCCCGGGCCTGCCGCCTGATCGATGCCGCGCAAGAAGCACCCGGCCTCGACAGCCTGGCCCAGGCCGTGGGCATGAGCCGCTTTCACTTCCACCGCATCTTCAAGGCCCACACAGGCATCACGCCCAAGGCTTATGCGGCGGCGCGCCGCGCGGAGCGCCTGCAGCAGGGCCTGGGGGCGGCGCCGAGCGTCACCGAGGCGCTGTACGACGCCGGCTTCGGCTCGAGCGGACGCTTCTATGCAGCCAGCAGCGGGCTGCTCGGCATGACGCCCGGCCGCTACCGCGCAGGCGGGCAGGGCGAGACCATCCGCTTCGCCGTGGCCGGCTGCTCGCTGGGCGCCATCCTGGTGGCGAGCACGCAGCAGGGCATCTGCGCGATCCTGATCGGCGACCAACCCGAGCCCCTGGTGCGCGACCTCGAGGCGCGCTTCCCACAGGCCGAGCTGGTGGGGGCGCAGGCCGAGTACGAGCGCACGGTGGCGCAGGTGATCGGCCTGGTGGAAGCGCCGCGCCTCGGACTCGAGCTGCCGCTGGACGTGCGCGGCACCGCCTTCCAGCGCCGTGTGTGGGAGGCGCTGCGCGGCGTTCCCGCGGGCGCCACCGTCAGCTACAGCGAGCTGGCCGAACGCCTGGGCATGCCGGGCGCCGCGCGCGCCGTGGCGGGGGCCTGCGCGGCCAATCCGGTGGCGGTGGCGATTCCCTGCCACCGCGTGGTGCGCACCGACGGCGCCCTGTCCGGCTACCGCTGGGGCATCGAGCGCAAGCGTACGCTGCTCGAGCGCGAGGCTGCGCAGTGATCTCCACCTTGAACGGGATCGACTGGGAGCGCGTCGGCGAAGAACTCGACGCGTTCGGCTGCGCCGTGATTCCCGGCCTGCTGGCGCCGCCGGATTGCGAAGCGGCTGCCGCCTTGTATGAGCGAGCGGCGCTGTTTCGCAGCCGGGTCGTGATGCAGCAGCATGGATTCGGGCGCGGCGAGTACCAGTATTTCACCTATCCGCTGCCGGCGCCGCTCGAGGCCTTGCGCAGCGCGCTGTATCCGCCGCTGGCCGCCATCGCCAACCGCTGGCATGCGCTGCTGGGCATCGAGACGCGTTTTCCTGCCGCGCATGCGGACTACCTGGCGCGCTGCCACGCGGCCGGCCAGGCCAGGCCGACACCGCTGCTGCTGCGCTACCGCGAAGGCGACTACAACTGCCTGCACCAGGACCTGTACGGCGAGCTGGTGTTCCCGCTGCAGGTCGCGGTGCTGCTGTCCAGGCCGGGCAGTGACTTCGACGGCGGCGAATTCGTCCTGACGGAGCAGCGTCCGCGCATGCAGTCGCGCGCCGAGGTGGTGCCGCTGGACCAGGGCGATGCGGTGGTGTTCGCGGTGAACGGGCGGCCGGTGCAGGGCGCGCGCGGCGTATACCGGGTGGCGATGCGCCATGGCGTCAGCCGGCTGCGGCGCGGCATGCGCCACACGCTGGGGCTCATCTTCCACGACGCGGCCTGAAGGAGCGGCCCGGGTGGCCGTCCTCCCTACATCGCGCGGAACTTGTGCACGTAGGTGCGGCTGACCGGCAGCTCGCCGTCGTAGCCGCGGATGCGCAGGTACAGGCGGCTGGCCTCGTCGCGGCGCATGCTTTCCAGGTGGTCCATGTTGACCAGGGTGGAGCGGTGCACCTGCCAGAACTGTTCGGGGTCGAGCTGGGCGGCGAGATCCGCGATCGCGGTGCGGATCAGGCGCTCGCCAGCGGCAGTCTGCACCACGGTGTACTTGTGGTCGGCGTGGAAGAACAGGACGTCGTTGACCGGCACCTGCAAGGTCAGCTCGCCATGGGCGGCGCGTACATAGCGCAGCCGCGCCGGCGCGGGCACCGGCGGAGGCGCCATCCGCGCCAGGGCGGTGGCCAGGCGCGCGTCGGGCTCGTTCGGCTCGCGGGCGGAGCGGACGCGCTCGAGCGTACGGGCAAGCCGCGCATTGCTCACCGGCTTGAGAACGTAGTCCAGGGCGGCATGCTCGAATGCCTGCACGGCGAACTGGTCGTAGGCGGTCACGAACACGACGCGGGTCGGACCCTCGATGCCTTCGGCGACCTGGAGCCCGGTCATGCCGGGCATCTGGATGTCGAGGAAAGCCAGGTCCGGCTCCAGCTCGGCGATGCCCCGGGCCGCTTCCAGGCCGTCGTGCGCGACGCACACGATGTCGAGTTCCGGCCACAGCGCGGCAAGCTGCTCGCACAGGAAGTCGGCAAGGTGGGGCTCGTCGTCGGCGATCAGGGCGCGCAGCGTGGTCATTCCTGCATTGTAGCGCTACACCCGGTCAATACACCAGTGGGCAGGCAGGCAGCCGCTTGCCGTTCGTCGCAGCCATTGTCGATCCGTCGCATTTGGTTGATCCGGCCGCCGGGATGTGCCATTCTGGCTCCATGAATGCTCGACAAACCCTGCTGCACTCCCTGCGCTCCGCGCTCGTGCTGAAGAAGCGGCGCGAGGAGCCCGCGTGGGCGCAAATCCTGGCAAGCGTCCTGCTGGTGCTGGCCGTCGTGCTGATGCTGTTCCTGGTATCGGTGTTCCTGATGGCCCAACCGGAAGCCAAATGGTGGGTCGGGTCGGTCATCGTCAACTTCCAGATCGGGGCCGGCGCCGGCTGCACCATGCTGGCGATGCTGCGCCTGGTGGAGAAGCTGCTGCCGCTGAAGACCCTCGACGCCCTCGCAGCCATGAAGGACTGGCGCCCGGTGGCGCTGACCAGCGTGCTGCTGCTGGCCGGCATGGCCTTGGGAACGCGGCTTTCCTACGTCCTGGTGAACTACGTGCATGACTACGACATGTGGAAAAAGCTGTTCGATGCGCCCCTCGTCCAGCTCAAGTTCCTCATCTTCGCCGGGCTGGTGGCCGTGGCGAACTGGCTGTGGTGGCTGCTGCAGGCGAAGGACCGGGCGCTTGCGCACCAGGCGACCGAATCCCAGCTGCGCATGCTGCAGGCCCAGATCGAACCGCACTTCCTGTTCAACACGCTGGCCAACGTCCAGAGCCTGATCCGCAGCGATCCGCAATGCGCCCAGCTGATGCTCGAGTCCTTCACCGACTACTTGCGCGCCAGCATGGTGCAGATGCGCGACAGCGACATCAGCCTGGACGTGGAGCTCGAGACGGTGCGCAGCTATCTCCAGCTGATGCAGATCCGCATGGGGCGCCGCCTGCAATTCGTCATCGACGCCGAGGCGGCGGCATGCCGCGCGATGCTGCCGCCCCTCCTGGTGCAGCCGCTGGTGGAAAACGCGGTGCATCACGGCCTGGAAGGAAAGCTGGGCGGGGGCAGCGTGCGCCTGTCCGCCCGTGTGCACGATGGACTGCTCGAGATTCGCGTTGACGACGACGGACTGGGGCTTGCAGGTGAGCGAGGTGGTGCGCCGGGCGGCGCGCGCGCCGGCGCCGGCATGGCGCTGAAAAATATCCGTGCGCGCCTGCAGACGCGCTACGGCAGCGCGGCCAGCCTGCACATCGAGCCCTGCGAAGTAGGTGTGTGTGCGACCTTGACCGTGCCTTACCGGCCTGGCGCGGCACAGCAGGCGGCCCAGGCAGTGCAGGACCTTGCGCGCCCTGTGACGACGGCCTGACCGCGCCACCGCTCTCGGCAGCGTGGTCTGCCGTTTTGCCGCGGCCCCCGATTTTCTATACACTCTCCGTGCCGCGCCCACAAGGTGCGGACAGCCCAACAAAAAAACGGAGAATAGAACAGCATGCGCGCGCGCCAGATCCCCCTGTCTTCCCTGATCGTCCTTGCCGGCCTCGGCGTCCTTTCGTCGGCCCATGCCGACACCGTCATCACCAACGCCAACGGCTATACGCTGAACGCCAAGGGCGAGCTGGTGCAGTTCAGCGCGCTGGCCTTCGACGACCGCGGACGCATCCTCGCAGTGGGCTCGAATGCCGAGGTGACGGCCAAGGCCAGGAACGCACGCCAGGTGGACATGCAGGGCCGCACCGTGCTGCCGGGCCTGATCGACGCCCACGGCCACGTGTTCGGCCTGGGCCTGCAGCTGACCCAGCTCGACCTGTCCGGCACCACCTCGCTGGCCGGCGCCACCCAGGCGATTGCCGCGTATGCGAAGGCGAACGCGAACCAGGCCTGGATCCGCGGCCGCGGCTGGAACCAGGAGAACTGGAAGCTGGGCCGCTTCCCGACCGCCGCCGAACTCGACGCCGTCGTCAGCGACCGCCCGGTCTGGCTGGAGCGCGTCGACGGCCATGCGGGCTGGGCCAACAGCCGCACGCTGGCGCTGGCCGGCATCACGAAGACGACGCCGGACCCGGCCGGCGGCAAGATCATGCGCGACGCGAACGGCGACGCCACCGGCGTGCTGGTCGATGCGGCCCAGGAGCTGGTGACCAAGGTCATGCCGGCCCAAACCGAGCTTGAGGCCCGCATGGTGCTGGACCGCTCGCTGCAGGAGATTACGCGCATGGGCCTGACCGCCGTGCACGATGCCGGCATCGGCGTGGCGGAAGACCGCCTGTACCGCGACTACGCCGACAAGAAGAAACTCACCACCCGCGTCTACGCAATGATCGGCGGCACCGGCGAGGATTTTGACCAATTGGCAAAAAATGGCCCGCTGCACAACTACGCCGACGGCATGTACGCGCTGCGTTCCGTCAAGCTGTACTCGGACGGCGCGCTGGGCAGCCGCGGCGCGGCCCTGCTCAAGCCCTACAGCGACGAAGCGCATTCCCACGGCCTGCTGTTCTTCAAGACCGCGCAGATGGACGCCATGATGAGCAAGGCCATGCGCAAGGGCTACCAGCTCAACGTGCACGCGATCGGCGACGCCGGCAACAAGCAGCTGCTCGACATCTACCAGAAACGCGTCGCCGACACCAAAAGTGCGGGCCAGCGCCACCGCATCGAACACGCCCAGGTGGTGGCGCCGGCCGACATCCCGCGCTTCAAGTCGATCGGCATCATCCCGTCGATGCAGCCGACCCACGCGACCTCGGACAAGAACATGGCCGAGACCCGCATCGGCCCGGAACGCATCAAGGGCGCCTACGCCTGGCGCAGCTTCCTGCACCAGGGTTCGCGCGTCGCCTGCGGCTCCGACTTCCCGGTCGAGTCGCCCAACCCCTTCTTCGGCATCCACGCCGCCGTGACCCGCATGGACCACGCCGGCCAGCCGGTGGCGGGCTGGTACCCGAACCAGGCGATGTCGCTCAAGGAAGCCTTCCGCTGCTTCACGCTGGACGCGGCTTACGCCGGCCACCAGGAAAACACGCTGGGCACGCTGGAGCCTGGCAAGCACGCCGACTTCATCGTGATCGACCGCGACCTGTTCCGCATGCCGACTTACGACATCTTCAAGACCGGCGTGCTGGAGACCTGGGTGGGCGGGAAGCAGGTGTTCAAGAAGTAGGCGGATGAACCGTAGGGTGGTCGGCTTCGCCGACCGCGCGTTCAATCAGTCGATGAGTAGATGCGCTATATCTATTCACGGGAAATTTGAACGCGCGGTCGGCAGAGCGTGGTCCAGTCCACTGGACTGGACCACCCCTACCAAGGCAACAAAACCGCTACTTAAACCGGTTGACTTGGTTGTATAGACAACTTAGACTCATTGCTGATTCCAACCCAGGAGCCGCCATGAACCCACCGATGCCCCACGACCCCCGTTTCGATCCCGCGCGCGTCATCCGCGCCCCGCGCGGCAGCGAGCTTTCCTGCAAGAGCTGGCTGACCGAAGCGGCCTACCGCATGATCCAGAATAACCTCGACAGCGAGGTGGCCGAGAATCCGCAGGCACTGGTGGTCTACGGCGGCATCGGGCGCGCCGCCCGCAACTGGGAATGCTACGACCAGATCATCGCCTCGCTGCGCGCGCTGGAAGACGACCAGACCCTGCTCATCCAGTCGGGCAAGCCGGTCGGCGTGTTCCGCACCCACGCGGATGCGCCGCGCGTGCTGCTGGCGAACTCCAACCTGGTGCCGAAATGGGCCAACTGGGAACACTTCAATGAACTGGACCGCAAGGGCCTGTTCATGTACGGCCAGATGACCGCCGGCAGCTGGATCTACATCGGCACCCAGGGCATCGTGCAGGGCACCTACGAAACCTTCGCCGAAGCAGGGCGCCAGCACTTCGGCGGCGACATGGCGGGACGCTGGATTCTCACCGCCGGCCTGGGTGGCATGGGCGGCGCCCAGCCGCTGGCCGCGACCTTCGCCGGCGCGGTCTCGCTCAACATCGAATGCCAGCAGAGCAGCATCGACTTCCGCCTGCGCACCCGCTACCTCGACAAGCAGGCGAAAGACATCGACGAAGCGCTGGCGATGATCGAGGAATACACGGGCAAGCGCGAAGCCGTCTCCATCGGCCTGCTCGGCAATGCCGCCGACGTGCTGCCGGAACTGGTGCGGCGTGCACGCGCGGGCGGCCTGGTGCCGGACCTGGTCACCGACCAGACTTCGGCCCATGACCTGATCAACGGCTACCTGCCTTCCGGCTGGACCGTGGAAGAATGGAAGGCGGCCCAGCAGGATCCGGCCCAGCATGGGCGCCTGAAGGCCGCCGCGGCGGCGTCCTGCGCCGTGCATGTGCGCGCCATCCTCGACTTCAAGGCCCTGGGATCCTATGCCGTCGATTACGGCAATAATATCCGCCAGGTGGCCAAGGACGAAGGCGTCGAGAATGCCTTCGACTTCCCGGGCTTCGTGCCGGCCTACATCCGCCCCCAGTTCTGCGAGGGCCGCGGCCCGTTCCGCTGGGTGGCGCTGTCGGGCGATCCGGAAGACATTTATAAAACGGATGCGAAGATCAAGGAGCTGTTCCCGCAGCATGCGCGCGTGCACCGCTGGCTCGACATGGCGCGCGAACGCATCGCCTTCCAGGGCCTGCCGGCGCGCATCTGCTGGCTGGGCCTGGGCGAGCGCCACCTGGCCGGCCTGGCCTTCAACGAGATGGTGCGCACCGGCGAACTGAAGGCGCCGATCGTGATCGGCCGCGACCACCTCGACACCGGCTCGGTGGCGAGCCCGAACCGCGAGACCGAAGCCATGCGCGACGGCACCGACGCGGTGTCGGACTGGCCGCTGCTCAATGCCTTGCTGAACACGGCCGGCGGCGCCACCTGGGTGTCGCTGCACCACGGCGGCGGCGTGGGCATGGGCTATTCGCAACACTCGGGCGTGGTCATCGTGGCCGACGGCACCGGGGCGGCGGCGCGGCGCCTGGCGCGCGTGCTGGTGAACGACAGCGGCTCGGGCGTGATGCGCCATGCCGACGCCGGCTATGAAAGCGCGATCGACACGGCCAAGCGCAATGGCCTGAACCTCCCGATGATCAAGTAAGGCTGTCAACGACATGAACGACTTTCACCACCATTCGCAACCCCTGATCCTGCAACCCGGCGCGCTGGCGCTGTCCGACCTGCGCGCCGCCTGGGCCGCCCACGGGCCCCTGCGCCTCGCGCCCGAGGCCTGGAAGGCCGTCGACGCCTCCTGCGCCCTGGTGCAGCAGATCACCGCCAAGGGCGACCCGGCCTATGGCATCAACACCGGCTTCGGCATCCTGGCCAAGGCCCACATCCCGAATGAGCAGCTGGAAGCGCTGCAGCGCAACCTGATCCTGTCGCACGCGGTCGGCACGGGCGAGCTCATCGCCGACAACATCGTGCGCCTGATCCTGCTGACCAAGATCGGCAGCCTGGCGCGCGGCTATTCCGGCGTGCGCCCCCTCATCATCGAGACCCTGATCGCCCTGTACAACGCGGGCATCATGCCGGCCATCCCATGCCAGGGGTCGGTCGGCGCCTCGGGCGACCTGGCGCCGCTGGCCCACATGACCCTGGCCATGCTGGGCGTGGGGCCGGTACGCTATCGCGGCGAACTGATGGACGCTTCCAGGGCGCTGGCCGACGCCGGCATTGCGCCGGTCACCCTGGCCGCCAAGGAAGGCCTGGCCCTGATCAACGGCACCCAGGTGTCCACCGCGCTGGCGCTGCACGGCCTGTTCATGGCCGAACGCCTGTTGGCGGCCGGCATGGTGGCGGGCGCCCTGTCGGTCGACGCGGCGCGCGGCAGCGATGCGCCTTTCGATGCGCGCATCCATGCGGTGCGCGGCCAGCCGGGCCAGATCGCGGCAGCAGGCATCTACCGCGAGCTGATGCAGGGCAGCGCGATCCGCGCCTCGCACCTGGTGGGCGACGAGCGCGTGCAGGACCCGTACAGCCTGCGCTGCCAGCCGCAGGTGATGGGCGCGGCGATGGACCTGATCGCCAACGCCGGCCGCACCCTGCTGATCGAGGCCAATGCCGTCACCGACAACCCATTGCTGTTCCCTGACGATGGTGCGATCGTCTCGGGCGGTAACTTCCACGCCGAGCCGGTCGCCTTCGCCGCCGACACGCTGGCGCTGGCCATCGCCGAGATCGGCGCCCTGTCGGAACGCCGCATCGCGCTGCTGATCGACGCCAACCTGTCGGGCCTGCCGGCCTTCCTGGTGAAGGAACCGGGCCTGAATTCCGGCTTCATGATCGCCCACGTCACCGCCGCCGCGCTGGCTTCGGAAAACAAGTCGCTGGCCCACCCGGCCAGCGTCGACAGCCTGCCGACCTCGGCCAACCAGGAAGACCACGTCAGCATGGCGACCTTCGCGGCGCGCCGTCTGGATCAGATGGCGCACAATACGTCCGTGATCGTGGGCATCGAACTGCTGGCCGCGGCGCAGGGCATCGAGTTCCACCGCCCGCTGCAGAGTTCGGAGCACCTCGAGCACGTGCACGCGCAGCTGCGCGCGCGGGTGGCGCCCTACGACGCGGACCGTTTCTTCGCCCCGGACATCGAGGCCGCGCGCCTGATGGTCGTGCGCGGCGAGCTGTCCGCCTCGTGCAAGGAACTGTTCACCGTACTGCACCCCTAATTGAGACAAAGCGCATCAGGAGAGGCAATGGATTTCCGGTTCAAGGCAGGCAGGCTTCCCATCCTCGTGTCGATGCCCCATGCGGGCACCGACATCCCGGACGAGGTCGCGTCGACCATGGCGCCCTGCGCCACGGCGCGCGCCGACACCGACTGGCACCTGCCCGAACTGTACGGCTTCCTCGCCGAGATGGGCGTCTCGACCATTTCGGCACGCTGGTCGCGCTACCTCATCGACCTGAACCGTCCGCCCGAGAACACCAACCTGTATCCCGGCATGGACACCACCGGCCTGTGCCCGGTCGATACCTTCGGCCGCGAGAGACTGTACCTGCCCGGCAAGATGCCGGATGAGGTCGAAGTGCGCCGCAGGCTGGAGCGCTACTGGAGGCCCTACCACCAGCAGCTGGGCGCCGAGATCGAGCGCCTGAAGCGGGAGTTCGGCCGCGTAGTGCTGTGGGATGCGCATTCGATTGCATCGATCGTGCCGCGTTTCTTCGAAGGCCGCCTGCCGGACCTGAATTTCGGCACCGCCGACGGCAAGTCCTGTGAACCCGGCCTGGAACAGGCGGTGCTGGGCGTGGCGCGCGCCCAGCACCGTTTCAGCATCGCCGTCAACGGCCGCTTCAAGGGAGGCCACATCACGCGCCACTACGGCCAGCCGGAAAAGGGCGTGCATGCGATCCAGCTCGAGATGTGCCAGTGCCTGTACATGAACGAGGCGGCCCCGTTCGAATACCGTCCGGACGTGGCGGCCGCCGTGCAGCCGCTGCTGGAGGACATGATCGGCGCCGCCGCAGGGTGGGCGCAAGCGGCGCAAGGGGAGCGCGCGTGAGAGCCCTGTTCGCCCGCCACGCCTTGCTGCCCGAGGGCTGGCGTCGCGACGTGCTGCTCGAATGGGAAGCCGGGGGCGACCTGACCCGCGTCGAGGCGCAGGCCACGGCGCCCCTCGGTGCGCCGCGCGCCGACTATGTGTTGCCGGGCATGGTCAACCTGCATTCGCATGCCTTCCAGCGCGCGCTGGGCGGGTTGACCGAGCGCGCGGGCGAGGGGCCGGACAGCTTCTGGACCTGGCGCGACCTGATGTACCGTTTCGCCGCGCGCATCACGCCCGAACAGATCGAGGCCATCGCCGCCCAGTTGTTCGTGGAATGCCTGCGCCACGGCTATACCTCGCTGTGCGAATTCCACTACCTGCAACGCGATCCCGATGGCGGGGCGTATGGGCGCCCGGCCGAAACCGCCGAGCGCGTGGCTGCCGCCGGCCAGTCCACCGGCATGGGCCTGACCCTGTTGCCGGTGCTGTACAGCCATGCCGGTTTCGGCGCACAGCCGCTGCGCCCGGAGCAGCGGCGTTTCCGTACCAGCGTGGATGAGATCCTCGCGATCGTGGAGGCCCTCCAGCCCCTGCGCGGCGGCCAGCTCGAAGTCGGCGCCGCGCCCCATTCGCTGCGGGCGGCAAGCATCGCACAGGTGCGCGAGCTGGCGGCCGGCCTGCCGGCAGGGCGCCCGCTGCACATCCATATTGCGGAGCAGATGCCGGAAGTCGAGCAGAGCATCGCTTTCTCGGGCCGCCGTCCGGTCGAATACCTGATGGAGCAGGTCGCGGTCGATGAACGCTGGTGCCTGGTGCATGCGACCCACCTGATTGAAGAGGAAGTGGCCGCGGTAGCGCGCAGCGGCGCGGTCGCCGGCCTGTGCCCGACCACCGAAGCCAACCTGGGGGACGGGCTGTTCCCGCTGCCGGCCTTCATCGCGCTCGGCGGCCGCTTCGGCATCGGCAGCGACAGCCACGTATCGCAAAGCCCGGTCGAAGAGCTGCGCTGGCTGGAGTACGGCCAGCGCCTTGTCCACCAGCGCCGCAACATCGCCGTATCGAGCCAACCCGGACCTCAACAGCGCGACGTCGGCCAGTACTTGTGGCAGACTGCCTTGCGTGGCGGCGCGCAGGCGGCCGGCCGCCGGGTGGGCGCGCTCGCGGAAGGCCTGCGCGCCGACCTGCTGGTGCTGGACGGGAGCCATCCGAACCTGGATGGCGTGGCGGGCGAGGACGTGCTCGGCCGCTTCCTGTTCTGCGGTAACGACAACCTGGTGCGCGATGTGCTGTGCGGCGGCCGATGGGTGGTGCAGGCGGGACGCCATGTGGCGCAGGACGCGGTCACGCAGCGCTACCGCCAGGCCATGCACGAATTGCGCGAATCAAGTAGGAGCTGAGCCGATGACCGTACTGATTCCCTTCGCAGGACTGGCGCCGGTGCCGTGGAAAAACGGCGGCGGCAGCACCATCGAAATCGCCATCGGTCCGCAGGAAGCCGGTTTCGAGGATTTCGACTGGCGCGTGAGCCTGGCCACCATCGAGAAAGATGGTGCGTTCTCGCTGTTTCCCGGTGTCGACCGTACGCTGGTGCTGGTCGGGGGCCATGGCATGACCCTGGAAATCGACGGCGAACCGCAGCTGGTGACCGAGCTCGAGCCGGTGGTGGCCTTCGATGGCGCGTCGAACGTGACCGCCAAGCTCAGCCGCGGCCCGAGCACCGACTTCAACGTCATGACGCGCAGCGAGCGCTGCTACCACACCTTCGGGCGCCGCCGCCTGTCGGGCGACTCGACCTTTGTCGCGCGCGCGGAGGTGACCGTGCTGTTCCTGGCCGAGGGCGACGCCCTCGAACTGCGCAGCGAACAGGAACGCATCGGCATGGTGCGCTACGACGCGGTGCTGCTGGAGCCCGGCTCGACATGGAAGCTCGACGCGGGGCAGGGCATGATCTACATCGTGGACGTCTGGTACCACGAGGACGAGGAAGACGAAGAACACTATGAGTGACGCCGCGGACCTCCTGTTCACCAACGTGCACCTGGCGACGATGGCGGACGGCGACGGCGAAGGGTATGGAGAACTGCGCGACGCGGCCCTGGCCGTGAAGGATGGCCGCATCGCCTGGCTCGGCGCGCGCCGCGCTGCGCCGCCGGCGCGTGCGGAGCACGACTGCGGCGGGGCGTGGATGACGCCTGGCCTGGTCGACTGCCACACCCACGTCGTCCATGCGGGCAACCGCAGCAACGAGTGGGAAGCGCGCCTGAACGGCGCCACCTACGAGGACATCGCGCGCCAGGGTGGCGGCATCATGTCGACGGTGCGCGCCACGCGCGAGGCGAGCGTGGAGACGCTGCTGGACCAAAGCCTGCCGCGCGTGGCCAGGCTGCTCTCCGAAGGCGTCACCACGCTCGAGATCAAGTCCGGCTACGGGCTGGCGCTGGACGCCGAGGCGAACATGCTGCGCGCTGCGCGCCAGGTGGGGCAGCGCCTGCCGGTGCGGGTCGCCACCACCTTCCTCGGCGCCCATGCGCTGCCGCCCGAATTCGCGGGACGGCCCGACGACTATGTGACCGAGCTGTGCGAACGCATGCTGCCGCAGCTGGCCGCCGAGGGGCTGGTCGACGCGGTGGACGCCTTCTGCGAACGGATCGGCTTCACCAGCGCGCAGACCGAACGCGTGTTCCTGGCCGCGCGCGGGCTCGGCCTGCCGGTCAAGCTGCATGCCGAGCAGCTGTCGGATCAGGGCGGGGCCGAACTGGTGGCGCGCCACCAGGGCCTGTCGGCCGACCACCTCGAATACCTGAGCGAGGCCGGCATCGCGGCGATGGCGCAAGCCGGCACGGTAGCCGTGCTGCTGCCGGGCGCCTACTACTTCCTGCGCGAGACGGTACAGCCGCCGGTGGCGGCCTTGCGCGCGGCCGGGGTGCCGATGGCGGTGGCCACCGACTGCAATCCCGGCACGTCGCCCATGACATCGCTGCTGCTGGCCATGAGCATGGCCTGTACCCTGTGGCGCCTGACGCCGCAGGAAGCGCTGCGCGGCGCAACCCGCCACGCCGCGCGTGCACTCGGCCTGCAGGATGACATTGGCACGCTGGAAACGGGAAAGCGGGCCGACCTGGCCCTATGGGACATTGCCCGGCCGGCCGACCTGGCCTATGCGATGGGCTCGAATCCCTGCCGCGTCGTGGTGAATGGCGGCGTGCTCCGGCCCGCACACATCGCCGTCCAGTAAGATCGTCATCGTCGCACCGGATAGGCCGGCGCCCAAGTTCGTGCAGACGGCAGTAGCCCCGACTTCTTACGCGTGCACAAGCACGCTGCGTCTGAATCTCGTCCCCTTGACTCACGTCAAACCATCAAATACCAACTGGGGAATGATCACTTCAAGGGCAACATCAACAATCCCGTAACAAGGGTAAGCAGATGTAAAGCTTAATTGATCATTAAGAATCCGCACCTATAGTAAGAGCGTTGATTCACCATCTCCCCTCCCCATTTGACGAAAATGGGTTCGCCCACGGCGCCTCAAGGCCCCGTGGGTTTTTTCTTGCCGCCGTCCTATTGGCCGCTGCCTGCGCTCAGGCGCGGCGTTCGGCCAGCGCGGTGAGGGTATCGCCGGTAAGGCGGCAGATGCGCCAGTCGGGCAGGATGTCCGCGCCCATCTGCTGGTAGAAGCCGATGGCCGGCGCGTTCCAGTCGAGTACCGACCATTCGAAGCGGCCGCATTCCCGTTCCACGGCGATCTGCGCGAGGCGGGTCAGCATCCGGGTGCCATAGCCCTTGCCGCGGTGCGACTGGCGCACGTACAGGTCTTCGAGATACAGGCCCTTCTTGGTCAGGAAGGTCGAGAAGTTATGGAAGAACAGCGCGAAGCAGACCACTTCGCCGTCTTCCTCGCCGATGATGGCTTCGCAGGATGGACGTGCGCCGAACAGGCCTTCGTGCAGCAGGGCTTCGGTGGCCACCACCAGGTGTTCGAGTTTCTCGAACACGGCCAGCTCCAGGATCATGGCGTGGATGTGGGCGACGTCGGAAGTATGGGCGGGACGGATGGAGAAGGTGGTCATGGGGTTTCGAGTGGGTTGTTCAGGGTTGCGCTTGCTGCCTTCTTGTCCGCGGGCGCACGCAGGGCCCAGGCCACGCTGGCCAGGCACAGGATCATGCCGGCGAATTCGACCGGGCCGGGACGGTAGCCTTCGAGCTTGATCGACAGCAGCACCGACAGCACCGGCGTGATGACGCCGATGTACACGGTCTTCTGCGCGCCGATGCGTCCGATGAGGGTGAAGTAGCCGAAGAAGGCGATCACCGAGCCGAAGATCGACAGGTAGACCAGGCCGGCCCAGTAGGTCGGGCTGTCTGGCAGCACGAAGCTGTCGCCATGCGCCAGCGACCACACGGTGACGAGGCAGGCGCCCCACAGCATCGACCAGGCCATGGTGAGCGGCAGGTTGGCGCATTGATCCTTAACCTTGCTGACCACGATGCTGCCGGCCGAACTGGCGATGGTCGCGGCCAGCGCCAGGATCACGCCGGCGATGAAGGCCGGGCTGCCGCCCGCCTGGTAATCGCGCCAGGCGGTGCCGATCGAATGCCAGAACAGCAGGGCGACGCCGGCGATGGCGACCACGCCGCAAGCGATGGTGCGGCGGTTGATGGCGGTCCCGAAAAACAGGCTGCTCAGCAGCGGCGTCCAGAACACCATCAGCGCGAACACTACCGCTACCAGGCCCGAGACCACGTACTGCTCGGATTGATAGGTGCAGAGGTAGGAGATGCAGAAGGTGAGCACGCCCTGCAGCGCCATCCAGCCGTGCGTACGCAGCGGCAGGCGCAGGCTGTCGCGCCGCGCCAGGCAGATGAGGAACAGGGTGGCCGCGGCCAGGAAGAAGCGGTAGGCGACCGACACGGCGGGCGGCGCTTCGCCCAGTTGCAGGGTGATGGCGTAGAAGGTCGAGCCCCAGATCAGGGAGGCGACGGTGAAGAGGACGGAGGAGGGCATCGTGCGAGTATACGTGCTCCGCCGTTTTATTGCAGTGGTAGCGTGGGCGGATTTTCCGCCCACGCGGTGATCGTTATCCGATGAAGTGCCGAACTGGCTGCTCTTGCATGGTTTGAACGCGCGGTCGGCAAAGCCGACCACCCTACGTTAATACGCGAGGTTCATGCGGCGGTACAGGAAGGACAGCACGAACAGCGGCCCGATCAGCAGGAAGCGCAGGTCCTCGAAGAACGAGGGCTTCTTGCCTTCGATCTTGTGGCCGACGAACTGGCCGATCCAGGCCACCACGAAGATGGCGATCGACACCGGCAGCACCGTTCCCTCCGGCAGCAGCGACAGCAGGCCCAGCATCACGGCGCTCATCAGGCCCATGCCGATGGCGAAGCTGCGCGACAGCCGCAGGTAGTAGTAGAGCGAGGCCAGCGTCGTGGCGATTGCCACCACCGGGTGGATCGCCCACAGGATGCCCAGCAGGCTCAGGACGATCAGGGGAATGCACACGAAGTGGATGATCTCGTTCGTGTGGTTGCGGTGGCTGTCGGCGTAGCGCGCCAGCAGGATGTCGATGTTGCGTGGGTGCGAGCTGTGGTTCATGCCTGTCTCCGTGTGCGCTCTTGTTGCGCCCGATTCTACACCGTCTCCAGCTCCTGCCGGACGCTTGGGCGCGGCGCCTGGAGGCGCAGGTTCGGATGCGCCGCGAACAGTTCGGAAATCCATTCGACGAACACGCGTACCTTGGCCGACAGGTGGCGGTTCTGCGGATAGACCACGTGCACCGGCAGCGGGTCGCTGCGCCATTCGGGCAGCACCGCCAGCATGCGCCCGGATGCGATGTGCTGCGCCAGCAGGTAGTCCGTCATCATGATGACCCCCAGTCCCGCCAGTCCCGCCTGCACGTAGGCGTTCGAGTCGTTCAGCGCGATCGCCCCCGGCAGCGCCACCTCGATGCGCTCGCCCTCGCGCGAGAAGTCCCACTTCGAGATCTTGCCGGTCTTGGCCGAGAAGTAGTTGACGCAGCGGTGGCGGTCCAGGTCGCGCGGATGCTGCGGCATCCCGAAGCGCTCGATATAGGCGGGTGAGGCGGCGGTGACGAAGTTGATCACGCCGATGCGGCGCGCGATCAGGTTCGGGTCTCCGAGATCGCCGCCGCGCACGGCGCAGTCCACGCCTTCTTCAACCAGGTCGACCGGGCGGTCGGTGCTGCCCAGCTCCATGGTGATGTCGGGGTAGCGTTCGAAGAAGGCGGGCAGGGCGGGGATCAGGATTTCCGAGGCCAGGCCGGTGGGCGTATCCACCCGCAGGCGCCCGCTCGGACTCAGGCGGTGGCGCGACAGCGATTCCTCGGCGTCGCGCACGTCCGACAGGATCTGCACGCAGCGCTCGTAATAGGCCGCGCCGTCCGAAGTGATCATCACCTGGCGCGTCGTGCGGTGCAGCAGCTTGACCGACAGCGTCGATTCCAGCGTCTGGACCAGGGTGGAGACGGTTGCCTTGGGCAGGTTCAGCATCTCGGCTGCCTTGGTGAAGCTGCCGCAATCGACCACCTGGATAAAGACTTCCATGGCCTGGAGCTTGTTCATCGACGCGTCCTCCTATTCGTGTTTTGGTTCATTGTTCGGCATTTTGAACAATCAATTCGTTGTTGACATCTTTATCCAATTCTAGTTGAAGACTATAGTGTGTGCATCGCAACAAATTGTAAACACATCGGGAGCGGGCCATGAGCATGCGGGACGGAATCTTCACCACGGTAGCAGTGGCCCTGAGCGGGGTGGCGCTGGCAGGCCTGCTGGGGACCGACGCCTATTCGAAGGCGGCCGGCGCGGAAGCGCGCGGCCTGAAGGCGCTCTCGATGCAGGTCGAAATGGGTTGCGAGGAATGCCCCGCATCGCAGGCCGACCGCCTGGCTGCCGCATCGCAGGGGGCAGGCCAATGAGCGCGGTGCTCGAGCGGATGGGCGTCGCGGCCGAGGAAGCCGCGGGTGAGGTGGACGTGCGCGCGCTCGACGTCGGCGGCGCCCAGGGGCCGCTGGGGGCGCGCCTGTACACGGCGGGCGTCAGCACGAAGCGCGATACCCTGATCGTGTTCTTTCACGGCGGCGGTTTCGTCTCGGGCGACCTCGAGGAAGCCGACCAGATCCTGCGCCGCCTGGCCCAGTGCAGCGAGGAGCGCGCCGTGCTGGCATCGAACTACACGCTGGCCACGACCAGTCCCTTCCCGGCCGCGGTGGAGGATGCGCACGCGGTGCTGCTGTGGACGACGAAGAACAAGGCGAAGCTCGGCTGGTCCGGCAAGAAGCTGGTGGTGATGGGGATCGAAGCGGGCGCCAACCTGGCCGCGGTGTGCGCCCTGATGGCGCGCGACCGCGCCGCACCGAAGCTGGCCGGCCAGATCCTGATCATGCCGATGCTCGACCCGGGCCTGTCGACCTGCTCGATGCGCCAGATGAACGCGTGCCCGGACCGCGAAAAGCTCACCAGCACCTGCGCGGAAGGCTACCGGGGCTACCTCCCGCATGCCGCCGACCGCGCGCATCCGTACGCCTCGCCGCTGCGTTCGACGAGACTGAAGAATTTGCCGCCGGCCCTGATCCTGTCGGCCGAAGACGACCCATTGTGCGACGAGGCCGAACAATACGGCGCCAAACTGATCAATGCCGGCGTGCGCACCACGGTGCGGCGCATGCCGCCCGCTCCCCTGGTGGAGCCAGGAGGACGCAACGAGTGCGCATGTGAAGCGCATGCGCTGGGCGCGATCACGACCTTTCTTGCGGGATTGGATCGCTAAGGGATCAAGCTCAGCCAGCACCAGCCTTAACATCACTGCCTTCCAGGGGCCACGTGCCGTGCGCACGAGGGAGGCCCCGTTTTTCCCAAAAAATCGTCGCCCTGGCGACGTGAGGGACCGACTTACGAAAGAGGTGAGCCATGCAAGCAGCACCTGCCGACACCGGCGTCCGCCAGCGCTGTTGACGCCCGCGCCCCGGCCGTCCTGAGGCGGCCCGCACCCCGTAACGAATAAGCCATCCACGCCTGCGGACGTGGACAGGCCCCCTTTTTGCCCGCTTCCGGACACCGTGCCGGGAGCGATAGGGATCTTTTTGTCTCCGCATTTATCAGCATGAATAAGAAAGGTTGATCATGAACCAACAACGACGAATGGGCACAGTCAAAACACTCGTGGGGCTGCTTGCAGCCGCGGGCCTGGCCGGGGCGGTCCTGAACGGATGCGCCGACGCCAACAGCAAGGATGAAGCAGTGGCGGCGGCGCCTGCCGCACCGCCGGTCTCGGCCGCGATCGTCATCGAAAAGCCGGTGCTGGAAACCCAGGAATTCTCGGGCCGCCTGGAAGCGGTGGAAACCGTCGAGATACGGCCGCGCGTCAGCGGCTACATCACGGCCGTGAACTTCAGGCCGGGCGCCGAAGTGAAGAAGGGCGACGTGCTGTTCGTGATCGACCCGCGTCCTTACCAGGCCGAGGCCGACCGCGCCGGCGCCGCCGCCAGTGCGGCCCGCGCCAGGGCCGACCTGGCGCGCCTGGAACTGCAGCGCGCCGAGCGCCTGCTGGCGGACAAGGCGATCGCCCAGCGCGAATTCGACGAAAAGGCGGCGGCGCAGAAGGAACTCGACGCCAGCGCCCGCGCAGCCCAGGCCCAGCATGAGTCCGCGCGCCTGAACCTGGCCTACACCCGCATCACGTCGCCGATCAACGGCCGCGTCTCGAAAGCCGAGATCACTCTCGGCAACCTGGTGGACGCCAGCGCCGTGCTGACCTCGGTGGTGTCGCTGGACCGCATCTACGCCAGCTTCGACGGCGACGAACAGACCTACCTGCGCGTCGGCACCCGCGCCCAGCGTGGCGCGCCTGGCGTGGTCAAGGTCGGCCTCACCAATGAAGAGGGCTTCCCGCACGAAGGCAAGCTCGAATTCGTCGACAACCAGCTCGACGCCAACACCGGCAGCGTGCGCATGCGCGCCACCCTGGCCAACCCGGACCGCCTGCTGGCGCCCGGCCTGTTCGCCCGCGTGCAGGTGAGCAGCGGCGTGGCCGAGAACACGGTCGTGATCAATGAGCGCGCCGTGGGCACCGACCAGAGCCGCAAGTTCGTGGTGGTGGTGGGCAGCGACAGCAAGGCCGAATACCGTCCGGTCACCCTGGGTCCCGTGGTCGACGGCATGCGCGTGGTGCGTTCCGGCCTGAAGCCCGGCGAGAAGATCGTCGTCAACGGCCTGCAGCGCGTGCGCCCCGGCGCGCCAGTGGCGCCGCAGATCGTGCCGATGGACGCCGCGATCGCGGCCAAGGATGGCGCGAAACTGGCGCTGAACACTGCCAAGGAATAAGACCATGAACTTCTCCCGCTTCTTCGTCGACAAGCCGATCTTCGCGGTCGTGCTGTCGGTGATCGTCTTCGTCGGCGGCCTGATCTCGATCTTCCAGCTGCCGGTGTCCGAGTATCCCGAAGTGGTGCCGCCGTCGGTGGTGGTTCGCGCCCAGTATCCGGGCGCGAACCCGAAGGTGATCGCCGAAACCGTGGCCGCGCCGCTGGAAGAGCAGATCAACGGCATCGAGGACATGCTCTACATGAGCTCGCAGAACACCTCGGATGGCGCCCTGGCCCTGACCCTGACCTTCGCGATCGGCACCGATATCGACCGTGCCGAGAGCCAGGTGCAGAACCGGGTGCAGCGCGCGCTGCCGCGCCTGCCCGAGGAGGTGCGCCAGATCGGCGTCACCACGGTGAAAAGCTCACCGAACCTGACCATGGTGGTCCACCTGAATTCGCCGGACGGCCGCTATGACGACCTGTACCTGCGCAACTACGCGGTGCTGAACATCAAGGACCAGCTGGCGCGCCTGGAAGGCATGGGCGAGGTCCAGCTGTTCGGCTCCGGCGATTACGCCATGCGCGTCTGGCTCGATCCGCAGAAGGTGGCGGCGCGCGGCCTCACTGCCGGCGACGTGGTGGCCAGCATCCGCGAACAGAACGTGCAGGTCGCGGCCGGCGTGGTCGGCCAGGGCCCGACCAGGGACGCGCAGTTCCAGTTGACCGTCAATACCCAGGGCCGCTTATCAAACGTCGAGGAATTCGGCGAGATCGTCGTCAAGGCCAATGAGGACGGCGCCGTCACGCGCCTGAAGGACGTGGCGCGCCTCGAGATGGGTTCCAGCTCGTATGCGCTGCGCTCGCTGCTGAACAACAAGTCGGCCGTCGCGATCCCGATCTTCGAAGCACCCAATGCGAACGCCCTGCAGTTATCAAGCGACGTGCGCGCCAAGATGGAAGAGCTGTCGAAAGACTTCCCGGAAGGCGTCGAGTACAGCGTCGTGTATGACCCGACGCAGTTCGTGCGCGAGTCGATCGATTCGGTGATCAAGACGCTGCTGGAAGCCGTGGTGCTGGTCGCCCTGGTCGTGATCGTGTTCCTGCAGACCTGGCGCGCGTCGATCATCCCGCTGCTGGCCGTGCCGGTGTCGGTGGTCGGTACGTTTGCCGTCATGCTGATGTTCGGCTTCTCGATCAACACCCTGTCCCTGTTCGGGCTGGTGCTGGCGATCGGTATCGTGGTCGACGACGCCATCGTGGTGGTGGAAAACGTCGAGCGCAACATCGGCAACGGTTTGTCGCCCCATGACGCGACCATCCAGGCCATGAAGGAAGTGTCGGGCCCGATCATCGCCATCGCCCTGGTGCTGTGCGCCGTGTTCGTGCCGATCGCCTTCGTGGCGGGCCTCACCGGCCAGTTCTACCGCCAGTTCGCGCTCACCATCGCGATCTCGACCGTGATCTCGGCCTTCGTCTCGCTGACCCTGGCGCCAGCCATGTCGGCCGCGCTGCTGAAAGCCCACGACGCCCCGAAGGACCGCCTGACCCGCGCCATGGACAAGGTGTTCGGCCGCTTCTTCGCCGCCTTCAACCGCTTCTTCGGCCGTGCCTCGCACAGCTACGAAGGCGGCGTGAAGACCGTCCTGCGCCGCAAGGTCGCAACAATGGGCGTGTACCTGGCCCTGGCCGTTGCCGCGGTCTTCATGTTCAAGGTGGTGCCGCCGGGCTTCGTGCCGGCCCAGGACAAGGGTTACCTGATCGGCTTCGCCCAGCTGCCGGACGCCGCCTCGCTCGATCGCACCGATGAAGTGATCCGCAAGATGTCGACCATCGCCAAGGAAATCCCGGGCGTGGAATCCTCGATCGCCTTCCCGGGCCTGTCGATCAACGGCTTCACCAATGCGCCGAACGCGGGCATCGTGTTCGTCGGCCTCAAGCCCACTAGCGAGCGCAAGGGCAAGGAGATGTCGGCCGACGCCATCGCCGCCGAGATCAACAAGCGCATGGGCGCGGTGGAAGACGCCTTCGTGATGGTGCTGTCGCCGCCGCCGGTGAATGGCCTGGGCACCACCGGCGGCTTCAAGCTGATGCTGGAAGACCGCGGCAACCTCGGCTACGACGAGCTGTATAAAGCCACGCAGGCGCTGCAGGCCAAGGCCTGGGGTACGCCACAGCTGGCGGGTGTGTTCTCGAGTTTCCAGATCAACGTGCCGCAGCTGTTCGCGGACGTCGACCGCGTCAAGGCCAAGCAATTGGGCGTGCCGCTGTCGACCATCTACCAGACTCTGCAGGTGAACCTGGGCTCGCTGTACGTGAACGACTTCAACCAGTTCGGCCGCACCTACCAGGTGCGGGTACAGGCCGACGCCCAGTTCCGCTCGCAGCCGGAGCAGATCGCCCAGCTGAAGGTGCGCAACGACAAGGGCGAGATGATCCCGCTGTCCTCGCTCATGCAGATCAAGGACAGCTACGGCCCGGACCGCGTCCAGCGCTACAACAACTACGTGGCGGCCGACATCAACGGCGGCCCGGCTCCCGGCGTGTCCTCGGGCCAGGCCCAGGCCATCATGGAGCAGCTGGCCAAGGAAACCCTGCCGAAGGGGATCGCCTATGAATGGACCGAGCTGACCTACCAGGAGATTTTGGCCGGTAACACCATGATCTACGTGTTCCCGCTGTGCGTGCTGCTGGTATTCCTGGTGCTGGCCGCGCAATACGAAAGCTGGACCCTGCCGCTGGCCGTGATCCTGATCGTGCCGATGTCGATCCTGTGCGCGCTGCTGGGCGTGAAGCTCGCCGGCGGCGACAACAACATCTTTACCCAGATCGCCCTGTTCGTGCTGGTGGGCCTGGCCTCGAAGAATGCGATCCTGATCGTGGAATTCGCTAGAGAACTGGAAGACCACGGCCGCAGCGTGTTCGAAGCCGCGCTGGAAGCCTCGCGCCTGCGTTTGCGTCCGATCCTGATGACCTCGATCGCCTTCATCATGGGTGTGGTGCCGCTGGTGTTCTCGAGCGGCGCGGGCGCCGAGATGCGCCATGCGATGGGCGTCGCCGTGTTCGCCGGCATGCTGGGCGTGACCTTCTTCGGCCTGTTCCTGACGCCGTTGTTCTATGTGTTGCTGCGTACGCTGGGCAAGCGTTTCGAGAAAAAGGCGCCGGCAGCGCCAGCCAAATCCCCGGTCCTGGACCTGGAAGGAGTGCATTGAGATGAACAGCATGATTGCCAGGGGCGTGGCCCCCGCATTGTCCACATTGATGGCGGCACTGCTGCTGACCGCCTGCGCCACCCCGGAGTTCACACAGCCGGCCGTGGAAACGCCGATGGCGTTCCGTAGCACGCAGGCGCCGGCCGCCGAAGTGGCCGGCATCGAAGGCAGCCGCTGGAAACCGGCGCAGCCGGCCGAACAGCAGCCGCGCGGCCAGTGGTGGCTGGCCTTCCAGGATCCGGCGCTGACTGCCTTGATCGAAGAGGCCGGCGCCAATAACGCCAACCTGGCGGTGGCCGCCAGCCGCGTCAAGCAGGCCAGGGCGATCGCAGGGATCGCGGCGGCAGACCGGGCGCCGCAGGTCGGCGCCGGCATCGGCGCCCAGCGCGCCCGGCCGTCGGCATTGGAGGCCGGCCTGCCGCAGGGTACGCCGACCCAGCCGGTGACGAGCTACACGGCAAACCTCACCGCCAGCTACGAGGTCGACCTGTTCGGCCGGGTGGCGGCCGGCGTGTCGGCGGCGCAGGGCGATGCCGCGGCTTCCGAGGCGAACTTCCGCTCGGTGCTGCTGGCCCTGCAGGCCGACGTGGCCCAGACCTACTTCCGCCTGCGCGCGCTCGACGCAGAGCTGGACACGGTGGCGCAGACCGTGCGCCTGCGCGAGGAATCGGTAAAAGTGACGCAGCGCCGCTTCGACCTGGGCGACATCGGCGAGTTCGACCTGTCGCGGGCGCGTACCGAGCTGGCGACGGCGCGCGCCGAGGCGATCGGCCTGCAGCGCCAGCGCGCGACCACCGAGCATGCGCTGGCGGTCCTGCTGGGCAAGCCGGCCTCGAACTATGTGGCCGGCAAAAGCCCGCTGCTGGACGCGACCGCGCTCCCGGGCATTCCGGCTGGCCTGCCTTCCAGGCTGCTGGAGCGCCGGCCCGACATTGTCGCCGCCCAGCGCGCGATGGAAGCCTCGAACGCCCGCATCGGCGTGGCGCGCAGCGCGATGTTCCCGGCGCTCACCATCAGCGCGGCCGGCGGGGGCGTCGGCGGCGCCATGTCGGAGGTGTTCAAGTGGAGCAGCCGTTCCTGGGTGCTGGGCTTGCTGACCTCGATGCCGCTGATCGACGGCGGCCGCAACCGCGCCAACGTCGAACGCAGCGAAGCGGTGCTGGAAGAATCGGTGGGCGCCTACCGCCAGAGCGTGCTCGTCGCCTTCGCCGAGGTCGAGGACAACCTGGCCGGCTTGCGCATCCTGAGCGGCCAGGCCGAGCAGATCGACGCGGCGCTGGTAGCGGCGCGCCGTTCGGCCAACCTGGCCCAGAAGCTGTACGACGCCGGGCGCTCCAGCTATATCGAGCTGCTGGACGCGCAGCGCAACCTGGCCGCCGTCGAACGCACGGCGGTGCAGCTGCGCGGCAACCGTGCGGTGACGACGGTGGCCCTGATCCGCGCGCTGGGCGGCGGCTGGGATAGTGCCCGTGTCGATGGCAATACCGTTGCAATGAAGTAGTCGAACCTGTAGTTCCTGTCTCTCCAGGTGTTTTGCCCTTTGCGGCGGGTGCGTACGTGCCCGCCGTTTTTTTATTTTGGTAGCAAAACTACATAAAACCTTCAAGATTCATTTGACATGGAAATTCTTAAGGCAGAGAATTCCTCCGTCAATTCCATGTATGTATGGACTAATAGGAAATTTGGTAGCTAAACTACTAGTATTGCATGGCTGTTGACTGTTGCTACCGCTTTCTGAAAATGGTTTTCATTACCCATTCCGCAACAACAACCCGGAGGAGACATGAAGAAGAAAGTCAGCGTTACAGCCTTGCTCGCAACGAGTGCCCTCATGCTGTCAGCCCATGCGAACGCCGCTACGCCACCGGCCCAAGCCGGCAACAGTACCGCCGTCATGCTGCAAGGCTTCCACTGGAATTCGGCGGGCTACGGCAACCCGAACTGGTACAACACCCTGGCCGGCAATGTCGCCGACCTGAAGGCCATGGGATTCAGTCATGTATGGTTCCCCCCTCCGTCCGACTCGGCGGCGCGCGAAGGCTACCTGCCGCGCCAGCTCAACAATCTGAATTCCAGCTACGGCAGTTCGGCCGAACTGACCAACGTCGTGCGCGCCTTCACCAACAACGGCATCCGGGCGATCGCCGACGTCGTCGTCAACCACCGCGTCGGCTCGACCGGTTGGTCGGATTTCACCAATCCCAATTGGACCCGCTACACGATCGCCAACAATGACGAGTGCAACTGCGGCCTCGGTACCGGCGATACGGGCTCGGGTTTCAACGCCGGCCGCGACATCGACCATACCAATGTGGGCGAAACCCAGAACGGCATCATCAACTGGCTGAACTACACCATCAAGCCAATCGGCTTCAGCGGCCTGCGTTTCGATTACGTGAAAGGCTTTGGCGCCAAGTATGCCGGGCAGTATGCGAATGCCTTCGGCGCCCAGTTCTGCGTGGGCGAACTGTGGACCGACCTCGACCTGAACAATATCGACGCCCATCGCCAGCAGATCATGAACTGGATTAACGGGACCGGCAGCAGCTGCGGGGCCTTCGATTTCACGACCAAAGGCCTGCTCAACGACGCCCTAGCCAACGGCAACTACTGGCGCCTGCGCGACTCCTCCGGCAAGCCGCAGGGCGCCGTCGGCTGGTGGCCGGCAATGGCGGTGACCTTCGTCGACAATCACGACACCGGCCCCTCGGAGAGCTGCGGCGTGGGGCAGAACCACTGGCCGGTGCCGTGCGGCGCGGTGATGCAGGGCTACGCTTACATCCTGAGCCATCCGGGTGTCCCGACGGTGTACTACCCGCATATCTACAACTGGAACCTGAAGACGCCGATCAGCGCGCTGATGCGGGCGCGCAGGACGGCTGGCGTGCATTCCACCTCGCCGGTCGCGATCCAGGCAGCCACGCAGGGCCTGTACGCGGCGATCGTCACCGGCAGCACGCGCCAGCTGGCGATGAAGATCGGCCCGAACAGCTGGAGCCCCGGCGCCGGCTGGACGCTGCAGACCTCGGGCACCAACTACGCGGTCTGGATGAAATAAGCGCTTCTCTGGCCTGCGCCGCCAGGACGGCGCAGGCCAGCGCGTCGGCATGCACCGTAGCGCTAGAATACGGGCATGAAGACTGCCTCTTTCCCGGTGCTCACAGGCCTCGCCCCGGTCATTGACGCCGGCGTGCGCATCCTCGTGCTGGGCAGCTTTCCGGGCGCGGCATCGCTTGCCGCCGCACAGTATTACGCCCATCCGCGCAACCAGTTCTGGCCCCTGATCTCGGCGGTGGTGTCGGAAGACCTGGCCAGCCTGCCGTATGAAGAACGCTTGCCGCGCCTGCTGGCGCACCGCGTGGGCCTGTGGGACGTGCTGGCCGGCTGCGAGCGCGAAGGCAGCCTGGATTCCGCCATCCGCAACCCGGCCGCCAACGATTTCGAGCGCCTGCGCCTCCTGTGTCCGGCGCTGGAGACGGTCGGCTTCAATGGCCAAGCGTCGGGCAAGTTCGCGCCGCAGTTTGCGCAAGCCGGCTACCGTACCGTCGTGCTGCCTTCGAGTTCGCCGGCACACATGGCGATGACGTTCGAGCAGAAACTCACGGTATGGCGCCGGCTGGCGGAACCGGCCAAACCGGAACACATCCCGGCGCAATCTCCCTTGTTTTGAGCTAGCCTCGTTTGAACCGGCCCTTCAGTTGACCTGCGTCCCGCCCGCGCTCACCCGCCGCAGATAAGCCAGCTTGGCCGAATACAGCTGCCGCATGTCCTGCCGCGTGCTATTGTCGACCGCCTTGGCGATCTGTTCACGGGCATGCTTGACGTCGCCCAGGCGCAGGTGGGCCACGCCGTGCCAGAACAGGAACTCGTCGTTGTAGGGGGCGCGCCTGAGCTCGCGCTCGAACAGGCCCCTGGCCTTGTCGAAGTCGCCCTCGCGCAGCGCGATCATGCCCTGGTCGAAATGGTGGTAGGGCGGGAAGGGTTCGATGCTGGCGATGCGCCGCGTCAGGGCCTCGGCTTCGTCGTGCTTGCCCAGCGTGGCCAGCACCGGCTGCAGGTTGCGCATGACCATCACGTTCTCGGGCTCGCGCAGCAGGGCGGCGCGGTAGGTCTGTTCCGCCAGGGGCAGCAGGCCCTGCCGGTTGTAGACCACCGCCAGCGTATTCAGCGCCGCGATCAGGTTGGGACGCTTCTCCACCGCGGCGCGCGCCCACCAGTAGGCGTCGTCGAGGCGGTCCTGCACCAGCATCTCGGCTGCGCGGTTGTTCAGGTAGAGGGCGACGATGTCCTCTTCGTCCAGCTCGCGGGCGCGCAGGCGCGCGGCCTCGTCCTGCGGGAGGAAGTCGACGATCAGGAAGTCACCCATGCCGTGGCCGCGAAAGCCGCTGTCGATCGGCTCGCCGACGGCGATGTTGACGTGGGCGCTGCCCAGGTACAGGCCGGCCTTGCGGCTCCAGGCGTTGCCGACGTCCACGCTGCGAAAGCGCACCGGCATCCGCAGCTCCCTGGCGAAGGCCGCGGTCATGATCACCAGCGAGAGGCAGTTGCCGGAGCGGTCGGCGAAGGTCTCGGCGGCGGTGCGGGTCTTCGAGGATTCGTATTCGAGCTTCAGGTCGGTCTTGCTGTACAGCGCCTCGACCAGGCCGTGGCGCAAGCCGCTCTGGCGCAAGTGCTTGTTGAAGGCCGGGCTGTTCAGGTAGGCCTGCATCGCCGGACTCAGGGTAAACAGCCCGTCGGCGCCGACCCGTTCGGAGGGCGGCGCGAAGCGCGTGTCGGCGAATGGCGGGAGCGGAGCGGAGGGCGCCTGCACGCTGGCGCAGCCGGCCAGCAGGGACAGGGACAGCAGGATGGCGATGCACTTCATGACACACTCCCGGGGGGTCTTACTAGCAGTATCTGCCTGTACCGAGGTGATGTAAAGCTATGTACCTACTCGTCGTGGAAGGCTTCCACCAGCTCGTCCAGCAATTCGGCCGTCTCTTCGTCGGACAGCCCCAGGTAAGCGCAGGCGGCGGCGCCGCCCTTGTTCCACTCGAGGGATTCGGCGTGGCCCTGGTAGCGGCAGATCGCATGCTCGGCCAGCAGCGACAGCGCCACCAGCGAACGCACGGTGCCCGCGGTTGCGGCGTCGTCCAGCACGGCCACGTCGTGGTGGTGCAGGATGGCCCAGCCGACCTCGCTGGAAAGGCCCCAGTTGCGGGCCAGCAGGCAGCCGACCGCGGCGTGGCTCGTATCGTGGCGTTCTTCCTCGAGGGCGGTGAACGGACGGTCCGGCATCAGGGAGGCGGCGGCATAGGTCGCGGCGTAGTCGGCGAAGCGCTCGATCAGCAGCGGCACGCCGGTGTCGCAGAACAAGCCGAAGGTGTGGGCCACGTCCGGCTCGCCGATGCGCAGGCGGCGCGACAGGAACACCATGGCCTGGGCGCGGCGGGTGGAGATGTCCCAGAAGCTGGCCAGCGCGGCGCTGTTGGCGGGGATCGCCTGGCGCGCCAGCAGGCCGGTCATCAGGGCCGCGACCTGGTTGATGCCGAGGAACAGGATGGCCTGCTCGATCGACTTGGCCTTGTGACGGCCGCCATACACGGCGGAGTTGGCCAGTTTCAGCAGGGCGCCGGACATGCCGACGTCGCTCGCCACGATCTTGCCGATCGCCTCCGGGGATGGGTCTTCCGATGCCAGTTCGCGCTGCATGTCGGCGAGCAGGCTCGGCCGCGGCGGGATGCGGATCGATTTGATCAGGGCATCGACCTGGTCGAGGTGCGGAACGGGATCGGCGACGGTATTCATGGGCGAGCAGGACGGAGGCGACAACCGTACCACTATACCCCAGCCATTTTTTTATTGCAGCAAGGCAATGCCAAAGTGATTACCTTCCCCTCATTTCTGTGTCACCCCACCAACGCGACAACATAAATTGGCCCGCGCTAGAATCCAGGTATGGCCATTTCGACAATAGCAGGAATCGATTTCACCCAGCCGGCGGACGTCGTCGCACGCCAGCTGATCGGCGTCACGGTACTGGTGGACGGCGTCGGCGGCCGGATCGTCGAGACCGAAGCCTACGACCGCGAAGACCCGGCATCGCACGCCTTTTCCGGTCCCACCGAGCGCAATGCGGCGATGTTCGGGCCGCCTGCGCACGCCTACGTGTACCGCTCCTACGGCATCCACTGGTGCCTGAACTTCGTGTGCCGCGAGGCGGGGCACGGCGCCGGTGTCCTGATCCGGGCGCTGGAGCCGGTGGCGGGGCTCGACGAGATGCGCCGGCGCAGGGACACCGGCGCCGCCGGCGACAAGGACTGGCTGCTGTGCTCCGGCCCCGGCAAGCTGTGCCAGGCCTTGGGCGTGACCCGCGACTTCAACGGCATGCCGCTGTCGCTGCCGCCTTTTGAACTGCTGCCCGGCGCGCCGGGAATCGAGGTGGTGGCCGGGCCGCGCATCGGCATCTCCAAGGCGATGGAGGTACCCTGGCGTTTCGGGCTGGCCGGCTCCCGCTTCGTCAGCCGGCCCTTCCGTTAAACAGCCGCCTGCGCCGTCTTGCCCTTGATTGAAGAGCGATTGGGGTGCCGTAGGGTGGTCGGCTCTGCCGACCGCGCGTTCAACTACACGATGCATCACTACTGCGCTTGTCCATCTCGCACCGTTTGAACGCGCGGTCGGCGAAGCCGACCACCCTGCAAAAAGCGTTCAACTGGCAGAGGCGTCGCGTCATTGCATCCGTGCGTTGAACGCGTGGGCGGAGGACCGCCCACCCTACAAAATAGCGGCATCGCCGCCTGCGCCCTGACGTCAAGCCTGGCGGCGCCGCGCCTGCTGGCCGGCCGAAGGCAGGGCCGCCAGCGCGCGTGGGCGCATCGGGCTGCCCGGCGTGCGCCGCTCCTGCACGCCATGGAAGCCCGCTTCCTCGCCGGCCTCTTGTTCCGACTCGCCGCCGATCGCCGGACCATCCTCGCCGTCGAACTTGAAGATCGAGACCGCCTTGGCCAGGTTGACGGTCTGCTCGTGCAGGCTTTCGGCAGCGGCGGCGGCCTGTTCCACCAGGGCCGCATTCTGCTGGGTCATGCCGTCCATCTGGCCGACCGCCTTGTTCACTTCGGCGATGCCGTCGGCCTGCTCGGTGCTGGCGATGCTGATGCGGCCGATGATGTCGTTCACCTGGCGCACCGAGGCCACGATGTCGCCCATGCTGGCGCCGGCTTCGCTCACCGAGGCGCTGCCATCCTCGATGATCTTGACCGAGTCGGCGATCAGGGCCTTGATCTCGCGCGCGGCCGCGGCCGAGCGCTGCGCCAGGGTGCGCACTTCGGCCGCCACCACCGCGAAACCGCGTCCCTGCTCGCCGGCGCGCGCCGCTTCAACCGCGGCGTTCAGGGCCAGCAGGTTGGTCTGGAACGAGATGCCGTCGATGACGCCGGTGATCTCGACGATCTTGCGCGAGCTGGCCTCGATCGATTCCATCGTCGCCACCGCCCGGTTCACGGCCTGGCCGCCGTTCGAGGCCAGCTGCGCCGCCTCGCCTGCGAGCTTGGACGCCAGGCGCGCATTGTCGGCGTTCTGCTTCACGGCCGTGGTCAGTTCTTCCATCGTGCTGGCGGTCTGCTCGAGCGAGCCGGCCTGCAGCTCGGTGCGGGTCGACAGGTCGAGGTTGCCGCTTGCGATTTCCTTCGAGGCGGTATCGATCGAGCGCACCGCGCCCAGGATGCTGCGCAGGGCGCCGTCCAGGCGGGAGAGGGAGTGGTCGAGCGCGCGCGAGGTGTCGGCGATCTCGTCGCGCCCGGCGCCCGGGGTGCCGGACGGGCGCAGGTGGCCGTCGGCCAGGTCGTGCACCACGGTCGCGATCGAGCGGATGTCGGCGAGCATGGCGCGCCGCACCAGCATGGTTACCAGCAGCGACAGCGCGATCGACAGCAGCACCAGGCCGGCCATGGTGATGCCGAGCGAGCGGAATTCGGCCTTGGCGGCGGCATGTGCTTCCACGCTCAGCTTCTTTTCCAGCGCTGCCAGGTTCTGCAGGCCGGTGTCGAGAGCGACGAACTGCTTCTCGGCCTTCTGCATCGAATTCGTGGCGATCGACTGGTCGACCTGGGCCAGCTCGATCGTCTCGCCCACCAGCTTGCGGTAGCTCGCCAGCGCCGCCAGCGCGTTCTCGATCGGTGCGCGCTCGTCCGGCGCCGCCAGCCCGGACAGCTCGTCCAGCCTGGTCTTGATCCCGGCGTGCTTCCTCTGGATATCTGCGGTGAGGGCGGCCAGGCGGTCCTGGGCGAAGCTGCCGTTCACCCAGGCCAGCAGCTGGTAGATGTTGGCGTGCGCGAAGCGCGCTTCGCCCGCCACGTCGGCCACGGCCTGCAGGCGCGCCGCGCGCACCTGCACCATGTGCTCGAGCGAGGCGTTCTGGCGCACCATGCCGTAGTAGGCGGCCGCCGACAGCAACATCAGGAGCACCAGCACCAGGCCCGGGGCCAGCAGGAGCTTCGGGCCGATCCGCAATTTGTTCAGCATGCTTGACTCCGGGCGTGGATGAAAAAAGTTTATTTCTTGTAGATGCCGGATTCGAGCACCAGGTCGTCGACCTTCTGCACATAGGTCGTTTTCGGCTCGATCTTGCCGCTGGTGGGGTTCTTGTACATGTAGTCGACCCAGCCCTTGCCCTTGGCCCCCGCCACGTCGATGAACTCGCGGCGGTATTTCTTGCCGTTGGCATCGGGCACGTCGGTCAGGTCCTTGCCGATGATCGAGGGGTTGTAGGGATGGGCCACGGCGATGCCGGTCCTGGCGTCGCGCATGCTGAGATACAGCTCGCCCTGGACGAACTCCGGATCCTTGGCGTTGACGCGCTTGATCAACTCGTCCTTGCCCTTGGCCTTCATCAGGGCGGCGCCGCGTTCGACCATCGCAATGGCGTCTTTCTCGGTCAGGGCGCTGGCGTAGGCAGGGAGGGCGGCAATGGCAAGGCAGAGGGCAGCCGCGATGCTGGACACGTTGGCGGACAGTTTCATGTGTACTCCTCGAGTGAATGTTCTGGGATCAATATTGCTAAAGTGCATTGACAAATGTACCGGGGTGTCGGGGACGAGGATTGCGTTGGCGCAATCGCCTTGCGCAGCAAGTGAGGAACGTTGCGCATTCGTGTCAGTCAATGTCGAACAACACTGCAGCCGTGCATGCACGACGCTTGCGCGTCCGGCCTTTGTCTCGTTTTGGCCCGCCCTTGTTCTAGCTCCCGCTATAGGACCAATCTGATTGACGGGCGGCAATTCTCCGCAATTTCCGCAACGTAAGATGAATTCTTCCCGGCAACGTGGTAACGCTCCGGCCGGTCCTAACATCTTTCGTTTCCTGGAGAATTTCCGTGATCATGACCGAATCGACGCCCTCCAAGTTCAAGCCCTATACCCGGCAGACGATCCACCTGGCGCGCCAGTGGCAATGGCTGACGCCGGAACTGCAGGAAGCGGTGCAGGTGGTCTCGCACGTGCTGCCGTTCCGCGTGAACGCCTACGTGCTGGAGGAGCTCATCGACTGGGACAAGGTGCCGGACGACCCGATCTACCGGCTTACCTTCCCGCACCGCGACATGCTGCCGGCGCAGGAGTACGAGCAGCTGCGCGAGCTGGTGCTGTACAAGAAGGACGACGCGGCCACGGCGAAGCTGGTGCATTCGATCCGGATGCGCATGAACCCGCACCCGGCGGGGCAGATGACGCACAACGTCCCGCGCGTGAACGATGCGCCGCTCAGGGGCCTGCAGCACAAGTACAAGGAGACCGTGCTGTTCTTCCCGAGCTCGGGCCAGACCTGCCACGCCTACTGCACCTTCTGCTTCCGGTGGCCGCAGTTCGTCGGCATGGACGACATGAAGTTCGACGCGCGCGAGTGCGGCGAACTGGTGTCCTACCTCGAGACCCATCCCGACGTCACCGACGTCCTGATCACCGGCGGCGATCCGCTGATCATGAACACCCGTTCGCTGGCCGAATTCCTCGAGCCCCTGCTCGAGCCCAACCTGGCCCACATCCAGAACATCCGCATCGGCACCAAGTCGGTGGCCTACTGGCCGCAGCGCTTCGTGTCGGACAAGGACAGCGACGACCTGATGCGCCTGTTCGAGAAGGTGGTCAGGTCCGGCAAGAACCTCGCCATCATGGGCCACTACAACCACGCGGTCGAGCTGCGCGCGTCCGTAGCCCAGCAGGCGGTCAAGCGCATCGTCGGCACCGGCGCCACGCTGCGCATGCAGGGCCCCCTGATCCGCCATATCAACGAAGACCCGAAGAGCTGGGCCGAGTTGTGGACTACCGGCGTGCGCCTGGGCGCGATCCCCTACTACATGTTCGTGGAGCGCGACACCGGGCCGCGCGACTACTTCGCGCTGCCGCTGGCGCGCGCGCACCAGATCTTCCAGGAAGCGTATTCGATGGTGTCGGGGCTGTCGCGCACCGTGCGCGGTCCGTCGATGAGCGCCTTCCCCGGCAAGGTCGTGATCGACGGCGTGGTCACCATCAACGGCGAAAAGCTGTTCGCGCTGCAGTTCCTGCAGGCGCGCAACCCCGAGTGGGTGCGCCGGCCCTTCTTCGCCAAGTACGACCCCGACGCCACCTGGCTCGACCACCTCAAGCCGGCCTTCGGGCGCGACAAGTTCTTCTTCGAGCAGGAGAGCGGCGGCCCCTCCCATGGACCAGGTGGACCCGGCGGGCGCGTCATCCCCCTGGTGCCTGCAGGACAGCGGCACGGCAGGGCGCAGGACGCGGCCTGACGCCTCCCTGTGCGCCCGGGACCGGCCCATGCAGGACTCCGCCACCACGCCACGCCTGTCCGGCGTGGCGGTGTTCTTCTACGTGTTCCTGCCGTTCGCGCTGGGGCACTACCTGTCTTCGCTGCTGCGCAACGTGAATGCGGTGCTGGCCTCGCACCTGGTGGGCGCGCTCGCGCTCACGCCGGGCGAGCTGGGGCTGCTCACCAGCGCCTTCTTCTTCGCCTTCGCGCTGGTCCAGCTGCCGGTCGGCATTGCGCTCGACCGCTGGGGGCCGCGCAGGGTGCAGCTGGCGATGATGCTGGTCGGCGCCTGCGGTGCGCTGCTGTTCTCGCGCGGGGGCGATTTCGTGCAGCTGGTGGTGGCGCGCGCCATCATGGGCTTCGGCCTCGGCGGCTGCTTCATGGCCGCGGTCAAGGCGGTCTCCACCTGGATCGCGCCAGCCAGGCTGCCGTCGGTGCACGGCTACCTGATCGCCGTGGGCGGCCTGGGGGCGGCCACCGCGACCATGCCGGTGCGCCTCGCGCTCGACTATACCGACTGGCGCGGCCTGTTCACCATCCTGGCCGGGCTGACGGCCTGCTGCGGCCTCCTGATCGCCCTGCTGTACCCGCGCGACGCCGCGGCCGTTCCCAGGCGCGGTCCGCTCGGCCAGGCCCTGCGCGAGGTGTTCCAGGCGCCGGTGTTCCGCACCACGGCGTCGCTGGTCCTGGTTCCGCATGCGGTGTTCTTCGGCATCCAGGGCCTGTGGATTGGGCGCTGGCTGTCGGACGTGGCGCGCTTTCCCGACGCCGCGGTGGCCTATCTGCTCTACATGGGCATGGCGGCGGTGATCTTCGGGGCCATCGCGGTGGGCATGATCACCGAATGGGCCGGCCGGCGCGGCATCGCGCCGCTCGACGTGGCCGCGGCCGGCATCGCCGTCTTCCTGCTGGTGCAGGCCGCGATCGTCGTCAACTACCGGCCCAGTTTCCAGCTGCTGTCGGTGCTGTTCACGCTGGTCGGGACGATCACCGGCATCGAGTACGCGATCATCGCGCAATCGATGCCGCGCGAGCTGACCGGGCGCGCCGCCACCTGCCTGAACCTCCTGATCTTCATCGGCGCCTTCGTGGTGCAGGCGGGCTTCGGCCTGCTGGTCGGCCTGTGGACGCCGGATGCGGCCGGCCATGCGCCGGCGGACGCCTACCGCGCCGCGTTCGCCGTGCTGGTCGCGGTGCAGCTGCCGGGGCTGGCCGGCTTCGTCCTGCGGCGCCGGCGCGAGCGGCGCTCCGGGGCCGCGGCGGCAAGGGGCGAGGCGCTGGCCCCGTCCTCATAGTCGAGTTTTCTCTGCGGTAACGGGCGACGCGATATTGCCAGTTTGGCTAGCATGCGGCAAATCGGACGCCGTCCGTACCAGCAGAGGGAATCGCCATGCCTGCCCACGCCTTGCCGCGCCTGTCGGCGGCCGCCTCCTTGCTCCCCTTGCTCTTGCTCGCCGCCTGCGGGGACAGGTCCACGCTGCCGACCGGCGCCGACGTCGGCCCGCGGCCGACCCTGGTCAAGCCGGTCACGTCTCTGTTGCCGACCGTGGACATCGCGCCCGCCAAGGGCTGGCCGCAGGGCGGCAAGCCGGCCGCGGCGGCGGGACTGGCGGTGAGCGCATTTGCATCCGGCCTCGACCACCCACGCTGGCTGCACGTGCTGCCCAACGGCGACGTGCTGGTCGCCGAGAGCAATGCGCCGGAACGCCCGGCCAAGAAGGGCATCAAGGCCTATATCCAGAAGAAGGTGCAGGAGCGGGCCGGCGCCGGGGTGCCGAGCGCGAACCGCATCTCGCTGCTGCGCGACGCCGACGGCGACGGTGTGGCGGAAGTGAAAACGGTCTTCCTGAAGGGACTGAATTCGCCCTTCGGCATGGCCCTGGTCGGCGACATGCTGTACGTGGCGAATACCGACGGCATCGTGCGCTTCCCCTACCGCGAAGGCGCTACCCGGATCACCGCCGGCGCGCAGGCGGTGGCGCCGCTGCCGGGCGGCCCGCTCAACCATCACTGGACCAAGAACATCATTGCCAGCCAGGACGGACGCAAGCTGTACGCCACCACGGGCTCGAACAGCAACGTCGCCGAGAACGGCATGGACCAGGAAGTCGACCGCGCCGCCATCCTCGAGGTCGATATCGCCACCGGCAAGACGCGGCCCTACGCGACCGGCCTGCGCAACCCGAACGGCATGGCCTGGAATCCGGAGACCGGAGTGCTGTGGACGGTGGTGAACGAACGCGACGAGATCGGCAGCGACCTGGTGCCGGACTACCTGACTTCGGTGAAGGAAGGCGGCTTCTACGGCTGGCCGTACAGCTACTTCGGCGCGAACGTGGATGAGCGGGTCAAGCCGCCGCGCCCGGACCTGGTGGCCAGGGCCATCGTGCCGGACTATGCGCTCGGCGCCCACGTGGCGGCGCTCGGACTGGCCTTCTACACGGGACCGCTGCTGCCGCAGTTCACGAACGGCGCCGTCATCGGCCAGCACGGCTCCTGGAACCGCAAGCCGCAGTCGGGCTACAACGTGGTGGTCGTGCCCTTCAGCGAGGGCAAGCCGGCCGGCAAGCCGGTCGAGATCCTGGGCGGTTTCGTGGACCGCAACGGCGATGCGCTCGGCCGGCCGGTCGGTGTGGCGGTGGACAAGGCAGGAGCGATCCTTGTGGCGGACGATGTCGGCAATGTGATCTGGCGGGTGACGCCGGCGGGGCGCTGACTACGGATCTTTTAAAGGTAACTCCGGCATACTTTTAACCGTAGGGTGGTCGGCTCTGCCGACCGCGCGTTCAACGGACGTGTTCAAACCACGTCGCATCCATTCCCCGTAATTTGAACGCGCGGTCGGCGAAGCCGACCACCCTACATCAGGCGCAGCCGCTTACCAGCAAGATCGGCAACCCGGTCCAGACAATCCCCACGAAGGCCAGCACGGCCCCCAGCGCCGCGGCCCAGTCCAGCAGCCCGGCCCCCTGCGGATCGCGCAGGATGCCCCGTTCACGCCACGCCAGCCAGGCACACACCGCCAGCGCCACCGCCGTCGCGCCCCCGAGCAGCACCCGGTCCGGTCCGCCCGCGCGCATCGCGGCCGGCGTGCACTGCGCCGCCGCCAGCAGGTAGCAGAAGGCGAAGTGCGCCGCCCACACCATCAGGGGAAGGGCGCCGCGCAGGAGCTGCCGGAAGAAATGATCTTGCATATTTACTCCATCAGCCATGGCATCAGGGCCGGCAGGCCATGCACCAGCGCCATGCCGGCGATGCCCTGCAGCGTCGTGTAGTGCCACAGCAGGGCCACGTTGTCGAGCGTGGCGCGGCTGCGCTGCGCGATCATGCCGCGCCAAGCGCGCAGGCACAGGTAGGGACCGGCGATCGCCAGCACCACGATGTGCAGTCCCTGGTAGCTGAGCAGGGCGCCGATCGCGGCGGCCCAGGCGCTGGCGGCCGGGTCGAGGCCGGCGACCTGGTGGCCGCGCAGGTCGAGCAGGAAGGAGGCCACGCTGCAGCCCAGCGCCAGCAGCACCAGCCAGGGCAGGCGCCGCTTGCCGAGGGCGCGCACGGCCAGCAGCATCAGTACCGAGCTCGCCACCAGCAGGCCGCCGGAGGCCAGCTGCCAGGGCAGGGCCGGCAGGGCGGCGCCGGGTGGTGGGCACACCATCAGGCGCATCGACGCGTGGATGTAGGCGAAGCCGAAGGACGCGAAGATGCAGGCGTCCACGACCAGCATCACGATCGTGCCCCACCACGACTGCGAGGCGGTGCGTGTCGCGTTCACCGGCAGCTCCAGGTCGTCGGCCACCCGGGCATGCGTGATCGGCGGCTTGCGGTCCGATTCCCACAGCCAGGCCAGCGTGCCGGCCACCGCCATGAAGCCGAAGATCCAGGCCGCCACCATCGCCTTCACGGTCAGCAGCAGGAAGAAGCCGGCCGTGCCGAGGGCCGCGATCACGGGCAGCCAGCTGTCGCCGGGCAGCACCATCAGGTAGCGCGGCTCGGCCCGCACGGGGCTGGTGGCGATGGTCTCGCGCAGGCCGGTGGCGGTTTGCGGCAGGTAGTGCTGGCCGCGCTCGACTTCGTCGCTGAGGGTAGGCTGGTCCCAAAGCGGGTTGGTCGAGCTGATGCGCGGGATGCTGCGGTTGCCGTAGGATTCCGATGGGAGCCACTCGAGTGTGGCCGCGTTCCATGGGTTGCCCACTTTCTGCTCCGGGCGGCGCAGCGTGCGCACCGCGTCGACGATGAACAGCAGCACGCCGAAGGCGAACACGAAGGCGCCGATCGTGGACAGCATGTTCAGGAAGTTCCAGCCGAGCTGCGCGTCGTAGGTGTAGACCCGGCGCGGCATGCCGTACAGGCCCGTGATGTGCATCGGGAAGAAAGTCAGGTTGAAGCCGCCGAACATCAGCCAGAACACCCAGCGCGCCATGCGCTCGGAGAGGCGCTGTCCCTTGACCAGCGGCAGCCAGTAGTACATCGCCGCGAACACGGGGAACACCATGCCGCCGATCAGGACGTAGTGCAGGTGGGCCACGATGAAATAGGTGTCGTGCGCCTGCCAGTCGAAGGGAATCACGGCCACCATCACCCCGGTCAGGCCGCCAAGCACGAAGATGAACATGAAGCCCATCAGGAACAGGGCCGGGGAACTCATGCGCACGCGCCCGTTCCACAGCGTGGCGATCCAGGCGAACACCTGGATGCCGGTCGGGATCGCCACTGCCATGCTGGCAGCCGAGACGAAGCTCATCTCCAGCACGCCCAGGCCGGCCGTGAACATGTGGTGCGCCCATAGCCCGAAACTGAAGACGCCGACGCCCACCAGGGCCACGATGATCGCGCGCCGTCCCACCAGCGGGGTGCCGGCGATGGTCGGGATCATGGTCGAGACCATGCCGGCGGCGGGCAGGAAGATGATGTAGACCTCGGGGTGGCCGAAGAACCAGAACAGGTGCTGCCACAGGATCGGGTCGCCGCCGCGCTCGGGAATGAAGAAGGGCCAGTCGAAGGCGCGCTCGAGTTCCAGCAGGGCGGTGCCGGCGATCACCGCCGGGAACGCGAACACGATCATCAGCGCCACCACCAGCATGGCCCAGGCGTACACCGGCATGCGGCGCAGCGTCATGCCCGGCGCGCGCGTGAACAGGATACCGACGATCAGCTCGACCGCGCCGGCGATGGCCGAGATCTCGATGAAGCCGATGCCGAGCAGCCAGAAGTCGGCGTTCAGGCCCGGCGAGTACGTCTCGCCGGTGAGCGGCGGGTACATGAACCAGCCGCCGTCCGGTGCCAGCCCCACGAAGATGGTGCAGAAGAAGGCCAGGCCGCCGAAGGCATAGGCCCAGTAGGCGTAGGCCGAGAGGCGCGGGAAGGGCAGGTCGCGCGCGCCCAGCATGTTGGGCAGCAGGTACACGGCGATCGCCTCGACGATGGGGATCGCGAACAGGAACATCATCACCGTGCCGTGCATGGTGAAGACCTGGTTGTAGGTGCCGGGACTGAGCAGGGTGTTGTCCGGGACGGCCAGCTGCACCCGCATCAGCAGCGCCAGGATGCCGGCCAGCAGGAAGAACAGCAGCGCGGTGCCGATGTAGAGCAGGCCGATGCTGGTGTTGTTCACCGACTTGAGGAAGCGCCAGCCGGTCGGCGTGCGCCAGACTTCCTGCAGGCGCTCGAATTCGCCCGCGGGGCGGGGCAGGGAGTTGGGCAGCGGCGCGGGCATGGGCGTGGAAGACGGCTGGCTCATTTCAGGTGCTCGAGGTAGGCGGCCAGCGCGGCCAGGGTGTCGCGGTCGAGGTCGCGCGAGCCGGGCATGAACACGCCGGGCTTGGCGGCCTGCGGGTCGGCAATCCAGCCTTGCAGGCTGGTGCGGTGGGTGCGCAGGGTGCCTGCGCCGATGTGCATGCGGCTGCCGACGTGGGTCAGGTCCGGGCCCAGGCGCGCGCCTTCGGCCACGCCGCGGATCGTATGGCAGGCCTGGCAGCGCTGCTGCAGGAAAGCGGCGCGGCCGCGCTCGAGCGTAGGGCTGCCCAGCGGGCTGCTTGCGGGCGCGGCCGGCAGCGCCTGGCGCGCCAGCCAGGCGGCGAATTCCTGCGGCGGCAGGGCCACCACATGCAGCGCCATCTTCGCGTGCTGGGCGCCGCAGTATTCGGCGCACTGGCCGCGGTAGACGCCGGGCTTGTCGGCGCGCAGGGTCAGGCCGGTGACGCGTCCCGGCACCATGTCGCGCTTGCCGCTCAGGGACGGCACCCACAGGCTGTGGATCACGTCGGCCGAGTTCAGGCCGAGGTAGACGGCGCGGCCGGTGGGAATGTGGATCTCGTTGGCGCCGACGATCTCGCGGCCGCTTGCCGGGTCGCGGTAGCGCACTTCCCACCACCACATCTTGGCCGTCACCGAGATGCTCAGGGCCTTGTGCGAGGATTGCGGCGCCAGCTGGGTGCTGCGCCAGGTGCTCCAGGCCAGCAGCGCGGTAAGGACCAGCACCGGGAAGGCGATGCCGCCGCCGCCGATCCACAGCAGCGCGCGCGCCGGGCGACCCTGGCGCCGCACGCTGAGCAGCAGCAGGGCCATCACGGCGACGAAGATCAGGGCGCCGGCGCCGAACAGCACCCAGGCGAGCTGGCTGATGATGGCGGCGTCCCAGCCGGCCGGGTGCAGCACCGATTGCAGTTCGCCGTTCATCGCGCCTTACCTCAAGGTGTACAGGAAGGCGGCCATGTGGCGCGCTTCCTGTTCCGTGAGACCCATCGGCGGCATGTCAGTGCCGGGCTTGACCGCATGCGGCTGGCGCAGCCACCGCACCATGTTGGCGGGTCGATTGGGGATGCCGCCGGCGATGTAGCTCAGGCGGCCGATGTGGTCGAGCGCAGGGCCGGCATCGCTCGACGCGCCCTTGGCGCCCTGTACGCCCGGGATCACATGGCAGGCGCCGCACTGGTACTGGGTGACCAGGCGCAGGCCCTGCTGGACGTCACCGCCTGGAACGACCGATCGCGGCGCTTCCACGCATCCTGCCATCGATACCGACCAGGCCAGGATCATGCCGGCACGCCGTGTGCTTTTGCGGACGGAATCGTGGGATGGACGGGGGCGCACGTTTGGAAATCACAGTTGTGGAGGGGCTTTTATAATACACAAAGAACGATGCAATTTTTCTAACTATTCCAATCGGACGCACCGCCATGCTCTCCAACCGCCGACGGCTGATCGTCAAGACCGCTGTAGTGACGCTGCTGGCGGCGGGCGCCACCGCCGGCGCCGCCGGCTTGGCCCTGCTGTACGGCGGCTGGTACGACATCGGCGCCACGGCCCAGCACTTCCCCGCCGTGTACACGGTGCTGGAAGAGGGCATGTTGCGGTCGGTACGACACCACGCGCGCGACATCCGGGCCCCGCGCCTGGGCGGCGAACAGCAGCTGCGCCTGGGCGCCCGGGTGTACGGCGAGAACTGCGTGCAGTGCCACGGCGGCCCCGGCGTGGCGCAGTCGACCATCGGCATGAGCATGCAGCCGATTCCCGGCCCGCTGGTGGACGCACCCCAGCGCTGGGAGGCGCGCGAGCTGTACTGGGTCACGAAGAACGGCATCAAGATGAGCGGCATGCCGGCCTGGGAATACCACTTGAGCGAGGACGAGATCTGGGCCGTGGTGGCCTTCGTGACGGCGATGCCCACGATGAGCAGCCGCGACTTCCGCGCGCGGATGGCGCAGGACGCCCAGCCGGCGCCGGCGCAGGCGCAGGGAGCCGCGCAATGATGGCGCGCGCCGCTGCGCTACTGGCGCTGGCCTGCCTTGCCGCCTGCGCGCCGAAGCGGCCGCCGGCCGGCGTGCAGGGCGACCCGGAACGCGGCAAGATCGCCGTGACGCAGTACGCCTGCCAGTCCTGTCACGTGATCCCCGGCGTGCCGGGGCCCGACACCTACGTCGGCCGTCCGCTCGAGGACATGGCGAGGCGCAAGGTGCTGGCCGGCGGGGTGCCCAACGACCAGGCCGGCCTGGTGCGCTGGATCCGCGACCCGCAGGCGGTGGACCCGGAGACCGCGATGCCGAACATGGGCGTGAGCGAGCGCGATGCGCTCGACATCAGCGCCTACCTCCTCAGCCAATAGTGCCCGGCCAGGCAGGCGCTCGCGCCGATCCTTGGTATCATCACCCGCTTGCCCGTCCTGGGCGTATTCACAACAGGGAAGACGAGAATGAGATTGGTGCGCTATGGCCGCCCGGGCAAGGAAAAGCCGGGCCTGTTCGACGAAGAGGGCCGCCTGCGCGACCTGTCCGGGATCATCGGGGACATCGACGCGTCGGTGCTGGGGGACAAGGCGTTGCGCAAGCTGGCCAAGAGCGATTGGAAGACCCTGCCGCTGGTACGCGGCAATCCGCGCCTGGGCGTGCCGGTCAAGGGCGTCGGCAAGTTCATCGGCATCGGCATGAACTATGCCGACCACGCCGCCGAGACGGGCGCCGCGGTGCCGAAGGAACCGATCTTCTTCACCAAGGCGGTCAGCTGCCTGTCCGGCCCGGACGATCCGGTGCGGCTGCCGAAGGGGTCGAAGAAGACCGATTGGGAAGTCGAACTCGGCGTGGTGATCGGCACGCGCGCCCAGTACGTGGAGGAAGCCGAGGCGCTGAAGTACGTGGCGGGCTACTGCGTGGTCAACGACGTGTCCGAACGCGCCTTCCAGTTCGAGATGGGCTCGCAGTGGGACAAGGGCAAGGGCTGCGACACCTTCGGCCCGGTCGGCCCCTTCCTGGTGACGCGCGACGAAGTCTATGACGTGCAGGACCTCGACCTCTACCTGGAACTGAACGGCAAGCGCATGCAGACCGGGAATACCTCGAAGATGATCTTCACAGTGGCCAGAATCGTCAGCTACGTGTCGCAATTCATGACGCTGGAGCCGGGCGACATCATCACCACCGGCACGCCGCCGGGCGTGGGCATGGGGCGCTCGCCGCAGCGCTTCCTCAGGAAGGGCGACAAGCTGAGGCTCGGGATTGCGGGGCTGGGGGAGCAACAGCAGGAAGTGGTGGCCTTCCCGAAGTAGCAACTAGTCCGGCAGGCGCTCCGTCAACCCTGCCGGCACCGCCGTCCTGGCCGTGTTCATCACCATGGCCAGCAAGGTGTAATACCCGTTGATCCCCATGAGATCGACCACCCCGTGCTCGCCGAACAGCGCGAGCGCATCCGCATACAGCCGGTCCGACACCGATTTCCCCTCGTGCAGTTCGATGCAGAAGTCGTGCACCACGGCTTCGTCCACCAGCATGCCTTCCGGGCGGCGCCGTTCGGCGATCGCATGGATCACCGACATCGGGATGCCCACCTGGGCCGCGATCGGGGCATGGATCGCCCATTCCACCCCCTGGTTCCATTGGCGCGCCGTGACCAGGATGGCCAGCTCCGACAGCCTCACCCCGATCGCGCTGCGGTAGCGCAGGTATTCGCCCATGCGCTGGGCGTATTCCATCAGCTCCGGGCTGCGCAGCAGCGGTACGAAGGGGCCGTACAGCGCGCCGCGCGGTCCGTCGATGATGGCCTGGGCGGCGGCGCGCTGGTCCGGAGTCATGTCCTCGCGCGCGATCGGTCCGAGTCGGTCCATGGGATGGCCTGGATGTTGTAATGGGAAAATAATTGCACAGCGTTCTCTAAAAATCAAAAGAACCGGCGCGCGGCACGCTTATCGTCAAAGTCTTGTTCTGACGAAGGAGTCGCAATGAGCCATATCCTCCACCGCAACCTGCGCCAGGTGCCGGCGACCGCGGTTTCCAGCGACGGCATCCGCATCCGCGACAAGGCCGGCCGGGTCTATATCGATGCCAGCGGCGGCGCTGCCGTGTCCTCGCTGGGCCATGGCCATCCGGACATCATCGCCGCCATGCACCGCCAGATCGACCGCTGCGCCTATGCCCACACCGCCTTCTTCACCACCGACGTGGCCGAGGAGCTGGCCGATCGCCTGGTGGCCGGCGCCCCGCCCGACATCGGCGGCGTCTACCTGGTGTCGGGCGGCTCGGAAGCGATGGAGACCGCCCTCAAGCTGGCGCGCCAGTACTGGGTGGAGGCGGGCGAACCGCAGCGCCGCCTGTTCATGGCGCGGCGCCAGAGCTACCACGGCAATACCCTGGGCGCGCTGGCCGTGGGCGGCAACGAGTGGCGCCGCAAGGCCTTCGCGCCGCTGCTGATGGATACGGTGCGGGTCAGCGCATGCTACGAATACCGCGGCCGCGCCGCCCACCAGAGCGTGGACGACTACACCGCTGGCCTGCTGGACGAGCTGGAAACCGGGATCCTCAGGGCCGGGCCCGAGAACATCATCGCTTTCGTCGCCGAGCCGGTGGTCGGCGCTACCGGCGGCGCGATCCCTCCCACGCCGGGCTACTTCCAGGGCGTGCGCGACATCTGCGACCGCTACCGCATCCTGTTCATCGCCGACGAGGTGATGTGCGGGATGGGCCGCACCGGCAGCATGTACGCGATCGAGCAGGACGGCGTGGCGCCGGACATCATCGCGATCGCCAAGGGCCTGGGCGCGGGCTACCAGCCGATCGGCGCGGTGCTGGCGCACCAGACCATCATCGACTGCCTGCGCGACGGCAGCGGGGCCTTCCAGCACGGGCATACCTACATCGGGCACCCGGTTGCAGCGGCGGCGGCGCTGGAAGTGCAGAAGGTGATCGAGCGCGACGACCTGCTCGCACGCGTGCGCAGCCGCGGCGCCACGCTGCGGCGCATGCTGGGCGACGTGTTCGGGGTGCACGAACACGTAGGCGACATCCGCGGGCGCGGCCTGTTCCTGGCGCTGGAATTCGTGCAGGACCGCGACAGCAAGGCGCCGTTCGCGCCGGAGCGCAAGCTGCACGCGGCGATCAAGGCCAAGGCGATGGAGAACGGGCTGATGGTCTACCCGATGGGCGGGACGATCGACGGGCAAGTCGGCGACCACGTGCTGCTGGCGCCGCCCTTCATTGCGACGGCGGCGGATTTGTCGGAGATCGTGTCGCGTCTCGCCGATGCGGTGGAGGCGGCGCTCAACATGTAGATACCGTCTTGCCCGTCAAGCCCTACATCGCGTATTTTGGATCATAGGGCTTGCCGGAGTGGACGACACCAAAGCACAGATGTGCCAGTTTGCGCATGGCAGCACCAATAGCC
>NZ_JCASIF010000007.1:0-224791 GCF_059686055.1 Telluria sp. ZB4P34 | reverse complement strand
ACATGATTCCTCCTTATGTTCTCGGTCAACACACCCACTCTCCTTGTGCATACAGGGTCAAAAGCCCTTGGCTACCGTCCAGTGTTTGGTATGGTGTGGGAACGAGGTGAAGGGCTTAATCTACCTTCCAAGGTCGAGCCTTAAGGGTGGGCTCAAGCTGGTCTTCACCTCAATTGGTGGTAGCTAACCACCAATGAGAACAAGATACAAGGGTGGGCGGGGTGATTTCGGCCAATGGCCGGAATCACAAGCGCCCACGCGTTGATAGTTGCGATATGAACAGCCGCACGGGCTGCAGTACTGTGATTTGACCGCGTGGGCGGGAGACCCGCCCACCCTACGGATGCGCGGTGGCTCTTAAGTGACCGGCATAAGAGCCTGAGCGCGTGCTGCTTCCTGACATTCCGAAGCTCACACCCGGCGCTTGCCCCCGCACCGTACGACACCGGCCAGCGCAATGGCAAACAAGGCAATGGTCGAAGGTTCCGGCACATTGCCAAGTTCGACCGGGTCGGCAAGGGGCGCGGCGAATTGCAGCCCTTGCGTGCCGGCCACGAAGTTGCCGTCGGCGCCGATCGCGCCGACAGTCGCCGTGAACGTGTTCATCGCATCGACGCCGGCGCCGAATTTGGCCCAGATACTGAAATAGGCCTCGACAAAATAGGTCCGGTCTTTTTCCAGCGAAAATTCAATGGTCCAGTCGAGCGGATCGTCGAGCCACTGGTAATAGTCGCTGCCGTCATGGCGGTAATCTGCACGCTTCGACGCTGCCAATTCGAAGTTCGGATAACCCCTGGACGAGGGCTCGTAGCTGAAACTGTTGCTTGTCAACGAAAACACCGATATCACAGCCAGGACACGGCTCCCCGGCTCCCAGGGATCGAACTCAAATGGGTCCTTGAGGTAGGTCGCGTCAAAGTGCAGGTGGCCGCCGATTGCACGCTTGCTGTCGCCGCTGCCGTCCCAAGTAAAGCTCTGCAGGGCAACTGCCTGGGTGGATACCCGAGCGTAGGGCGTATTGGAAAAGGCTGCCTGCTTCACCACCAATGTGCCCGCAGCGCCCGATGCATCGATGACTCCCTGCGTTCCGCGTCCCAGCGGATTGTGCGTCACCACGCTCGCATTGAACCCGCCATACTGGCTGTCGAAGCGTTGGTCGACGATCGTGCCTTCCATGTCGGTGCCGGTGTAATCGTTGCAGCGTGTCGGCACCGGACTGCCACTGGCACGCGCGTCGGCGGTACGGCAGTCGCGAACGGTCACTGCCGTGTACGCCGCATTGGCGATCTGGATAGGCGCCGCACCGGCCGTGCCGGCGAGGATCGAGAACGTCAGGACGAACAGGGATTTCATGCTGCGTTTCATGGTCAGCTCCAGGCAAATGCGATGGAGTGTGCCAAAGCAAGGGCCATACCTGCCAAGAAAATCAAGCAGTTAGCCTGTCTCGGCGCGGCGCTTGTAAGAAGTCTCGACAGCGCCCGCCCGCCTGCCGTGGCCTGGCTTACACCCAGACCCAGCTCGCCACAGCGGCGGAGCCGTCGCCGGGCGCCAGGTAGCTGCCGTTGCGCACCTCGAAGCGATTCTCCTGGAACGTGATGCCGGTGCCGCCGTGTTCGACGCACCAGGCCCCCGCGGCCTCGGGGGTGTTCTCGTGCGGGGGCTGCTTCGGATCGTAGCCCTCCGGGTATTCGCCCAGATGGTAGCCGACGATATCCTTGCTGAAGCGACTCTTGTAGCGTAGGCGGCGCAGGTTCAGGCGCAGCAAAGTATCGGTGGTGCCCCCGCCCGTGCTCGATCGCACGATGTCATAGCCGGCAGTGATCAGCCGTGCGATCAGCTTGTGCACGGTTTCCTGGTCCGACAGGATGTTCGTCTCGAAAAGCAGCTCGTGCGGCCATTGCACCCGCTCGGCACAGTTGAAGAAATCATTGAGGATCACAGTGTCGTGGCCTTCGGTGTCGGTCTTGAGCAGATAGACGCCGTCGACATCGTGCTGGTCCATCAAGGTCTTCAGGCGCAGGCAGGGAATCGGCTGTTCAACCACCACGTCCTCCCTGCGCAGGCCGCGCTCGCGCAGCATGATGTCGATCGAGGCGTGCGGGGCGCCGATGGCGTTGCAGCCGCGCACCCAGGCTGGGAGGCCGAGGGTCGCGATACGCTCGGGTGGAATATAGTAGGCAAGTGTCTCGCCATCGTGGTTCGAGATCGCCGCCGCCAGTTTGGTGCACTTGGCCGGCTGGGGCAAGCGGTCGAGATAGAGCTGGATCGGGTCGACCGACAGGCCCACGGTATGGTCGTCTGCCTGCTGGATCAGCGTATCGAAGTCTGAGGTGCCGATCTCGATGAAGTCATGAAACATATGGGTCCCTTGCTGGATGAACGCATCAATAATTAATCGTTCGATTGTACAGCGGAGGAATGTTGATGAGATGCAATAAATTGTCGTGGCCGAATGAAATGCGGCCCAGAACGGACAAGGCCAGATACGCTGTCGCTGTATCTGGCCTTTCGAATTCTGTGGTCGGGGTGAGAGGATTCGAACCTCCGGCCTCTACGTCCCGAACGTAGCGCTCTACCGGGCTAAGCTACACCCCGACGGTTCGAGACTTCGTTTCCGAAATCTCGGGAAGGCATTACTATAGTTGTCTCAATGGTTCCTGTCAACAGCGAAACCGCAGAGCTGGAGCAGGCTCGCCTTGTAGGCGCTGTCCGGCAAATCCGCGATGGCCTCGCTTGCGCGCGCGGCGGCTTGTTCCGCCTGGTGGCGGGTGTAATCCAAGGCGCCGCTCGCGCTCACGGCCGCCAGCACCGCCTCGAACTTTTCTGCGTCGCCATGTTCGATGCAGCTGCGCACCAGCTGGCGCTGTTCCGGGGTGCCGTTTTCCATGAGCCAGATCAGCGGCAGGGTCGGCTTGCCTTCGCGCAGGTCGTCGCCCAGGTTCTTGCCGATCTCGGCGGCGTCGCCCGCGTAGTCCAGCACATCGTCGATCAACTGGAAGGCCGTGCCCAGCGAACGGCCGTATTCGCCGGCCGCGGCGATCTGCGCCTCGCTGGCGCCGCCCACCAGGGCGCCCAGCTCGGCCGCCGCCTCGAACAGCTTGGCCGTCTTGGAGCGGATCACGGTGAGGTAGCTTTCGTGGGTCACGTCCGGGTCGTGCATGTTCAGCAGCTGCAGCACTTCGCCTTCGGCGATCACGTTGGTGGCGTCGGACAGGATGCGCATCACGCGCATGTCGTCGAGGCTGACCATCATCTGGAAGGAACGCGAATACAGGAAGTCGCCCACCAGCACCGAGGCGGCGTTGCCGAACAGGGCGTTCGCCGTCTGGCGGCCGCGCCGCATCGAGGATTCGTCGACCACGTCGTCGTGCAGCAGGGTCGCGGTGTGGATGAACTCGACCACCGCCGCCAGTTCGTGGTGCGCCCTGCCTTTGTAGCCGTAGGCATTCGCCAGCAGCAGCACCAGCACCGGGCGGATCCGCTTGCCGCCCGCGCTGATGATGTACTCGGCGATCTGGTTCACCAGGCTCACTTCCGAATGCAGCCGCTGTCGGATCACCGCATTCACGGCCTCCATGTCGGTGGCGATCGATTGGGCGATGGTGTTCTGGGCGTGTTGGGTAGCGGCTGACAAGGCGAACCTGCGATAAACGGTGGGTATGTGCGCAAAGGCGTGGATTTTGTGGCGCGATTATACGTCATGCAAGAGCTGGGCGTCCCACAGATGGCGCCGGGGGAGCCCGATTGGCCGGACCGCATGCCTGCCGGGAATGTTGGCATTACTTTACTCCTGCAACATGGCCAGCCGGAATCGTCAAGGCCTTTTGACGCCCTGCCGCAACTTATGTATAATCGCCTGTTCCCCGGCTTCCTCACAGTTCAGCGTTTCGACGCCGGTGGGAATCTTTTAAACATTTGATGAGGTTTCAATCATGTACGCGGTCATAAAAACCGGTGGCAAGCAATACAAAGTTGTCGCTGGCGAAAAACTCAAAGTAGAACAGATACCTGCTGACATTGGTTCCGAACTCACCATCGATCAAGTTCTCGCGCTCGGCGCGGGCGACAGCATCAAGTTTGGTGCTCCGCTGGTCGAAGGTGCCTCGGTCCTGGTGAAAGTTGTTTCTCACGGTCGCCACGACAAGGTCCGCATTTTCAAGATGCGCCGTCGTAAGCACTACCAGAAGCGTCAGGGCCATCGCCAGAACTTCACCGAAATCCAGGTGGTGTCGATCAACGGCTAATCCCCGTTCGATTCACCAAGTTCATTCATCAAGGAGCAAATAAATGGCACACAAAAAAGGTGGCGGTACTACCCGCAACGGCCGTGACTCAGAAAGCAAACGCCTTGGCGTGAAAGTCTACGGCGGCCAGGCGATCAACGCCGGCGGCATCATCATCCGTCAACGCGGCACCCCGGTGCGCGCTGGCACCAACGTCGGCACCGGCAAGGATCACACCCTGTTCGCGCTGGTCGACGGTACCGTCAAGTTCGTCAAGCAAGGCGTCGGTTCGAAGCAGTACGTGACCGTCGTTGCTAGCGAAGCAGTCGCTGCTTAATCGCACTTGCGCCGCTTTGATGCGGCGCTTCTTTGCAAGGCGCAAGCCTTCCATCGAAAGGCTCTGCCCACGGTAGGGCCTTTTTAGTTTTTATCGGTCACCATCATGAAGTTTATCGACGAAGCAAGAATTGAAGTCATCGCCGGCGACGGCGGCAACGGGTGCGCCTCGTTCCGCCGCGAGAAGTTCCGCCCATTCGGCGGCCCGGACGGCGGCGACGGCGGCAAGGGCGGCTCGATCTACGTGGTGGCCGACCGTAACATCAACACCCTGGTCGACTTCCGCTATTCGAAGACCCACCACGCCCGCAACGGCGAACCGGGCCGCGGATCGGACTGCTACGGCAAGGGCGCTGAAGACGTCACCATGCGCATGCCGGTGGGCACCCTGATCATGGACGACGTCAGCGGCGAGATCATTGCGGACCTCACCGAGCACGGCCAGACCGAGCTGCTGGCCCAGGGCGGCGAGGGCGGCTGGGGCAACATCCACTTCAAGACCTCGACCAACCGCGCGCCGCGCCAGAAGACCGAAGGCAAGGAAGGCCAGCGCCGCACCCTGCGCCTGGAACTGAAGGTGCTGGCCGACGTGGGCCTGCTGGGCATGCCGAACGCCGGCAAGTCGACCTTCATCACGGCCGTGTCGAACGCCAAGCCGAAGATCGCCGACTACCCGTTCACCACCCTGCATCCGAACCTGGGCGTGGTGCGCGTGTCGCACGAGAAGAGTTTCGTCATCGCCGACATCCCGGGCCTGATCGAGGGCGCCGCCGAAGGCGCGGGCCTCGGCCACCAGTTCCTGCGCCACCTGGCGCGCACCGGCCTGCTGCTGCACATCGTCGACCTGTCCTCGTTCGACGCCAACGTCGATCCGGTCAAGGAAGCCAAGGCCCTGGTCAAGGAGCTCGAAAAGTACGACGAAGAGCTGCTGAACAAGCCGCGCTGGCTGGTGCTGAACAAGCTCGACGTGGTCGAGGAATCCGAGCGCAAGAAGCGCGTCAAGGATTTCGTCAAGCGCATGGCCTGGAAAGGGCCGGTGTTTGAGATCTCGGCATTGAATCGCGAAGGCTGCCAGGACCTGGTCAACGCCATCTATCTGCACCTGGAAGAGAAGCGCCACAGCGAACAGCGCGCCGAAGAAACCTCGATGACCGAAGAAGCGCGCGGCATCAGCTCGATCGACCCGGACGATCCACGTTTCAAGATCCAGGAAGATTAAGTGGCTGCAGCCGCTGTAAGGCGCGGCTGGCTGCGCAGCCAGCTGCTGCAAGTGCTCGCCACCGCCAGTTCGCTGGCGGCGCTGGCGGCCATGCTCGATCCCGACCGCATTGCGTCGGCGATGGGCATCTTTCTCGTCGGCGTGAATGGCTACAGCCAGTTCTACGCCGTCTACGTGGGCATGCGCCTCGCTACCGCGATGCTGGCGCTGCTGGCAGCAAGAGGCGGCGACCAGCCCCTCCTTGTCGACCTTACCGCATTGTTCCTCCTGGCCCAACCGGCCGGGCGCCTGGCCGCGGCTTTCGCGATCGGCTTGCCGAAGGGGGTATTATTAGCCGTCTGCGCGGTCGAGTTGTTGGCAGGACTTTCCCTGCTGGCCTTACGGCCGCGAGGAAAATTCCTGTCGCCATGAACTCTGTCCTGCAACAAGCGTCCCGCATCATCGTCAAGGTCGGTTCCTCCCTCGTCACCAACGAGGGCAAGGGCCTGGACCAGTCCGCCATCGCCCGCTGGGCTGCACAGATCGCCGCCCTGCGCGGCCTCGGCAAGGAAGTCGTGCTCGTGTCCTCGGGTGCGATCGCCGAAGGCATGCTGCGTCTCGGCTTCGGCGCGCGCCCGACCGACATCCACGAACTGCAGGCCTGTGCCGCCGTGGGCCAGATGGGCCTGGCGCAAATCTATGAAACGAGCTTTCGCCGCCACGGCATCGGCACGGCCCAGGTGCTGCTGACCCACGCCGACCTGGCCGACCGCGAACGCTACCTGAACGCGCGCTCCACCCTCACCACGCTGCTGCGCCTGGGCGTGGTCCCGATCATCAACGAGAACGATACCGTCGTCACCGACGAGATCAAGTTCGGCGACAACGACACCCTGGGCGCCCTGGTGGCCAACCTGATCGAGGCCGACGTGCTGGTGATCCTCACCGACCAGCGCGGCCTGTTCTCCAGCGATCCGCGCAAGGACCCGGACGCGCGCCTGATCCAGCAAGCGCAGGCGGGCGATCCGGCGCTGGAAGCAATGGCCGGCGGCGCCGGTTCCAGCATCGGCCGCGGCGGCATGTTGACCAAGGTGCTGGCGGCGCGCCGCGCGGCCCGCTCGGGCGCCCACACCGTGATCGCCTGGGGCCGCGAGGACGAGGTCTTGAGCCGCCTGGCCGCCGGCGAGGCGATCGGCACCCAGCTCAGCGCGCCCACCGGGCGCCTGACGGCGCGCCGCCAGTGGATGATCGACCACCTGCACACCACCGGCGAAGTCGTGATCGATGCCGGCGCCGCGCAGAAACTGACCAATGAAGGCAAGTCGCTGCTGCCGATCGGCGTGCTGGCCGTGCGCGGCGAGTTCGGCCGCGGACAGGTGATCACCTGCCTCGACGAGGCGGGCAAGCCGCTGGCGCGCGGGCTCACCAATTACACCAGCAGCGAAGTGCGGCGCATCATGCGCCATTCCTCGGCCGAGATCGAGCGCATCCTCGGCTATGTCGAGGGACCCGAGCTGGTGCATCGCGACAATCTGGTGCTGTTGTGAGCCGATGCGCTCCACGGTAGTGCGCACGTTGCTGATGAGCTACATTCACCGCTAAGTCACTCGCCGCATACTGCGGGTAGGTTTTGCTTGGCGGCTACAAACCACGTAAACTACCGTGCCCTCGCAGCGCTATCTGCTGCTCACATGAAAACCGCCCATGAAACTCAGTCGTAAGCTTCCTCTCGGCTTTGCCGCCGTCACCCTGGTCGTCGCCTGCGCCGGATTCTTCGGCATGAGCCGGATGAACCAGGCGCTGGACACCTACAACGCCGCCGTGCTCCAGTCGCAGCATGCCCAGCGTGTGGAAGGCCTGCTTTCGCAGTTCCGCCTGCAGACGCAGGAATGGAAGAACACCCTGTTGCGCGGCAGGGACGAAGAGCAGCGCCTCAAGTACTGGAACGCGTTCCAGAAAAACGAGGCCGCGCTGGCAAGGGAAGCAGGGGAACTGACCGCCGCCATGCCGGCCGGCGAAGTGCGCGAGCTGCTGAGCCGCTTCGCCCAGGCCCACGCGAAGATGGGCGAAGGCTATCGCCGCGGCTACGCGAATTTCACGGCAGCGGACTTCGATCCGGGCGCCGGCGACAGTGCGGTCAAGGGCATGGACAGGGCGCCGGCCGAGCTGCTGGCCCGGGCGCACGACGCCATGGCAAAACAGGCGCTGGCCACCGTCGCCGACGCCGAAGCGGTCGGCAAGCGCGCCACGCTGCTGAGCTACGTGTTGATGGTGCTGGGCGCTCTTGCCGCCGTGATCGCCGGTGCCTTCGTGTCGCGCTCGATCACGCGTCCGCTTGGCGAAGCCGTCGAAGCGGCGCAGCAGGTTGCCGCAGGCGACCTGCGCGCCGCGATCGACGTGCGCACGGATGACGAAACCGGCCAGCTGCTGCGGGCCCTGCACGACATGACCGGCAGCCTGCAGAACATCGTGGCCCAGGTGCGCAGCGGTACCCAGCACATTGCCGAAGCATCCGATGAAATCGCGCGCGGCAACCTCGACCTGTCGAGCCGTACCGAGCAGCAGGCCGGCGCGATCGAGGAGACCGCCTCGTCGATGGAGGAGATCACCTCGACCGTGCAGCAGAACGCGGAGAATGCGCGCCAGGCCAACCAGCTTGCCATCTCGGCCTGCGAGGTCGCGGCCAAGGGCGGCCGGATGGTCGAGCAGGTGGTGGGCACCATGGCCTCGATCAGCGAGTCCTCGCGCAAGATCGTCGAGATCATCAGCGTCATCGACGGCATCGCCTTCCAGACCAACATCCTGGCGCTGAATGCGGCCGTGGAAGCGGCGCGCGCGGGCGAGCAGGGCCGCGGCTTCGCGGTGGTGGCGGGCGAAGTGCGCACCCTGGCGCAGCGCTCGGCGATGGCCGCCAAGGAGATCAAGGAACTGATCAACGATTCGGTGGCGCGCGTCGATGCCGGCAACCGCCTCGCCGGGGACACCGGCGCGACCATGGACGAGGTCGTCACCAGCGTGCGCCGCGTGATGGACATCATTGCCGAGATCAGCACCGCCAGTGTGGAGCAGGGCGCCGGCATCGCACAGGTCAACGTCGCCGTCGGCGAAATGGACACGGTCACGCAGCGCAACGCGGCCCTGGTGGAGGAAGCCGCGGCTGCCGCACAGCACCTGCGCGAGCAGTCGCAGGCCCTGAACCAGCTGGTCGCGGTGTTCAGGCTCGAGGATGCACCGCAGGGGCGCAAGGCGCTGCCCGGCCGGTCTCCTGCACGGCTGAGCGCGTAGGGTGTTCGGCTTTGCCGAACGCGCGTTCAGCCACATCATGCGCTGGCACTACGCCTCAGGGATTGAACGCGCGGTCAGCGCAGCTGGCCACCCTGCGGTAAGATGAAAAACGCGCCAATTATCGGCGCGTTTTTTCCATCACCCCACGGAGACCATGAACACGACTTCCCCCCTCGCCGTCGTCCAGGCCCAGCTCGACGCCTACAATGCCAAGCACATCGACGCCCTGATGCAGACCTATGCCCCGGACGCCCAGCAGTTCGCACTGCACGGCGCGCTGCTGGCGCAAGGTCACGAGCAGATCCGCCCGCGCTACCAGGAACGCTTCCTCGAACCCGACCTGCACGCGCGCCTGCTCACGCGTTCCGTCGCAGGCAACTTCGTCACCGACCTCGAGATCGTTACCCGCAACTTCCCGGAGGGGCGGGGCACCGTGGAGATGTTGTGCGTGTACGAAGTGGTGGACGGGCGCATCGTGCGCGCCTCGTTCGCGACCGGGGAAAAACGCCTCGGCTAGCCGAGTTCCGCCGCCTGGCTGGCCAGGTCGGCGGCCGGATCCATCGCGCCGGCAGGGGTTGGCGTCTTGTCCCTGAATTCGCACAGGTCATTGATCAGGCAGTTCCAGCACTTGGGCTTGCGCGCCACGCAGGTATAGCGGCCGTGCAGGATCAGCCAATGGTGGGCATCAATCAGGAAGTCCCTGGGCACGAACTTGAGCAGCTTCTGCTCCACGATGTCGACGTTCTTGCCGGGCGCGATCCGGGTGCGGTTCGATACGCGGAAGATGTGGGTGTCGACCGCCATGGTCGGCTCGCCGAAGGCCGTGTTGAGCACCACGTTGGCGGTCTTGCGGCCCACGCCGGGCAGGGCTTCCAGCGCCTCGCGCGAGCGCGGCACGTCGCCGCCGTGCTGCTCCACCAGGATGCGGCAGGTCGCCATCACGTTGGCGGCCTTGGTGTTGTACAGGCCGATCGTCGAGATAGTGGACTTGAGTTCGTCCAGGCCCAGGTCGAGGATCGCTTGCGGCGTGTTGGCCACCGGGTAGAGGCGGCGCGTGGCCTTGTTCACGCCGACGTCGGTCGACTGCGCCGACAGCAGCACCGCGATCAGGAGTTCGAACGGCGTCGTGAATGCGAGCTCGGTGGTCGGCTTCGGATTGGCGGCGCGGAAGCGCGTGAAGATTTCCAGGCGTTTGGCGGAATTCATGGGTGTCGCTCAGGTTTTGTCCGGCGGGCTGTCGGGCGCATTCGCCGCAGCCTTCTGGCGTGCGCGTTCCATCGCCGCGGCGATGATGGCGCGCTTGCGCTCTTTCTCCGCCAGTTCTTCCGGGGTATTGGTGACTTCGGCCGTGACCGCGCGCATCTTCTCCAGCGCCTTGGCGGCCAGGCGCGCGTCGTTTTCTTCGCGTTCGCGGCGCAGGCGTTCGGTGCGGAAGTCGTGGCGGGCACGGGCCGCGTCGGCGGCTTCCTGCGACCACGCGGCCCAGCCGGTCGCGGTCGTCACCGGCAGCATCGAGATGCAGTCGACCGGGCAGGGCGCCACGCACAGGTCGCAGCCGGTGCACAGGCTCGGCAGGATGGTGTGCATCTGCTTGGCCGCGCCCATGATGGCGTCCACCGGGCAGGCCTGGATGCACAGCGTGCAGCCGATGCACAGCGACTCGTCGATGTAGGCGACCGGGCGCGGGCGCTCGATGCCGTTGGCCGGATTGATCGGAATCACCGGGCGGCCCGTGACGCTTGATAAGCGCTGTACCCCCTCCATGCCGCCGGGCGGGCACTGATTGATCTCGGCTTCGCCGCGCGCGATCGCCTCCGCATACGGACGGCATGCGGGATAGCCGCATTTCGTGCATTGCGTCTGGGGCAGCTGGTCTTCGATCTGGTCGGCGAGGGTCTTGGTCACGGCGCAAAAATAGGTGTAACCGCGGGCGGTCAAAGCCGACATTATCCGCCAAAACCGGGGGCGGTGCGAAGCTGGGGCATCCGTGCTGGAGCGAACAGACTGCGCCGTGCGCGCGTGGTGTACTGGGGCCTCGACGCTGACTCAGGAGCTCACATGAACAAACTCATCGTTCCGGTGCTGGCCGCCGCGGTGCTGGCCGGTGGCGCCGCGGCCCAGGCGCACCAGCGCGGCGAACAGGAAGCCCGCGCGCAGCAGGCCAGGGCCGTCAAGGCCGGGCCCTACCGCAGTGTGGAGGCAAGCGGCCAGCTCAAGCGCGGCGAACAGCTGCCGCCGCGCTATCGGACGCATCACTACGTGGTGGAGAACTGGCGTACGCACCGTCTGACGGAACCGCCGCCGGGGCACCAGTGGGTGCAGGCGGGCAGGGATTATGCGCTGGTGGGGATTGCCACCGGGGTGGTGCAGGAGGTGCTGGTAGGGCGCTGAAGACCGGCTGCCCAAACAAAAATGCCGGAGCAAGCTCCGGCATTTTTACGCGCATCAGGCATGCGCCCGGATGAACTCCCCGATTTTCGGGCAGATGATCTCGCGCCAGCGGCGGCCCGAGAAGATGCCGTAGTGGCCGCACTTGGGCGCCACGAAATCCAGGTGCTTCTCTTTCGGGATGCCGCTGCACAGGTCGTGCGCGGCCTGGGTCTGGCCTGCGCCCGAGATGTCGTCCAGCTCGCCCTCGACGGTGAACAGCGCCACCGTTTTGATGTCCTGCGGACGCACCAGCTGGCCGCCGACTTCCCAGGTACCCTTCGGCAGGCGGTGTTCCTGGAACACCGTCTTGATGGTCTCGAGGTAGTACTCGGCCGGCATGTCGAGCACGGCGTTGTACTCGTCGTAGAACTGGCGGTGCCCCTCGGCCGAGTCGTCGTCGCCCCGCACCAGGTGCTGGTAGAACTCGCGGTGGCTCTGGGCGTGGCGGCCCGGGTTCATCGCGATGAAGCCGGCATGCTGCAGGAAGCCCGGATACACCTTGCGCCCGAAGCCCGGATAGTTGCCCGGCACCGAGTAGATCACGGTGTTCTCGAACCACGAGAACGGCTTCTCGACCGCCAGGTCGTTGACCGCGGTCGGCGACTTGCGCGGGTCGATCGGGCCGCCCATCATGGTCATGGTCTTGGGCAGCTTCGGATCCTTGTTGGTCGCCATCAGGGAGATGGCGGCCAGCACCGGCACGGTCGGCTGGCACACCGAGATCACGTGCACGTCCGGGCCCAGGTGGCGGATGAAGTCTTGCACGTAGTAGACGTAGTCGTCGAGGTGGAACGCACCCTTGGACAGCGGCACCATGCGCGCGTCGATCCAGTCGGTGATGTAGACGTCGTGCTCGACCAGCAGGGCGCGCACCGTATCACGCAGCAGGGTGGCATGGTGGCCCGACAGCGGCGCCACCACCAGCACGCTCGGCTGCTTCAGCGCAGCGAAGTCCTTGTCGTTCAAGTCCTTCTTGAAATGGATGAGTTTGCAGAACGGCTTCTCGACCACGGTGCGCTCGACGATGCCGACCTCGCTACCCTGGATGGCTACGGTCTTGATGCCGAAGGCCGGCTTTTCGTAATCCTTCCCGAGGCGGTACATGAGCTCGTAGCCGGCGGCGATACGCTGCGAAAAGGGAGTGTGCGCAAAGGGCGACACGGGATTCGAGAACAGTTTCGAGGACGCATCTGCCCACTGCATCAGCGGGGTCAGGAAGGAGCGTTGCATCTCGTGCAGTTGGTAAAGCATAAAGTATTCCTTCGGATGGACTAGCGTCGCAATGGTTTGTGCGTGCTCTCAATTGATTATAGGGTATAGTGATTTACTTGTGGAAACATCCGTTTTCACTTCCCTTACTGCATAGGTCAGTTGTAGCATATTTGTGCACAACCGTTCGGTGAGGCGGACCACATAAACAGGTAGGCCTTGTCTGACAGGAGATTTCCGTTGCATGGCACTAACTGAACACCACCCGGATGTCATGCTGTGCCTTTAATGAAAAATGCCGCCAGGCTTGCACCAGGCGGCATTTTTTTACCAGTCGGTAAAATTAATCGAAGACCGGGGTCTCGACGCCGAGGATCTTGTGCAGTTTCGGCGAGGTCGTCGTGTACTGCATGTGGATCTTTTTGTCCGGGAAGATGTAGGGCGCAGCGCCGAAGGCGGCCAGCGCGGCTTCGTGGAAGCCCGACAGGATCAGCTTCTTCTTGCCCGGATAGGTATTGATGTCGCCCACCGCGAAGATGCCCGGCACGTTGGTCTCGAACTTCTCGGTGTCCACCACCTTGAGCTGCTTGCGCTCGATGTCCAGGCCCCACTCGGCGATCGGGCCCAGCTTCGGCGACAGGCCGAAGAACACCAGCAGCATGTCCAGCGGCACGCGGCGGGTGACGCCGTCGGCGCCGGTGACCTTCACTTCGCTGAGCTGGCCGGCTTTTTCTTCGAAGCCGGTGACCTGGCCGATGATCAGCTGCATCTCGTATTCGTCGCACAGGGCCTTCATCTTGGCCACCGAGGCCGGGGCCGCGCGGAAGTCCTCGCGGCGGTGCAGCAGCACGACCGACTCGGCCTTGCCGACGAAGTTCAGGGCCCAGTCCAGGGCGGAGTCGCCGCCGCCGCAGATCACCAGGTTCTTGCCTTCGAACAGGACCGGATCCTTGACGCGGTAGAACAGCTGGGTGTTGTCGAACTTCTCGATGCCGTCGACCTTCATGGTGCGCGCCTGGAACGAACCGACGCCGGCGGCGATGAAGATGGTCTTGGTGATGAAGCGGGTCCCGAGCGAGGTCTCGACGTTGAAGCGGCTGTCTTCGCGGCGCTGCACGGTGGTCACTTCCTGGCCCAGGTGGAAGGTCGGCTCGAAGGGCTCGATCTGCTTGAGCAGGTTGTCGGTCAGTTCCTGGCCGGTGCACACCGGCACGGCCGGGATGTCGTAGATCGGCTTGTCCGGATACAGTTCCACGCACTGGCCGCCGACGGCCGGCAGCGAATCGATGACATGGGCCTTGATCTCGAGAAGGCCGAGTTCGAAGACCTGGAACAGGCCGACCGGACCGGCGCCGATGATCACGGCATCGGCTTCGATCGCGCCGGCGAACGAGCTGTTGGAAGCGATGCTGCCCGCTTCGTGGGAGGCACTGATAGTCATGCGCTTGTACTTTCTGAAGATAGTGTGGAGACGAATGGGACGATGGCCGCTAGTGTGCCATGCTCGACGAACCCGTGCCGACGGCAGCCCCGGGCGGGGCCGCGCGCGTCACGCTCAGCGGGCCAGCTGGTCCAGCTTGTCCTTGACGTCTTTCCACTCGTCGGCGTCCGGCAGCGCCGGCTTGGTCTTGGTGATCGACGGCCAGAAGCGCGCGAGTTCCACGTTGAGCTTGATGAACTGCTGTTGATCCGACGGCACGTCTTCTTCCGCGTAGATCGCGTTCACCGGGCACTCGGCCACGCAGACGGCGCAGTCGATGCACTCGTCAGGATCGATGGCGAGGAAATTCGGGCCTTCCCGGAAACAATCTACCGGGCATACATCGACGCAGTCGGTATAACGACAACGGATGCACGATTCGGTGACAACGTGGGTCATAACAGTCCTATTAGTTGGTGTAGTGTCGCTGCACAGGCGCTGAATGGGCCGGCGGGACTTGCAAAGCACTGTATTTTAGGGCAATTCGGGTTTTCCTACAAATCAGGCTTATACACAATATATATAAGCAAATGTGGCCCGTGGCGGCGCGGCGCAGGGCGGCGACGGTCCTGCACTGCCCTGCAGGGTTCAGGCGCGCATCCTCAAGCGGTCGAGCAGGGCCTGCCAGTCGCCGCCGCTGCCGTCCTCGCGCAGGAACACGGTATGGCAGCGTCCGCCATCTTCGACCGTGATTTCCCAGCGCGGCAGGTCGGCCCCGAGCGGGCAACTGGGCGCCGCCGCAAAGAAGTCGAGCCGCCGCAGGAGGTCCTCGAGCTCGCCGCCGCCCGGATCCACGGCGGTGTCGAGATCGTAGGCCTCGGCCAGCCCGGCAAAGCCGCCGCAGGCGCGTGCGCTGATCTTCATGCCCCGTCCGCTGCTACCGGCAGCACGCCGGCGGGCGGCGCGACGCACTCGCCGAGGCGGCCGTTGGCAGCGCACCAGCGCGCCAGCGCCCGGGATTCGCCGTCGAGCACCCGGTCCACCCGGTAGTACTCGGGCAGGTTCATGGTGCCGCAGCAGGCGCGCCGGTCCTGGCGCGCGCCGGGCGCGTCGCATACCTTGGCGGCCAGCGGCACGCAGGGCGCCAGGGCGTCGGGCGCGGCGGCCGGGACCGGGGTGGGTTGCTCGACCACGTCGCGGCGTGCGAACTGGTTGCGGATGAAGGCAGCGTAGATGGGCGGCTTGCCGTCGTCCTGCACGATGCGCAGCATCGCGTTGGCCACGTCCACGAAGCTCGCCGCGCTGTCGGGCGCGGCGATCAGGGCGCGCAGCAGCAGGCTGCGCAGGTAGGCGGCCACCCGGTGCAGCACGGCGGCGCAGTCGTCGACGTGCGGATTGCGTTCGTAGGCGAACATGTCGGCCAGTACGTCGTACATGGCGCCGGTGAAGACCTGCGAGATCGCATGCACCTGGGCGCCGGCCTGTCCGAGGGTCAGGTCGTTGTCGGCGTTGCGCAGGCCGCTACTGCCGCCCAGCGCCATCCCGAACTCTTCGGCGATGTCGGCCAGGTAGGTCTTGTCGTGCAGGTGGGCCTTGGTCTGGGCCACCACCGCTTCGCACTGGTCGAGCTGGGACAGGGCCAGGAAGATCGCGGTGAGGTCGCCGAAGGCTTCGTGCAGGCCGCCGGTCTGGGGCGGGGCGTCGGCCAGCAGCCATTGCGGCTTGAGGCCGTCGAGCACAGCGTGGGCCGCCTCGTGGGCCACGATGTCGAAGGAGCGGCAGGTGTACACGCGCGCAGCCTCGCCGCCGTCGCCCCCCGCGCTTGTCCCGGTCGGAATGAAGTCGCCGAACTTCAGGCAGGCCTGGGTGCGGCTGTAGAAGGCGTTCATCACGTTCGGCAGGCCATGGGGATAGACCGCCAGCGGACGGGTGTCCATGCTGGTGTTCCACTGCCAGGGCAAGGGCATGTCCATGCCGGCGTTCAGCAGGGCGCGCTGGTACATGGTCAGGGTCTGGCGCACCACGGCGAAGGTGTGCACCGCGTCGAACTGCGGGGTGTCGGGCCGGGTGACGAAGTCGCCGAAGGCGTTCGGCTCGACCGGGTCGATGCCGGGGCTGCCCGGCGCGATGCGGGCGTCGCGCGGACCGGCCAGTACCGGGCCGGGCAGGTAGGCGCGGCGGGTGCCGATCTCGCCCACGGAAGGGTCCTGCTTCCACATCAGCACCCGGGCGCCGAAGGCATGCGGCAAGGGCGGCGCTTCGGCCGATGCGCCTTCGTCGGCGCCCGGTTCAGGCAACCCGGCAGGGGCCGACTCGGCACCGGCCGGCCCGGCAGGCTGCGCGAGCAGGCGGGCCAGGCGATGCTGCTGCTGGTCGGGGGCGCTGGGCGTGGGGATGAAGCGGACCGGCGGCTGGTCACTGTCGGGCGTGGCCAGTTCGTCCGGCAAGAGGGCACCTGGTTCCATGACGGCTCCTTGCGAAATGTCGGGCGGCAGCTCCATGGTCGCGCGCCCGGCAATGCTGGCATTGACTAAAATCAATTGATTTGGAACGGACGGAATCCGCCGCGAGACTGGCCTACTCAGCCGTCAGCTGGCATCATGGCGGACTTCATTGCAACCGCCAGAAACGAATAGAAAGAAGGATTGCCCAGCATGTCGGAAATCAGCATCGTCCAGGAACACAACTTGAGCCCGCAGCAGGCGCGTGAAGCGGCCCAGCAGGTGGCGCAGCGGATCGCGGCCGAATACGGCCTGGCGTGCCAATGGGAGGGCGACGTGCTGCGTTTCGAGCGCAGCGGCGTGGAAGGCGCCCTCAGCCTGGAAGGCCAGCGCGCGGCCATGCGGATACGGCTGGGATTCTTCATGGGCGCATTCGCCCCGGCCATCGAGGCCAAGGTGGCGGAAAAGATGCGCAAGGTGTTCGCACCCGCTTGAACGGCAGGGAGGGGCCGCCCTGGGAGGGCGGCCGGGGAGGGCATCAGCCCTTCAGTTCTTCGATCAGGTCGATGTACTGCTGCATTGCGTCTTCCTGCGAGGTGCCCTTCAGGGCCGCCCACGCGTCGAACTTGGCGCGGTTGACGAAGTCGGTCATGCCCGGGCGCTCGCCGGTGGCGTCGCCGCTCGAGCCCTGCTTGTACAGCGCGTAAATCTTCAGCAAGGTCATGTTGTCCGGGCGTTCCGGCAGATTCTTGGATTCGGCCTGGGCCTGGGCGAACTGTTCCTGCAAGCTCATGAAAACTCCTGTGTGGGTTGCGTTGGCATCTTGGTCATGCAAGAGGCGATCTTAGCGCAGGAGGGGCGTGTCCACCGCCAAATGGCGCGAACTTTAGAGGGGATGCTCGGGCGTAGGGGTGGTCCAGTCCAGTGGACTGGACCACGCTCTGCCGACCGCGCGTTCAAGCAGTCGCCGAAAAATCGCGCTGCATGCCGGCATACGTGATCTGGACGCGCGGTCGGCGAAGCCGACCACCCTACGTTTGGCGAAGTGCTGCGGTTTAGACCGCCAGCAGTTCGACGTCGAAGATCAGCGTCGCATTCGGCGGGATCACGCCGCCGGCGCCGCGGGCGCCGTAGCCGAGGCTGGCCGGGATGGTGAGGCGGCGCTGGCCGCCGACCTTCATGCCCTGCACGCCTTCGTCCCAGCCGCGGATCACGTGGCCGGCGCCCAGCGCGAACTGGAACGGGTCGTTGCGGTCCTTGCTCGAATCGAACTTGGCGCCCTGGCTGCCGTCGTCGTTGCGCAGCCAGCCCGTATAGTGGACGGTAACCTGCTGGCCGGCTTTCGCCTCGGCGCCGCTGCCGGCGACGGTGTCTTCGTATTGCAGGCCGGAATCAGTAGTAATCGTGGACATGGTTTTCCCTGTTGTTCAAGTTGAACGGCGATTGTAGTGCATCGCTCCGGGGCACGCCAAACGGCAACACCTGGGGCCTTGTGCGTAGAATGGCAATATTGAATCCAAACAAGGAGCCGCGATGCCGTGCAATGAACGCCCCGACTTCCCTCGAGACTTCGCGACCGGCCGGGTGCGCGCATGAACGGCGTCGGCCTGGCCTACCGGCGCGCGCTGCGCGCCCAGTTCTCGCGCCGCATGCTGGTGCTGTCCAGCGCGCCGCTGGCGCTGTCGCTGCTGCTGTGGGGCGCCGTCCTGTGGACCGGCCTGCAGCCGCTGCTCGACTGGTTGCAGGGCGCGTTCGCCGACTACGGCCTGTTCCAGTCGGGCGGCAGCATGCTGGCGATGCTGGGCCTGGGCGTGCTGAAGGTGATGGTGGTGCCGCTGGTGGCCATCGCGCTGCTGCTGCCCCTGATGATCGGTTCGGCGCTGCTGTTCATGGGCGTGATCGCGATGCCGGCCATCGAGCGCCACGTCGGGTTGACCCAGTATCCCAAGCTCGAGAAGAAGGAGGGCGGTTCCTTCATCGGCAGCATTGCGATCAACGTCGGCAGCACGGCCGTGTTCGCCGTGTTGTGGCTGCTCACCTTGCCGCTGTATGCGGTGCCGCCGCTGGCCTGGCTGGTGCAGGCCTGCTTGTGGGCCTGGGTGACCTCGCGCGTGATGAGCTACGACGCCCTGGCCGCGCACGCCAGCGCGGACGAGCGGCGCGCCCTGATGCGGCGCCGCCGCGGCGCGCTGCTGGGGATCGGCTTCGCCTCGGGCCTGGCCGGAGCGCTGCCCGGGATTGCCTGGATGGGCGGAGCGCTGCTGTCGATCGTGCTGTTTCCCTTCCTGGCCATGCTGTCGCTATGGCTGTACATCATGATCTTCCTGTTCGCCGGGCTGTGGTTCCAGTATTACTGCCTGGGTGCGCTGGAAGAGTTGCGCGCGGGCACGCCGCAGGCCTGAGCCGTTCATTTATTTCGAGTCACTGTCCACCTGGAACGCACCCTGAGCGTTGATAAACAGGTGGAGCCTGCCTTCCCCGCGATGCAGGTCGTACTGCAGCGCTGCATGGTTGGATTCCGACCTTTGTAGGACTGCATGCCGTCCTGCTAACTCAGCCGTTGTTTTTTTGCGAAAATACATCGCGCGCATCAAAATTGTTAAACCCTGTCTCGCGCGTGTCGTGTTGATGTGGTGGAATGATACCTGTGGAGGTGCAATCCTGAGTGAGTTTGCACCGCGCATTTTTGCAAGCTGACGAGGACAAATCACTCGAACACACCAGGGCAAGGATGGCGGGCAGGTCGGCAGGGATTGAGCGCGTTTTGATTCGAACCAGTTGAGCCATCATGGAAAGTATTCGCCGCAACCAGCGGCCCAGTAATGTCATCCGCGCCTTGGGCGAGTGGTTGCGGCGGCCTGCCCAGGCCATGGCCGGCGGCGCACCCGTCCTCGCGTCTGCGGGCGCCAATGACCTTCCCCTGTACGAAGCCTATCCGCACCTGGCGGCCGGCGGCGGTGCGCCCGGCGGCGCCCCACGGCCGCCGCAGCGTCCGGACGACACGCCCGAAGATGCGCCCGAAGATGCGCCCGAGCCGGCGCCGCGCAAGCGCCGCGCCAGGACCTGGTTCTACCTCGGCCTGCTGATCGCGCTGGTGCTGCTGGCCGGCTGGGGCGCCCTCGAGATACGCAGCTCGCGCCTGCAGGCGAAGATCTTCGCCGAGATGGCGGACGACCTCACCTACCGCATGGAGAAGGGGCCGAGCAATGCGATCCGCTTCCCGGCCGCCAGCCCCTATGACACCCGCCTGGGCTACGCCAACCTGCCGGCCTACCTGCAGAAGCTGCAGTCGCGCGGCTACCATATCGACGCCCAGGCGCGCATGTCGCCCGAGATGGTCGAGATGGCCGACCGCGGCCTGTACGCCACCTACCACGAGAAGACCAAGGTCGGCCTCGAGATCCTGGACTGCCGCGCCCAGCCCCTGTTCGCCTCCCGTTTCCCCGAGCGCTTCTATCACAAGTTCGACGATGCGCCGCCATTGCTGGTGCAAAGCCTGCTGTTCATCGAGAACCGCGAGTTGCTCGACCCGGCCTATCCGCACCGCAACCCGGCCGTCGAGTGGGACCGCTTCTCGAAGGCGGTGTTCGACAAGACCCTGAGCAGCATCGGCCTGGGCGGCGAAGGCCGCGTGGCCGGCGGCAGTACCCTGGCGACCCAGATCGAGAAATACCGCCATTCGCCGGAAGGGCGTACCGGTTCGTTGGGCGACAAGTTGATCCAGATGGCCTCCGCCACGCTGCGCGCCTACCAGGATGGCGAAGACACCACCGGGGCGCGCCGCCAGATCGTGCTCGATTACCTGAATACCGTGCCGCTGTCGGCCAAGCCGGGCTACGGCGAAGTCAACGGCATCGGCGACGGCCTGTGGGTCTGGTACGGCCGTGACTTCGACCGCACCAGCCGCATGCTGAAGGGGCCGATGAACACCCCGGACGCCGTGATGGCCTACAAGGAAGCGCTGTCCCTGATGATCGCGCAGCGCCGTCCCGCGTATTACCTGGGCGATGGCGAACAAGACCTGGAAACGCTCACCAACAGCCACCTGCGCGTGCTGGCCCAGGCCGGCGTGATCACGCCGCAGCTGCGCGATGCCGCGCTGAAGCTGACGCTGCATCCGGCCCAGGGCTCGGGCGTGGCTCCGCCGGGCGCCGATGCCTTCGTCTCGCGCAAGGCCGCCAACGCCGTGCGCAACCACCTCGGCTACCTGGTGGGCGACAACCGCCTGTACAACCTCGACCGCCTCGACCTGTCGGTGGTCTCGACCCTCGACGCCGGGGTGCAGAAAGCCGTGACCGACACGCTGCGCCAGCTGTCCGACGCCGAGGTCGCGAAAGCCGCCGGCCTGACCGGCAAGGGCCTGCTCGGCAATGGCGACCCGTCCCAGGTGGTGTACAGCTTTACCCTGTATGAACGCGGCGAGCACGTGAACTACCTGCGGGTCCAGACCGACAACTACGACCAGCCGCTCGACATCAACGAAGGCGCCAAGCTCGACCTGGGCTCCACCGCCAAGCTGCGCACCCTGGTGACCTACCTCGACATCGTCGACCAGCTGCACAAGCGCTTCGAGCCGATGGACGAGATCGGCCTGATGGGGGTGGAAGTCGATGCGAAGGACCGCATGTCGCAATGGGCGCTGGAATACTTCCGCACGCTGCCGAAGGGCGCCGACCGCGGCCTCAAGCCGATGCTGGACGCAGCCATGGAACGCAAGTATTCGGCTAACCCCGGCGAATCCTTCTTCACCGGCGGCGGCCTGCACACCTTCGGCAACTTCAGCAAGCTGGACAACAGCAAGATCATGACGGTCACCGAGGCCCTGCGCCAGTCGACCAACCTGGTGTTCGTGCGCATGATGCGCGACGTGGTGCGCTACTACATGTTCCAGCTGCCGGGCTCCTCGGCCCAGCTGCTGGCCGATGCCGACGACCCGCGCCGCCAGATGTACCTGGCCCGCTTCGCCGACAACGAAGGCAAGGTGTTCATGGCCAAGTTCTGGAACAAGTACAAGGGCAAGACCCCGGCCGAGATCGAGGCGCTGCTGTTCTCCGGCGTGCGTCCGTTCGCGTCCAAGCTGGCCGCCGCGCACCGTACCGTGTTCCCGGGCGCCACGCTGGCGCAGTTCGGCGACTTCATCACGAAGTCGCTGCCGGCCGGGAGCGACATGGACCCGGAGCGCATCCCGAAGATGTACGAGATGTACGACCCGCGCAATATGTCGCTGGCCGACCGCGGCTACGTGGCTTCGGTGCACCCGCTCGAGCTGTGGCTGGCGGGCTACCTGCGGACCCATCCGAAGGCCGGCTGGACCGAGGTGACCAATGCCAGCGTCAAGGAGCGCCAGGAAGTGTATTCGTGGCTGTTCAAGACCCACCGCAAGCACGCGCAGGACAACCGCATCGCCGGCCTGCTCGAAGTGGAAGCCTTCCTCAAGATCCATGCGCAATGGAAGAAGATGGGCTACCCGTTCGACTCGCTGGTGCCGTCCTACGCGACCACGCTGGGCGCCTCGGCCGACCGTCCGGCCGCGCTGGCCGAGCTGATGGGCATCATCGTCAACGGCGGGGTGCGCAAGCCGGTCGAGCGCATCGACTCGCTGCACTTCGCCAAGGCCACGCCTTACGAGACCCTGGTCAAGCGCAGCAAGGGCGGCGGCAAGGAGCAGGTCCTCTCGCCCGAAGTTGCTCGTGTTGTGGCCGACGCCATCCAGGGCGTGGTGACCGACGGCACGGCCAAGCGCGTCAAGACCGCGTTCACGCAGGCTGACGCCAGCGTGATCGCCGTGGGCGGCAAGACCGGTACCGGCGACCAGCGCTTCGAAGTGTATGCGCGCGGCGGGCGGGTGATCGAATCGCGCTACGTGAACCGCTCGGCCACCTTCGTCTTCAACATCGGCGAGCGCTACTTCGGCAGCATGACCGCGTACGTGGCAGGGCCGCAGTCGGGCAACTACGACTTCACCAGCGCGCTGCCGGTGCAGTTGCTGACCAACCTGGCGCCGAGCCTGATGCCGATGATCGAACCGCCTCCGGGCAGCGTGGCCGCCCAGCGCCAGTGCGTCCGGTAAAACCGGATGGCGCGTCCGGCGCCGGCGCTGCCCGGGGTGGCAGCATCCTGCGCGCCGTGACCCGGGTGCGCCAGTTCAGCATCGTGTCCCTGCGCGACCTGCTGGTGGCGAGCGGGCCGACGCTGCTGGCGGCGATCGCGGTGGCGGTGCTGGCCTATATCTGGGTCGATCCTGCGCCGCCGCGCCAGCTCAGCATGGCCACCGGCCAGTTCAATAGCGCCTACGAGGAATTCGGCCGCCAGTACGCGGCCCGCCTGGCGCGCGACGAGATCAAGCTGAGCCTGCAGCCTTCCCTGGGCTCCCATGAGAACCTGGAACGCCTTATCGAAGGCAAGGTGGATGCTGCCTTCGTGCAGAGCGGCTCGACCGAGGACGGGCAGGCTGTCCGCGCCGGCCTGGTGTCGCTGGGCAGCCTGTTTACCGAACCGGTCTGGCTGTTCCTGCGCGAGTCGGCCGGGGTGGCGCAGCTCACCGACCTGCGCGGCAAGCGCATCAACCTCGGGCCCGAAGGCACTGGCGTGCCGCGCCTGTTTCGCCAGGTGCTGGACGCGAACGGCATCGACCCAAGCGAGCTGCAGGTCGGCGCCCTGGAGAACACGCCGGCGACGATGGCGCTGCTGGCCGGGAGCATCGATGGCCTGGTGTTCAGCTCCGCACCGGAAGCGCCGCTGATCCAGATGCTGCTGCAGACGCCCGGTATCAAACTCTTCAACTTTGCCCAGGCCGACGCCTATACACGGCGCCTGCCGTTTCTCACCCACGTCGTGCTGCCGCGCGGAATCGTCGACCTCGGGCGCGACATCCCGGCCCAGGACTACCACCTGATCGCGCCCACCGCCACGCTGGTGGCGCGGGAAGACCTGCATCCGGCCCTGGTGGGCCTGCTGGTGAGGTCGGCCGGCGAGATCCACGGCAAGGCGGGATGGTTCCAGCAGCAGGGCCAGTTCCCCTCGCCGAAGTACACCGAGATCCCGGTGGCCGATGCCGCTGCGCGCTACTACCGCGACGGGCCGCCCTTCATGCAGCGCTACATGCGCTTCTGGCTGGCCAACCTGTTCGAGCGCCTGTGGGTGGTGGCGGTGGCGCTGGCGGCGCTCCTGATCCCGCTGTCGCGGATCGTCCCGCCGATCTACGTGTGGCGCGTGCGCTCGCGCGTGTACCGCTGGTACGGCGAGCTGCGCAAGGTGGAACAGGAACTCGAAGCGATCCCGCTGGACGACCGCGAGGCTGCACGCGAGGGCCTCCTGCACCGCCTCGACGACATCGAGGAGAGCGTCAACCACATCTCGATTCCGCTCGCGTATGCGGAGGAGCTGTACCGCCTGCGCAGCCACATCAACTTCGTGCGCGAACGGGTGCGCGGGACCATCGACCGCAACGGCATGGCGGTGCCGCGCACGACATGATCGTGCAGGAATAGTAATTCCAGTTGGAAACGGATTACACTGGCGGTCTTTGTCCGTCTTTCCGGGAACAACCATGATCCGTCGTCCTTTTTCCGCCATCGCGCTGGGCATGATGCTGGCCTGCAGCGCAGGCGTCACGGCCAGCAGCCTCGCAGCCCAGGCCGATGCACCTGCCCAGAAGCGCAGCCCGCGCGAGGCCTACACCAAGTACGAATACCGCATCCCGATGCGCGACGGCGTGAAGCTGTTCACGACGGTGTACGTGCCCAAGGACGGCGCCAGGCCCTATCCCTTCCTGGTGCAGCGCACCCCGTACAGCGCCGGCGTGCACGCGCAGGGCCAGCAACGCTACGGCGTGGACTGGTATCCCGAATCGCTCGGCCCCTCGCGTGAGCTGGAAGATGCCGGCTACATCTTCGTGACCCAGGACGTGCGCGGCCGCTACATGTCGGAAGGGGCGTGGCAGGAGATGACCCCGCACGCCAAGGCCAAGCGCGAGAAGGGCGAGGGGCAGGAGAGCGAGGATATGTACGACACCGTCGAGTGGCTGCTCAAGCACGTGCCCAACAACAACGGCCGGGTCGGCATCTGGGGCATCAGCTACCCGGGCTTCTACACGGCGGCCAGCATCATCGACTCACACCCGGCGATCAAGGCGGCCTCGCCCCAGGCGCCGATCGCCGACCTGTACATGGGCGACGACTCTTACCATGGCGGCGCCTTCATGCTGTCGGCGAACTTCGATTTTTACGCGTCCTTCCTGCCGCAGAAGAATCCGACGCCCGGCAACAAGGAGCGTTCCCGCTTCGAGTACGGCGAGGCGGATGCCTATGATTTCTTCCTCAAGCGCCTGACCCTGCCGAACATCCTCGCCACCATGAGCGCGGAGCAGCGCGCGCTGCTCGAGCCGACCATCGTGCACGACACCTACGACGAGTTCTGGCGCTCGCGCGCGATCACCCCGCACATGAAGAACGTGAAGGCGGCGGTGCTCACGGTAGGCGGCTGGTTCGACGCCGAAGATCCGGCCGGCCCCTTCGCGATCTACAAGGCGGTCGGCAAATACAACCCGTCCACCCCGAACGCGCTGGTGATGGGGCCGTGGGTGCACGGCGGCTGGGCGCGCGGCGACGGCGCCCGCCTCGGCCATGTGAGCTTCGATGCGAAGACCAGCGAGTACTACCGCCGCGAGATCCAGTTCCCCTTCTTCGAACAGCACCTGAAAGGCGTGAAGCCGGCGCGCGCGCTCCCAAGCGTGACGGCCTTCGAGACCGGCACCAACGTGTGGCGCAGCTATGCGGCCTGGCCGCCGGCCCCGGCAAAGGCGCGCACGCTGTACTTCGGTCCGAACGGCAGCCTCGGCTGGCAGCAGCCAGCCGAAGGTGGCAAACATGCAGGCGCCGGCTACGACGAGTACGTGGCCGATCCTCGCAAACCGGTGCCCTTCATCGGCTACCCGGCCACCGGCGTGCCGCGCGAATACATGGTGTCGGACCAGCGCTTCGCGGCCACCCGTCCGGACGTGCTGGTGTACCAGAGCGAGGTGCTGGAAGAAGACGTGACGGTCGTCGGTTCGGTCGTGCCGAAGCTGTTCGTGTCGACCACCGGGACGGACGCCGACTGGGTGGTCAAGCTGATCGACGTGTACCCGAACGAGTATCCGACACCGGCAGCCGAGCGCAAGGGCAACGACGTGGGCCCGCCCAGCGTGAACCTGGGCGGCTTCCAGCAGCTGGTGCGCGGCAATCCGCTGCGTGCCAAGTTCAGGAACAGTTTTGAAAAGCCGGAGCCGCTCACCCCGGGCAAGCAGGAAGCGGTCAGCTTCGACATCGGCGACGTGAACCACACCTTCCGCCGCGGCCACCGCATCATGGTGCAGGTGCAGAGCTCGTGGTTCCCGCTGGTCGACCTGAATCCGCAGACCTTCACCCACATCCCGAAAGCGAAGCCTGAAGACTTTATCAAGGCGACCCAGCGCGTGTACCGCGCGCCGGGCGCGGCCTCGGGCCTGCAACTGATGGTAATGCCGTAGGGTGGTCGGGGGAAAACAGTCCAGTGGACTGTTTTCCCGACCGCGCGTTCAAATCACATATAACGGCCTGCGCGATGATGCTTTCGCTAGCTGAACGCGCGGTCGGCCGAGCCGACCACCCTACGTTGCAAGCATTCAGCGGCGCTTCAGGCGCCGATCCAGGGCAGTCCCGCCTTGCACCAGCCGCCAATGGTCTTGCGGTGCCCCTCGGCATCGCGGTCGCCCTCGAAACCTTCCAGGATGTCGTAGGACTCGGCAAACCCCCGTTCCGTGGCCACGCGTGCGCTGTGGCGCGAGCGCACGCCCGAGCGGCACAGGAACAGCAGCACCTCGTCCTTGCGCGCCACTTCCTCGAGCTGGTCGCCGAATTCCGGGTTAGGCACGCCGCCAGGGTAGGTGGCCCATTGGACTGCCACATGCTGGGCCTCGGGCAAGGCGACCCGCCCGACCCAGTCGCGCTCGGCATTGGTGCGCACGTCGACCAGCTTCACGCGCGGATCGCTCCGCAGGAGCGCATACGCTTCGTCGGGCGTGACGGCGCCGGCATAGGGCTGTCCGGAGGCGCGCTGGCGCGCGGCGGCAAGGATCGATTCGATGGTGGTCATGGCGTTTTTCAGTCCAGGCAAGCGATTAAAGGCAAAAGAGAGCGTTGCACCAACTTGGTTCGGTGTATCCTGCGCTGCGATGGTGCATTGCGCATCGGCTTGCACCAAGTCGGTGCGACTGTGCGACAGTGCACGCGCATGGTGAAGGTCGATTGTAGGACCAAAATCCAGTGCTTTCCAAGGAAGCATTGTGCATTTACTCATAACCGCAGGTTGGCACGGTTCATGCTTTGAAGTAAAGCAAGTTGCTGCGCTGTGGTCTTCCCGGCGCGGCACCCCCTTTTCACTCAGGAGAGATACGAATGGCAAAGACGGCTGCAGACGTAATGCAATTGATTAAAGACAACGAAGTGAAGTTCGTTGATTTACGCTTCGCGGATACCCGCGGCAAAGAGCAGCACGTGACCGTTCCTGTCTCGCACTTCGACGAAGACAAGTTCGAGTCGGGCCACGCCTTCGACGGTTCGTCGATCGCCGGCTGGAAGGGCATCGAAGCTTCCGACATGCTGCTGCTGCCCGACCCGGCCACCGCCAACCTCGATCCCTTCATGGAAGAGACCACCCTGTTCATGCAGTGCGACGTGATCGAACCGTCGGACGGCAAGGGCTACGACCGCGACCCGCGCTCGATCGCCAAGCGCGCCGAAGCCTACCTGAAGTCCTCGGGCATCGGCGACACCGCCTTCTTCGGCCCGGAACCGGAATTCTTCATCTTCGACTCGATCCGCTGGAAGATCGACATGTCGGGCTGCTTCGTGAAGATCGACTCGGATGAAGCCTCGTGGTCGACCGACAGGGAAATCGAAGGCGGCAACAGCGGCCACCGTCCGACCGTCAAGGGCGGCTACTTCCCGGTCCCGCCGGTCGACAGCTTCCAGGACATGCGCTCGGAAATGTGCCTGATCCTCGAATCGATGGGGATCCCGGTCGAAGTGCACCACCACGAAGTGGCCGGCGCCGGCCAGAACGAAATCGGCACCAAGTTCTCGACCCTGGTCGAGCGCGCCGACTGGACCCAGAACATGAAGTACGTGATCTGGAACGTCGCCCACAGCTACGGCAAGACCGCGACCTTCATGCCGAAGCCGATGAACGGCGACAACGGCTCGGGCATGCACGTGCACCAGTCGATCTGGAAGGACGGCAAGAACCTGTTCGCCGGCGACGGCTATGCCGGCCTGTCGGACACCGCGTTGTTCTACATCGGCGGCATCATCAAGCACGCCCGCGCCCTGAACGCGATCACCAACCCGGGCACCAACTCGTACAAGCGCCTGGTGCCGGGCTACGAAGCGCCGGTCAAGCTGGCCTACTCGGCCCGCAACCGCTCGGCCTCGATCCGCATCCCGCACGTGGCCAATCCGAAGGGCCGCCGCATCGAGACCCGCTTCCCGGATCCGCTGGCCAACGTCTACCTGTGCTTCGCCGCCCTGATGATGGCCGGCTTGGACGGCATCCAGAACAAGATCCATCCGGGCGAAGCCGCCACCAAAGACCTGTACCACCTGCCGCCGGAAGAAGACAAGCTGATCCCGACCGTGTGCGCCTCGCTCGAGGAAGCACTCGAGGCCCTGGACAAGGACCGCGAGTTCCTGACCCGCGGCGGCGTGTTCAGCGACAGCATGATCGACGCCTACATCGAGCTGAAGATGCAGGAAGTGCAGCGACTGCGCATGACCCCGCACCCGGCCGAGTTCGACATGTACTACTCGTCGTAATCGAATGGTCAACAGAACCGTTGCGCACATGCATCAACCTGCGTAAGGGTCTGTAACAAAGGCGGGGAAAGCGAGGGCTTTCCCCGCCTTTTTTCATCCTTGCTGTACACTCGGCCCGTTCTACAATACGTGCACGTTTATTGTGCAGATCGATTCCTGATGCGTACGACAATTAGCTATCTCCGCCACCTTGCTGCAGGCTGCGCGGCCATGCTGCTGCTCCAGAACGGGGCGCAGGCACAGGGCGCCGTCTACAAGTGCGTGGACGACCAGGGCCGCGTCGAATTCACCGATACGGGCCGCAAGGGCTGCAAGTCCCTCGACCTGCCGGGTTACGCGCCGCCTCCGCCGCCGCGCGCCTCGGCGCCGGTCCCGGCCGTGGGTACGCCTGCCGTGCGGCCTGGGAACGGCCCGGCCCCGGTCGCCAGCCCGGCCAGCTTCCCGCGCGTCGACACGGCCCAGCAGCGCGCGCGCGACGACGACCGCCGCGAGATCCTCAACGACGAACTGCGCATCGAGCAGAAGAAGCTGCAGGAGCTGCGCCGCGACTTCAACAACGGCGAACCGGAACGCCAGGGCAACGAGCGCAACTACGCCAAGTACCAGGAGCGCGTGGCCTCGATGCGCGACGAGATCGGCCGCACCGAGCGCAACATCGAGGCGCTGCAGCGCGAGATCACCAGCATCCGATGACGGCGCCGGCGACCCCTGCCGCCCACGGGCGTTTCGCCGGCCTCGACCTGCTGGCGTCGAGCGTGCTGCTGCTGGGGCCGAACGGCGAGGTGCACTACGCGAACCCGGCTGCCGAGAACCTGCTCGAACTCTCGCTCAAGTCGCTGCAGCGCGCGCCGCTGCCCGAGCTGTTTGCCAACGGCGCGGAACTCGCGGCCCTGTGCGCCCAGGCGCTGGCCCACCAGTACGCCGACCTGCGCCAGGACCTGACCCTGCAGCGCACCGGACGCGAACCGCTGCACGTCAACAGCATCGTCAGCGCGCTCGGGGAGGGCGAGCTCCTGATCGAGCTGCGCGAGAACGTCCAGCAGCTCAAGCTCGACCGCGAGGAACGCATCCTCGACCAGAGCCAGGCCAACAAGGAGCTGATCCGCAACCTGGCGCACGAGATCAAGAACCCGCTTGGCGGCATCCGCGGCGCGGCCCAGCTGCTCGAGCTGGAACTGCCGCCGCAGCACCCGGCCGACCTCACCGAATACACGCAAGTCATCATCAAGGAAGCCGACCGCCTCCAGACCCTGGTCGACCGCCTGCTGGCGCCGCACCGCAAACCCCACATCGTCGGCGACGTCAACATCCACGAAGTCTGCGAGCGCGTGCGCAGCCTGATCCTGGCCGAGTTCCCCGCCGGGCTCACGATCCGGCGCGACTACGATGCCTCGATTCCCGAGTTTCGGGGCGACATGGAGCAGCTGATCCAGGTGGTGCTGAACATCGCCCACAATGCCGCCCAGGCCCTCAAGGGGCGCATCGCGGCGGGCGACGCCGAGATCGTGCTGCGCACCAGGGTGGCGCGCCAAGTCACCCTGGCCAAGGTCCGTTATGGGCTGGCATTAGATTTGCATATCATCGACAATGGACCGGGCATCGCACCCGAGATCCGCGACCGCATCTTCTATCCGCTCGTGTCCGGGCGCGAAGGCGGCAGCGGCCTCGGATTGACGCTGGCGCAGACCTTCGTGCAGCAGCACCTGGGTGTGATCGAGTGCGAAAGCCGGCCTGGACTCACGGATTTCCGCATCCTGCTGCCCCTGCCATAAGCGGGGACCACGGGGGTGGAAGATAAAAGACGAGTTCCCGAACCAGCCTTATTGCGGGAAGCACGAACACATGAAACCAATCTGGATTGTCGACGACGACGCATCGATCCGCTGGGTGCTGGAAAAAGCCCTGGCGCGCGAAAGCCTGGAGACCCGCAGCTTCGCCAACGCGCAGGATGCCCTGGCCGCTTTCGAAAGCGACACACCGCAGGTGCTGGTGTCGGACATCCGCATGCCGGGCGAATCCGGCATCGAGCTCCTCGGCGCCGTCAAGGCGCGCCATCCCGGCCTGCCGGTCATCATCATCACCGCCTTCTCCGACCTCGACTCGGCGGTCGCCTCGTTCCAGGGCGGCGCCTTCGATTACCTGGCCAAGCCCTTCGACATCGACAAGGCGGTGGCACTGATCCGGCGCGCCCTGGAAGAAAGCCTGCGCGAGGCCAGCGTGGAAGCGGCGCCCGCCGAGACGCCCGAGATCCTCGGCCACGCCCCGGCCATGCAGGAAGTGTTCCGCGCCATCGGCCGCCTGTCGCAATCCAACGTGACGGTCCTGATCACGGGGGAGAGCGGCACCGGCAAGGAGCTGGTCGCGCGCGCCCTGCACAAGCACAGCCCGCGCGCCCAGCAGCCCTTCATCGCGCTGAACACGGCGGCGATCCCGAAGGACCTGCTGGAATCGGAACTGTTCGGCCACGAGCGCGGCGCCTTCACCGGCGCCCAGGCCATGCGGCGCGGCCGCTTCGAGCAGGCCGAGAACGGCACCCTGTTCCTTGATGAAATCGGGGACATGCCATTTGATTTACAGACCCGTCTTCTGCGCGTGCTGTCCGACGGCCACTTCTACCGCGTCGGCGGGCACCAGCCGGTCAAGGCCAATGTGCGCGTGATCGCCGCCACCCACCAGAACCTGGAACAGCGCGTGCGCGACGGCCTGTTTCGCGAAGACCTGTATCACCGCCTGAACGTGATTCGCCTGCGCCTGCCGTCCCTGCGCGAGCGCAGCGACGACATTCCGATCCTGGCGCGCCACTTCCTGGTGCAGAGTGCACGCCAATTGGGCGTCGAACCGAAGCGCCTGTCCGAACCGGCGATGCGTTTCCTGGCCGGCCTGGAACTGCCGGGCAACGTGCGCCAGCTCGAAAACCTGTGCAACTGGATCACCGTGATGGCGCCCGGCCAGACCGTCGAGGTCAAGGACCTGCCGCGCGACCTGACCCAGGGCCAGCCGGCGCCCTCGACCTTGCAGGAACCCGGGGCCAACGCCACGCCGCAGCCGGCGCCGGCCGCATCCGCGCCGGCGGCGGACGCGCCGGCCACCCCCGGGAGCTGGATCGCGCTGCTCGAACTGCAGGCCGCCGGCATGCTCAGCGCCGGCCAGACCGACGTCATGGACACGCTCGGGCGCCAGTTCGAATCGGCCCTGATCAAGACGGCGCTGCGGCACACGCACGGCCGCAAGAACGATGCCGCGGTGCGGCTCGGGATCGGGCGCAATACCATCACGCGCAAGATCGTGGAACTTGGGATAGATGGCGCACGGGAAGAATGATTCCGATGGTGTAAGCTGGCGGATCATTTCGTTTCGCCTTTTACGCCATCGTCCATGCTGATCAACTGTGTCGCCTACCAGGAAGGCAAGAAGCTGTCCGACATCCCCGTCGAGGACATCAGCGAATACCTGAAACAACCCGAGACCTTCGTCTGGGTCGCCCTGCGCGACCCCGGCAAGGAAGACATCGCCACCATGCAGGAAGAGTTCGAGCTGCACGAACTGGCGGTGGAAGACGCGACGCGCGGGCACCAGCGCCCCAAGATGGAAGAGTACGGCGACAGCGTCTTCATGACCCTGCACATCATGGAGCTGGGCGGCGACGAGCTCTCCGCCGGCGAGCTGGCCATCTTCGCCGGCCCCAACTACGTGCTGTCGGTGCGGCGCGACGCCAACCAGGGATTCCTCGGCGTGCGCGCCCGCGCCGAACGCGAGCCGCACCAGCTGCGCAAGGGCTCCGGCTTCGTGCTGTATGCGCTGGTCGACGCGGTGGTGGACCGCTACTTCCCGGTGGTCGACATGCTCGAATCCGAACTGGAGTCGATCGAGGACCATATCTTCGGCCAGACCGGCGGGCAGCGCGCCAACGTCGAGCGCCTGTATGCGCTCAAGCGCAAGTCGCAGGTGCTGCGCCACGCGGTGGTGCCGCTGATGGATGCGATCGGGCGCCTGCACGGCGGGCGCGTGCCCGGCGTCGTGTTCGAGACCCAGGACTACTTCCGCGACGTGCACGACCACCTGCTGCGCATCCTGGGTCGGCTGGACACGGTGCGCGACACCATCAACACCGCGATCCAGGTGACGCTGTCGATGGTAGCGATCGAAGAGAACGACATCAGCAAGAAGCTGGCCTCGTATGCGGCGATCTTCGCGGTGTTCACGGCCTTCGCCGGCATCTGGGGCATGAACTTCGAATTCATGCCCGAGCTGAAGTGGAAGTACGGCTACCCGGCGGCGCTGTGCACGATGGCTGGGGTGTGCGGCTACCTGTACTGGCGCTTCAAGAGGTCGGGGTGGATTTGACGCGGCGGATGCCGGTCGTAGGGTGGTCGGCTCTGCCGACCGCGCGTTCAAATCACCTGTGCATTGTGGCGACGTGTATCCCTGCTCGAAGCTTAGCTGAACGCGCGGTCGGCTAAGCCGACCACCCTACGACTTCTTGCCGGCGGTCGCCGCCGCGCCGCCACAGGCCACGATCACCAAGGCAATCGCCAGCCACTGCATGCCCGTGAGCCGTTCCCCCAGCACGATCCACCCCGCCAGCGCCGCAAAGGCCGGCCCGGCGCTCACCAAAATTCCGAACACGCGTTGCGGCAGCCGCGCCAGCGCCACCATCTCGAGCGAGTAGGGCAGGGCGCTCGACAGCAGCGCCACCGCCAGGCCGCCGGCCAGCACGGCGGGCAGCAGCAGGCCAGCGCCGGCATGGGCGACGCCGACCGGCACCGTAAACAGCGCCGCCGCCAGCATGCCCCAGGCCACCGCATGGCCGCCGCCAAGGTGAGACACCCGCTTGCCGAACACGATGTACATCGCCCAGCAAAAGGCGGCGCCCAGCGCATAGGCCACGCCGACCGGATCGAGCGGCTGTACGCCTTCGTGGACGGGCGCCAGTAGCCATAGCCCGAGCGCGGCCAGCAGCACCCAGCCGAAGTCGCGCGCACGGCGCGAGGACAGCACCACCACCGCGAGCGGGCCCACCACTTCGATGGCGACCGCCACCCCGATGGGAATGCGCGCGAAGGCGCCGTAGATCAGGAGGTTCATACAGCCCAGCATCAGGCCGTACACGAGCAGGTTGACGGCGTCGCGCCGCGAGGGCAGGCGGCGCCAGGGCCGCACCACGGCCAGCATGATGAGCGCGGCCAGGCCGACGCGCACGGCGGTCACGCCCTGGCTGCCCACCAGCGGGAACAGGCCCTTGGCCCAGGCGGCGCCGGCGTTCACCGACACCATCGAAGCCAGGATCGCCAGGCCTGGGCCGAGCGGCGTCCCTCCCGCGCCGCTGGCAGGGCTCATGCAGGCATCCTCACGCAGCCATCGCCATCGCCACGGCTTCCGCCACGCGGATGCCGTCCACCGCCGCCGACATGATGCCGCCGGCGTAGCCCGCGCCTTCGCCGGCCGGGAACAGGCCGCGCGTGTTCAGGCTCTGCAGGTCGTCGTCATTACGCTTGATGCGGATCGGCGACGAGGTGCGGGTCTCGACGCCGGTGAGCACCGCGTCTTCCTTGTAGTAGCCCTTGATCTGCTTGTCGAACGCCACGAAGGCTTCGCGCATGGCGACGATCGCGTAGTCGGGCAGCGATGGCGCCAGGTCGGTCAGGTGCACGGCCGGCTTGAACGAGGGAAGCACCGAACCGAACTCGGTCGAGGCGCGGCCCTTCACGAAGTCGCCCATCAGCTGGCCCGGCGCGTCGTAGTTCGAGCCGCCCAGGACGAAGGCGCGCGATTCCAGCTCGCGCTGGAAGGCGATGCCGGCCAGCGGGTGGCCCGGATAGTCTTGCGGCGTGATGCCGACCACGATCGCGCTGTTGGCATTGCGCTCGTTACGCGAATACTGGCTCATGCCGTTGGTGACGACCCGGCCTTCCTCGCTCGACGCCGCCACCACGGTGCCGCCCGGGCACATGCAGAAGCTGTAAACGGAGCGGCCATTGGAGGCATGGTGCACGATCTTGTAGTCGGCCGCACCCAGCAGCTTGTTGCCGGCGTTCGGGCCGAAGCGGCAGACGTCGATCAGGGATTGCGGGTGCTCGACGCGGAAGCCGATCGAGAAGGGTTTCGCTTCGATGTAGACGCCGCGCTCGAACAGCAGCTCGAAAGTGTCGCGCGCGCTGTGGCCGATCGCCATCACCAGGTGGCGGGTGGCGATCTCTTCGCCGCTGGACAGGCGCACGCCCTGGACCTGGCGCACCCCGTTCTCTTCGCCCACGTAGACGTCGTCCACGCGCGTCTCGAAGCGGATCTCGCCGCCCAGGGATTGAATCTCGGCGCGGATCTCTTCCACCATCTTCACCAGGCGGAAGGTGCCGATGTGCGGCTTGCTGACGTACAGGATCTCTTCCGGCGCGCCGGCCTTGACGAATTCGGTGAGCACCTTGCGGCCGTAGTGCTTCGGGTCCTTGATCTGGCTGTACAGTTTGCCGTCCGAGAAGGTGCCGGCGCCGCCTTCGCCGAACTGCACGTTCGACTCGGTGTTGAGCTTGCGCTTGCGCCAGAAGCCGAAGGTGTCGACGGTGCGCTCGCGTACGATCTTGCCGCGCTCGAGCACCAGCGGATTCAGGCCCATCTGGGCCAGGATCAGGGCCACGAACATGCCGCAGGGACCCATGCCCACCACGACCGGACGCGGCGTGCCCGGCGCCGGCCTGGCGGCCGGGACGAATTTGTAGCTGGTGTCGGGCGAGGGGCCGACGTGCTGGTCCTTGCTCAGGCGCGCCAGCACGGCGGCCTCGTTGCGCACGTCGACGTCGACCTGGTAGATCAGCACGATGGCCGACTTCTTGCGCGCATCGTAGCTGCGCTTGTAGACGGTGAAGTCGACCAGGTCGCCGGCCGGAATGCCGAGGCGCGCCAGGATGGCGTCGCGCAGGGCGGATTCGGGGTGGTTCAGGGGGAGTTTGAGTTCGCTGATACGGAGCATGGCAGTGGTTGCTAGTGAGGCAACAAAAAGAGGAAGGCAAACCGCTATTTTACCGGAGTCATCGTCCAGCCTCTTCATCCAGATAGCGCCTACATGCCGCCCCACAGCCCGCCGAGCATGGCCATGGCCGCCAGCGCCGCCGTCTCGGTGCGCAGCACCCGCGGGCCGACCGACAGGGCCAGCGCGCCGGCGGCGAGGGCGGCGTCTTCCTCTTCACTGCTGAAACCGCCCTCCGGTCCCACCATCAGGGTCAGCGCTTGCGGACCGTGCTGCCGGGCCCAGCCTGCAAGCGATTGCTGGGCGCGGGGGCTGAGCAGGATGCGCGGGCTGGAAGAGGGCGCCGCAATCCAGCGCCCGAAGTCGGCGACGGGGCTCAGGCGCGCCAGCCGGTTGCGCCCGCACTGTTCGGAAGCGGCCTCGATCACGCCCTGCCAGTGCGCATGGCGCTTTTCAGCGCGCTCGCCGGACAGGCGCACCACGCTGCGCCGGGCAGCCAGCGGCTCGACGGCCGCCACGCCCAGCTCGACCGCCTTCTCGATGATCCAGTCCATCTTGCTGCCCTCGGGCAGGCCCTGGGCCAGGGTGAGGGCGTAGGGCAGCTCGACTTCGACCGCCTCGTGCGCCTCGACCCGCACCGAGGCCCGCCGCTTGCCGCTCTCGAGCAGGGTGGCGCGCACCTGGCCGCCTTCGCCGTTGAACAGGGTCAGGGCCTCGCCCGGCTGCAGGCGCACCACGTGCAGGTGGTGGGCGACGGCTTCCGGCAGGTCGACGGTACTGCCTTCGATCAAGGGCTGGGGACAGTAGAAACGGGGCATGCGGCACTCTTGGAGATGGACGAACCTGCATTTTAAAGCGGCAGCAGGCTGCTCTGGTAAAATACCGGGTTACGGCCAGCTGCAACGCCACTGCTTTCCAATCAAGACCACCGCATCCACGGTAATTCTCATGAAATCTACGCAAACCACTACCCTGATGGCCAACGCGATCCGCGCGCTGGCGATGGACGCCGTCCAGCAAGCCAACTCGGGCCACCCGGGCATGCCGATGGGCATGGCCGAGATCGGCGTCGCGCTGTGGGACAAGCACTACCGTCACAACCCGGCCAATCCGGGCTGGTTCAACCGCGACCGCTTCCTGCTGTCGAACGGCCACGGCTCGATGCTGCACTACGCGATGCTGCACCTGGCCGGCTACGACCTGACGATGGACGACCTGCGCGGCTTCCGCCAGCTGCACTCGAAGACCGCCGGCCACCCGGAAGTGGGCATCACCCCGGGCGTGGAAACCACCACCGGCCCGCTGGGCCAGGGCATCGCCAACTCGGTCGGCATGGCGCTCGCCGAGTGGCTGCTGGGCTATGAGTTCAACCGTCCCGGCTACGACGTGGTCGACCACCACACCTACGCCTTCCTGGGCGACGGCTGCCTGATGGAAGGCATCTCGCACGAAGTGGCCTCGCTGGCCGGCACCCTGCGCCTGAACAAGCTGATCTGGCTGTACGACGACAACGGCATCTCGATCGACGGCCGCGTGGAAGGCTGGTTCACCGACGACACCCGCAAGCGCTTCGAAGCCTACGGCTGGAATGTCATCGGCCAGATCGACGGCCACAGCGTGAGCGCGGTATCAAGCGCCATCGAGCAGGCCAAGGGTTCGGATCGTCCGACCCTGATCATGTGCAAGACCATCATCGGCAAGGGCGCCCCGAACCTGGAAGGCGGCGACAAGGTCCATGGCGCCCCGCTGGGCGACAAGGAAATCGCGGCCGTGCGCCAGCACCTGCTGTGGGATCCGATTCCGTTCGACATCCCGGGCGAGATCTACGAAGCCTGGGACGCGAAAGCACGCGGCGCGCAGGTGGAAGCCGAGTGGAACGCCAGGTTCGCCGAATACCGCGCCGCCCATCCGGCGCTGGCCGCCGAATTCGAGCGCCGCATGAAGGGCGAGCTGCCCGGCAACTTCAATGAAGTTCTGGACGCCGCCATCGCCGCGTGCGTGGAAAAGAAGGAAACCATCGCTACCCGCAAGGCCTCGCAGAATGCGATCCAGGCCCTGGCCGCGACCCTGCCGGAATTCCTGGGCGGCTCGGCCGACCTGACCGGCTCGAACCTGACCAACTGGAAGGAATCGGTGGCGGTGCGCTCGGGCATCCCGGGCAACCACATCAACTACGGCGTGCGCGAGTTCGGCATGGCCGCGATCCAGAACGGCGTCGCTTTGCACGGCGGCTTCATTCCTTTTGGTGCGACCTTCCTCACCTTCTCGGACTACAGCCGCAATGCCCTGCGCATGGCGGCGCTGATGAAGATCCGTTCGCTGTTCGTGTTCACCCACGACTCGATCGGCCTGGGCGAAGACGGCCCGACCCACCAGTCGATCGAGCACGTCTCGTCGCTGCGCCTGATTCCGAACCTGGACAACTGGCGTCCATGCGACACCGTCGAGTCGCAAGTGGCCTGGGGCGCGGCCGTGCAGCGCAAGGATGGTCCCTCGACCCTGATCTTCTCGCGCCAGAACCTGCCGTTCATGGAGCGCGACGCCGCCGCCATCGCCAACGTCGCCAGGGGCGGCTACGTGCTGCGCGACGCCCAGGACGCGAAAGTCGTCTTGATCGCCACCGGTTCGGAAGTCGAGCTGGCGATGAAAGCCGCCGACGCGCTGGCAGGCGAGGGCATCAATGCGCGCGTCGTCTCGATGCCGTCGACCGACGTATTCGAGCGCCAGGAGGCCGCCTACAAGGCAAGCGTCCTGCCACGCGGTATCCCGCGCGTGGCCATCGAAGCCGGCGTGACCGACTTCTGGTACAAGTACGTGGGCCTGGAAGGCGCCGTGGTCGGCATCGACACCTTCGGCGAATCGGCGCCGGCGCCGGTGCTGTTCAAGCACTTCGGCTTCACCGTCGAGAACGTCGTGGCCAAGGCCAAGGGCGTCCTCGCGGCGTAACCTGTTTCCAGCGGGCTGCCTCACGGCGGCCCGTTTGTTATCTGCGTTATCTGCGGTACGAAAAAAGTTTTTTTCTATAATCAGGAGCTAAGCAATGACGATCAAAGTTGCAATCAACGGTTATGGCCGCATCGGCCGCAACATCCTGCGCGCGTTCTACGAAGGCGGCAAGAAGCAAGACATCCAGATCGTGGCGATCAACGACCTCGGCAACGCCGAATCGAACGCCCACCTGACCCGCTACGACACCGCGCACGGCAAGTTCCCGGGCACCGTCACGGTCGAAGGCGACAACATGATCGTCAATGGCGACAAGATCCGCGTGTTCGCGCAGCGTAACCCGGCCGAGATCCCATGGGGCGAGCTGGGCGTGGACGTGGTGCTCGAGTGCACCGGCTTCTTCACCACCAAGGAAAAGGCCTCGGCCCACCTGAAGGGCGGCGCCAAGAAGGTCATCATCTCGGCCCCGGGCGGCAAGGACGTCGACGCCACCATCGTCTTTGGTGTGAACCAGGACGTGCTCAAGAGCTCGGATACCGTCATTTCGAACGCCTCCTGCACCACCAACTGCCTGGCCCCGCTGGTCAAGCCACTGCACGACGCCATCGGCCTGGAAACCGGCCTGATGACCACCGTGCACGCCTACACCAACGACCAGGTGCTGACCGACGTGATGCATGAAGACCTGCGCCGCGCCCGTTCGGCCACCCAGTCGATGATCCCGACCAAGACCGGCGCCGCCGCCGCGGTCGGCCTGGTGCTGCCGGAACTGAACGGCAAGCTGGACGGCTTCGCGATCCGCGTGCCGACCATCAACGTGTCGATCGTCGACCTGTCCTTCATCGCCAAGCGCGACACCACCGTCGACGAAGTCAACCAGCTCATGAAATCGGCGTCGGAAGGCGCCCTCAAAGGCATCCTGACCTACAACACCGATCCGCTGGTCTCGGTCGACTTCAACCACAACCCGGCGTCGTCGAACTTCGACGCGACGCTCACCAAGGTGTCGGGCCGCCTGGTCAAGGTGTCGTCGTGGTACGACAACGAGTGGGGCTTCTCGAACCGCATGCTGGACACCACCGTTGCCTTGATGAATGCAAAATGATGTAACAATGTGCGGCGGCTGATGTTCAATTAAACCAGTCGTTCGTAAATACAGAAATTTGCCAAAACGCCCCGAAAGGGGCGTTTTTTTTCTTATTACCGTCTTTACGCTGAAGAATATTCTGCGTTGATGAAAAACAACGGAACTGTAGCTTTTCTGCCTTTTGGTAGAAAAATTGTTTCTTTCGTCAATTGTCTCTGCGAGACTCTACCCCGTATGCATGGGCATGCATATCGGAAGTATTGAGCACTACATATAAATCGTAGGGACAGGAAACAACGTGAAACAACCAATCTTGAAACACAGTGTCGTCGCAGTCGCCCTGGCAATCGGCGCCGCTCCGTTTGCAGTTGCACAGAATTCCGGCTCGGAAGCGCCGGCTACCGTCTATGTGACGGGCTCGAACCTGAAGCGCACCGACAAGGAAGGCACCCAGCCGATCCAGACCATCACCGCCAAGGACATCCGTGAGTCCGGCGCAGCCACCGTCACCGAACTGATCCGCCTGGTGCCGGCGATGGGTACCGACAACAACCTCGACACCAACGACGGCGGCTTCTCGCGCGGCGTCTCGACCGCCTCCCTGCGCGGCCTGTCGTCGACCTCGACCCTGATCCTGCTGAACGGCCGCCGCATGGCCCCGTCGGCCTATGCCGACCCGAACAACGGCAATTCGACCCTGTACGACCTGAACCAGATCCCGCTGAACGCGCTCGAGCGCGTCGAGATCCTGAAGGATGGCGCATCGGCCGTGTATGGCTCGGACGCCATCGGCGGTGTCATCAACTTCATCACCAAGTCCTCGTTCCGCGGTTCGGAAATCAGCGCCCGCATGAGCACCAACGATGACGGCGAATTCACCCGCAAGGGCGTGACCTTCTTCACCGGCCTGGGCAATGTGGAAGAGGACGGCTACAACGTGTTCTTCACGGCCGACCTGTCGGACCGCGACCGCACCCAGCGCGACAAGGTGCGCGATATCAAGTTTGACGAATACAAGCGCCTGCAGAACCGCTATGCAAGCCCGTACGGCAGCAACATCTCGCAGGCGCCGCTGTTCTACCGCGAAACCGGCCCGAACACGCGCTTGTTCAGTGCGACCCCGGCCAATGCCGCCGAACGCTTCCGCGCACCGCTGGACAACTGCCCGCAGGACCGCCGCCTGGTGGGCGACGCCTCGATGGGCTTCACCGCGTCGAGCGTGTTCTTCGGCCGCACGTTCTGTAACTTCGACACCAGCAAATACCTGGAAGGCACCAGCGCCGGCAAGGACGGCAGCTTCCTGACCCGCGGCGTGATGAAGCTGGGCGAGAACGTGCGCGCCTTCGCCGAAATCGCCTATGCCCGCACCGAGCGCCAGTACACCGCGTCGCCGATCGCGATCAGCACCGGTGTGACGACCAACTTCACCGCCTCCGGCGTGGCGCCGACCTACCAGAGCATCCTGCCGGTCGGCCACCCGGACAACCCGTTCCCGAACGCGCGCGCGTCGTTTGCCTACCGCTTCGAGAACGCCCCGATCGGCACCGAAACCACCAACCAGACCGGCCGTTTCCTGACCGGCCTGTCGGGTACGAACTTCAACTGGGACTGGGAAACCGCCTTCCTGCTGAACGAAGCGCGCAAGGAAGACGGCTACAACGGCCGCCTGTACCTGCCGACCCTGCGCAAGATCAATGCAGGCTCGACCATCGCGTCGGTTGCCGCCGATCCGACCCTGTTCCGCAGCACCCGTTCGGACGACCGTTCGCGCATTGCCCAGCTGGACGCGAAGGCAAGCACCCAGTTCGGCTCGCTGCCGGGCGGCGCCATCGGCGTGGCAGTCGGCGCCGAGTACCGTCGCGAATCGCTGAAGATGAACCCGGACGCCGAACTGGCAGCCGGCAACATCTTCGGCCTGGCCAACACCATCATCGACGGCGAGCGCGACGTCAAGTCGGGCTTCATCGAGTTCCGTACGCCGTTCCTGAAGAACTTCGAGATGGACTTCGCTGGCCGCTGGGACAAGTACGAAGGCATGAAGACCAACTTCGTACCGAAGGTCGGCGCCAAGTGGAACGCCACCAAGACCCTGGCCTTCCGCGGCACGTACGCCGAAGGTTTCCGTGCGCCGGCACTGTCGCAGGTGACCCCGGGCGGTGCCCAGTTCTTCCTGCAGAACCTGTACGATCCGAAGCGTTGCGAACTCGACGAGAAGACCCCGAAACCAGGTGCGAGCGAAGTCGACTGCGCCAAATCCGCATCGGGCACCGGCGGCGCCAACCCGGACCTGCAGCCGGAAACCGCGAAGTCCTACTCCTTCGGCATCCTGTTCTCGCCGACTGCGAACTGGGACTTCGGCCTGGACTTCTTCAAGATCCGCAAGGAAGGCGAAGTGGCCCTGGGCTCGGCCTTCGACGCACTGCGTAACGAAGACAACAATCCTGGCCTGATCGTGCGCGACCAGAACCCGGCGAACTTCGTGCTGGATGCACAGGGCCGTCCAATCCCGGGTACCGGTCCGCTGCTGGCCGTGCGCGAGCCATGGATCAACCAGGGTGCGATGGAAACCCGCGGCGTCGACATCGACGTGGCCTTCCGCAAGAACCTGGGTGCGATGGGCAACTTCAACGCCAAGCTGACCTCGACCTATACCCATGGCTACTACCTGGCGCAGAAGGCGGGTGATGTCGAGCACAACATCGCCGGCTACAACGCAGGCCTGATGGACTGGGCCCTGTCGAGCGGCATCGACATCCCGCGCTGGAAGACCAGCATCTCGGCGTCCCTGACTCGCGGCGTGCACTCGTTCAGCGCCAACCTGAACTACACCGGCCAGGTCTCCCTGCGCCGCAAGGTTGACGGCGACAAGACCTACGCGATGCCGTTCTGCCATTACGGTCCGGTCGCGAACAGCACCACGACCGCGAACTTCCCGAGCGTGAACGGGACGATCCCGGGCTACCTGAACGCGTTCCCGGATTGCGCAGTCAGGGAATGGGTCCGTGTCGGCGTGGGCTACACCTACACCGGCATCAAGAACCTGGCGCTGACCGCGAACATCCAGAACCTGTTCGACGAAGCTGCACCGTACGACCCACGTTACGGCGCGATCGGCGGCAGCGGCTACAATGCGGGCCTGCACAACCCCTACGGCCGTTACTTCAGCCTGTCGGCAAAGTACTCGTTCTAAGCGTTCTATCGCCTAGTAAAAAACCCCGGCTGTGGCCGGGGTTTTTTTTCGTCCGTCGATCAGGACGGGGAGGAGGGCCCCGGAATGCCGCGCCTTCACGCGTCCGGCCAGGGCGTCAGGATCTCGACGCCGTTCTTCGTGACCGCCACCATGTGTTCCCACTGGGCCGACAGCGAGCCGTCGGCGGTCACCACGGTCCAGCCGTCCTCCAGCTGGTCGACGTCGGCGCCGCCCAGGTTGATCATCGGCTCCACGGTAAACGTCATGCCTTCCTTGAGCAGCAGCCCGGTGTCCGGGCGGCCGTAGTGCAGCACCTGCGGTTCTTCGTGGTAGACGCGGCCGATGCCGTGGCCGCAGTATTCGCGCACCACCGAAAAGCCGGCGCCCTCGGCCAGCTTCTGGATCGCGTGGCCGACGTCGCCCAGGCGCGCACCCGGGCGTACCTGGCGGATCCCGGCCATCATGGCCTGGTAAGTCGTGTCGACCAGCTTGCGCGCCTGCGGCGCCGGTTCGCCCACGAAGTACATGCGGCTGGTGTCGCCGTGCCAGCCGTCCTTGATCACGGTGACGTCGATGTTAACGATGTCGCCTTCCTTCAATACATCCTGCTCGCTCGGGATGCCGTGGCAGACCACGCCGTTGACCGAGGTGCACAGGGTCTTGGGAAAGCCATGGTAGCCGACGTTGGCCGGCGTCGCCTTCTGCACCTTGCGGATGTATTCGTGGCAGCGGCGGTCGAGTTCCTCGGTGGAGACGCCCGGCACCACGTATTCCTTGATCATGGCCAGCACTTCGGCGGCGAGGCGGCCGGACACGCGCATCTTGGCGACGTCCTTGTCGTTCTTGAGTTTGATTGCCATTACATACTCGTGTGAGGCAGCCAGGACGGCTGCCGAAGGCGACATGATACGCGTGGCCAACGAAAAATGCCCGCCAGGCGAACCTGGCGGGCATGTGGTCTTCTTCAGCGCACGCCCCGAAGGGCGTGTTCATCAGAACGACTGGTTGTAGCGCACGTAGAAGAAGCGGTCGATCGGGTAGTCCGCATCCACGCGCGACGACGAGGCGGCGCTGGTGGTGATCAGGCGCGGCTTCTTGTCGAACACGTTGTTGACGCCGACCATGACCTGGCCGTTCCACGCAGTCTTGTAGCCGACGCTCAGGTCGCTGTAGGCCACGCCGCCGAGCTGGTTGTAGTTCTTGCCCCAGCTTGCTTCGCCGCCGATGTTCGAGCACTCGGTTGCATTGACCTTGTAGCAACGGTCCTTCACGCCGCCGTGGTAGCGGGTAGTGACGGTGGCGTTCCAGTTGGCCAGGCTCCAGTCCAGCGACAGGTTCGACTTGGTGCGGTTGTAGAAGTACTCACCCGCTTCGTCGATCCAGTCGGCGCCGGCGGTCGCCTGCTCGCGCAGCTTGTCGACGTAGGCGGTTTCCGAACGGATGGTGAACTGGCCGTACTTGGTACGCGGCAGGCGGTAGGCGATCGACAGGTCGACGCCTTCGGTTTCCTGGGCGCCGATGTTGGCGTTGCCGCGGTTCAGCGAGGTGATCTGGCCGGTGATCGGATCACGCTTGAGGGCCGCGCAGTACGGCGCCAGGCCCTGCACGTAGCAGTACTCGGCCACGTCGGTTGCGCTGATCTCGGTGATGCGGTTGTTGATCCGCACCTTGAACCAGTCCAGGCCCAGCGTAAAGCCCGGCACGAAGGATGGGCTGTACACGAAGCCGGCGGTGCGGGTGATCGCGTTTTCCGGGGTCAGGGCCGAATTGCCGGCCCCGGCCATGAACGGGAACGGGCTCTGGTCGCCGGCGGCGCTGGTGATCGGGCCGGTCTGCGCCAGCTGGCGGAACGGCTGGCCGGCGCGCGGGCCGGCGCCTGCCGCGGCGCAACGCGCCGCCACGGCCGGGTCGCTGGCCTGGCCGTACAGCGCATCGCACGGATCCAGATAGTCGTCGAAGGTCTGCTGGCCGCCGCCGAAGGTATCGCCGACCGACGGCGCGCGGAAGCCTTCCGCCCAGGTGCCGCGGATCAGGAGGTCCTTGGCCGGCTTGTACATGAAGCTGGCCTTGCTGTTGTTGGTAACGCCAAAGTTGCTGTAGTCGGAGTGGCGGGTCGCCAGGTTCAGGCTCAGCAGTTCTGCGAAGCGCTGGCCTTTCAGCAGGGGTACGTTGACCTCGGCATAGGCTTCACGCACGCTGTAGCGGCCGCGGGTCGGGTTGCCCGCCAGGTCGGTCGAGTAGCCCGATTGCTCGAACTGGCCCGGCACGTCGTAGCCGCGCACTTCACGGTGCTCGAGGCCGACCGCGACGCCGAGGCCGCCGGCCGGCAGGGTGAAGACTTCACCCGAGAGGTCGGCGGTGGCGCTGTTGATGGTGCTGCCGTAGGTCGCCTGGCCGGTCGACATGACGTAGTCCAGCACTTCCTTGTTGGAAGCGGTCGGGCCGCCGATGATGTCGAACGGACGGCATTCCGCCAGCGCGACCGGGTTGGCGGCGGTGCCGCACTGGACCACGCCGGACGCGTTGCGGAACGACGGGCCGAGGGCGCGCTTCAGGTTCAGCAGGTTCAGGTTGCCGGTGCCGTAGGTCGAGCCGCGCAGGGCGCTGTGGTTGTAGCCGACGCTCCAGTTCCATGGCAGCGAGCGCACCTCGAAGTCACCCGACAGGGTGGCGTCGATGTGCAGGGTACGGTTCTGGTTCTCGGTGACGCGCGGACGCTCGATGGTGCGGCGGTAGAAGACCAGGTCCTGGCCATTGCCGGCGCCGAGCACCGAGCTGCCGTACGGATTGAAGTAGCTGTCCTTGTCGATGTAGACCGGGAAGGCAGGCTGGCTGAAGCTGTTCAGCGGGTAGCCGGCGATCTGGGCCACGCTCTTGCGCTGCGAGTACATCGCGGTAGTCTGGAACTGCATGCCGTAGGGCAGTTCGACGGTGCCCTTGGTGAACAGGGTGTCGAGCTTGGTCGGCATCGCGAACATCATCTGCGAGGCGCTGTTGAAGTTGTCTTCAGGACGGCCGTCGTAGTCGTGGTAGTTGGCCGGGTTGCGCGAATCGGCACCGACGCCGTCGCCCAGTGCACCGCCGGTGTGGTTCAGGACCTTGTCGAAGGTATAGTCGATGTCGGTGATGTTGCCCCATGGGCCGATGCCGAAGCCTTCGGTCGGGTATTGCGGACCGCGCGGGAAGCCGGTGACCGGACGCTTGTTGGCCCAGACCACGCCTTGCTCGGTGTGCGACAGGCCGAACATCAGCGAGGCCTTCTCGCCGTTGGCGCCATAGCTCAGCGAGAAGTCCTTACTCTTGCCGTCGCCTTCCTTGTTGGCGCCCAGGTAGACGCTCAGGTTGCCGCCTTCCATGCGCTTCTTCAGGATGATATTGACCACGCCTGCGATCGCATCCGAGCCGTAGATCGACGAGGCGCCGTCCTTCAGGACTTCGATACGGTCGATCATCGAGGCCGGCACGGTCGACATGTCGGTGTAGCCGTCGACCGACTGGGTCCAGCGCTTGCCATCCACCAGCACCAGCAGGCGGTTCGAGCCCAGGTTGCGCAGGTTGATGAACTGGCCGCCGTTTTCACGGTTCGAGGTCAGCGAGCCGCCCTTGCTGAAGTCGGGGGAACCGACCGAGGACAGCTGGTTCAGGACGTCGCCGACGGTGATCAGGCCGGTCTTCTGGATCTGTTCCTGGGTCATTACCTGGATCGGCTGGGCCGTTTCGAGGTCGACCTGGCGAATACGCGAACCGGTCACTTCAACGCGCTGCAGCGGCTGCGCCGCTTCCTGCGCGAATGCGGCGCCCATGCTCAGGGTCATGCCGCCGAGGCAGATCGCGCGGACCGAACGGGACAAGATTGTTTCCATCATGTTGCAAACTCCTTGGGTGAAAACGTGCCCGGCCTTGTGGGCCGGCCATCGGGATAGGCGCTAAGGCCACCTGAAAGTACTGAATTTTTAATCGTCTCTTACTTTCAAGTCAGCAATCAGAGCACTTGCGACGCCGGAGTGTCAATTGAATCAACCTTAGTGAACTAACAAATGTTGCAAATATGTGTCTTTACTTGGCGATTACAAGTTCACTATTGACAAGTGAAGATGCTAAGTTTGGACGAAAAAAAACCCACCTGGCTTGCGCCAGGTGGGTTTGACACGCAATTAAATTGCGCTAGATCGACTAAGTCTAGTCAGCTGCTCAGGATCAGAAGTTCTGATTGTAGCGGACGTAGAAGAAGCGGTCGAGTGGCAGTTCCGGATTGGTCGAACCCGAGGAGTTCGGACCGCCGAAGCCGCTGTTCGCGCTGTAGTTGATGATCGGGCCACGGTTGAAGACGTTGTTGGCGCCGACCAGCAGCTTCGCGTTCCACGGCAGGTTGTAGCCGACCGACAGGTCGCTGTACCACATTTCCTTGGCCTTGTTGTAGCCGGTACCCCAGCTCACGAGGCCAGTCGGGTTCGAGCACTCGACGGGAGTTGGCGAAACGCTCCAGCAACGGTTCTTCTGGCTGCTGTAGAAGCGGTTGCCCAGGGTGGCGCTCCAGTTGCCCATGCTCCAGTCGAAGGCGACGTTCGACTTCCACTTGAAGATGTCGTACTCGCCCGCGAACTCGACGAAGTTCGCCGTGTTGGTGCTCTTGCTGCGGTAGGAATCCACGTAGGTGGTTTCCGAACGGAAGCCGAACTGGCCGTACTTGGTACGCGGCAGGCGGTAGGACAGGCTCAGGTCGTAGCCCTCGGTTTCCAGCGCGCCCAGGTTGGCGTTGCCGCGCGACAGGTTGACGATCTGGCCGGTGATCGGATCACGCTTGATCGCATCGCAGAAGCTCTGGGTGCCATTGACGTAGCAATTGTTGACGACGAAGGTGGCGCTGATCGCGGTGATGCGGTTCTCGACCTGGATCTTGAACCAGTCGAGGCCGACCGACAGGCCAGGCACGGCGGCCGGGCTGAACACGATACCGGCAGTCCGGGTGATCGCGGTTTCCGGTTGCAGGGCCGAGTTGCCGGCGCCGGTCTGGAACGGGGTCGGGGTCTGGGCGCCGCCGGATGCAACCGGAGTGCCTGCCTGGTTGACCTGGCGGAAGGTGAGCGGCACGCCGGCGGCGGTGCAGCGCGCCTTGACGGCTGGGTTCGATGCTGCTGCGCCGTGCAGGCTGTCGCAGGCGTCCAGGTAGTTGTCGAAGGACTGCGAGCCGCCGCCGAAGGTGTCGTTCAGGGTCGGGGCGCGGAAGCCCTCGGCCCAGGTACCGCGCACCAGCACGTCACGGACCGGCTTCCACATGAAGCTGGCCTTGCTGTTGGTGGTCGAACCGAAGTTCGAATAGTCCGAGTAGCGCGACGCCAGGTTCAGGTTCAGCAGCTGGGCCATCGTCACACCCTTGAGCAGCGGGATGTTGGCTTCCAGGTAGGCTTCACGCACGGTGAAACGGCCGGTGGTCGAATTGCCTGCCAGGTCGGTCGAGTAGCCCGACTGCTCGAACTGGCCCGGACGGTCGTAGCCGCGCACGGTGCGGTATTCCATGCCGCCCGCCACGCCGACGGCGCCGGCCGGCAGGGTGAAGATTTCACCGCTCAGGTCGGCGTTGGCGTTGCTGATGGTCGAGCCATAGCTGGCCTGAGCCACCGACATATTGTAGGCCAGGGCTGCCGGAGTCGAGGTCGACGGACCACCCAGGATGTCCCAAGGCACGCATTCCGCCAGTGCGATCGGGTTGGCCGCAGTGCCGCACTGGACCACGCCCGAAGCGTTAAGGAACGACGGACCCAGGGACTTCTTCAGGTTCAGCAGGTTCAGGTTGCCGTAGCCGGTGTTGCTGCCTTCAACCTTGTTGTAGTTGTAGGCGAGCGACCAGTTCCATGGCAGGCTGCGCAGTTCGAAGCTGCCTTCGAGGGCGGCGTCGAGGTGCAGGGTGCGGTTGGTGTTGTCGGTGACGCGCGGCACTTCGATGGTGCGGCGGGCGAAGAACAGGTCCTGGCCCTTGCCGGCGCCGGCCACCTGGTTGCCGAACGGATTGTAGTAGTTGTCCTTGTCGATGTAGACCGGGAACTTCGACTGGGCGGTCGAGCTCAGCGGATAACCGGCGATCGCGCGGCTCGAATCACGCACGGCGTACATCGCGGTGCTGGTCAGGCGCAGGTCGCCCGGCAGCGCGACTTCGCCCTTGGTGAAGATCGAGGTCAGCTTGTTCGGCGACAGCAGGTGCATCTGCTGGGTCGCATTGAACACGTCCGCATCGGCCGCCGCGTAGGCGTGGTAGTTGTTCGGGTTGCGCGAATTAGAGCTGACGCCCACGCCGTCGAAGGTGCCGGTGTGGTTGATCATGCGGTTGAAGCCGCCGTTGGCCGCGACCGTGTTCGAGGCGCCGGTGGCGGTCAGCGGGGTGATGCGGCCCCAAGGTGCGCTGCCGAAGCCGGCGTTGTAGTGCGCCGGACCGAAGGTGAAGCCGGTCAGGTTGCGGTCCTTGGCCCAGACTTCGCCCTGGGTGGTGTGGGTCAGGCCGAACAGCAGGCTGGCCTTTTCGTCGCCGGCGCCATAGGACACCGAGAAGTCCTTGTTCTTGCCGTCGCCGCTTTCGTTCGCGCCCTGGTAGATGCTGGCGGTGCCGCCCTGCATGGTCTTCTTCAGGATGATGTTGACCACACCTGCGATCGCGTCCGAACCGTAGATCGAGGAAGCGCCGTCCTTCAGCACTTCGATGCGCTCGATCAGTGCCGACGGGACGGTCGACATGTCGGTGAAGCCCGCAACCGATGCGGTCCAGCGCTTGCCGTTGACCAGCACGAGCAGGCGCTGCGCGCCCAGGTTGCGCATGTTGATGTACTGGCCGCCCTGTTCGCGGTTCGAGGTCAGGACCGAGCCGCGGCTGAACGCCGGGGTGCCGACCGAAGACAGCTGGTTGACGATGTCGCCAACAGTCACCAGACCGCTTTTCTGAATTTGTTCCTGGTTCACCACCTGGACCGGCTGTGCGGTCTCGAGGTCAACCTGGCGGATACGCGAGCCGGTGATTTCGACGCGTTGCGGAGCCTCTTGAGCTTCGACAGCGGAAATCATCAAGGTCTGGAGGGCGACGGCGACGGCCACCGCGATCTTGGTTCGTTGTTGCATGTGTTCTCCATCTTGCACCCCGGGAGGGGCGTTTCTATGTTTTCAAAAATTGCAACCTGTGCGGGCCGGGCGAGCAGCGGGTAGCGGCATGCCGACGTGCATACACCATACATATCAAAGCATTCCGCGTTGATTAGTGTCAATTGTGTCAGGTGTAAATCTGTTTAAAAAACAACAGTTGCAGGGCACAATTCTCTGACCCGAAAGTCAATAGACCTGCGCTGCACATTTGTCGTGCATACAACATGCCTGATGCATTGAAAGTGGGCGGCTGCACTGGCGGGATGCAGCCGAGAGGTATGGCGTTCAGTTGCCGAAACAGGCGTTCCACAGGCGCCGGACCTGGGCTGGATGTTCGCCTAGCAACGGGGGATCGACACGGGCTTTTTCCTGGCCCTGCAGGCGCACCTGGTGCTGCAGGCGGCGCATCGCGCGGTAGGCGTCGGCGACCGCCGCAGCCATGCCGGCATCGATCAGCCCCAGCTCGCCCGATAGTTTTAATAGGGCGATGTTGCCGGTATTTGCCGTCAATTGCGGATACTTCGATGCATGGCGCAGTACCAGATACTGCACCATGAATTCGATGTCGATCATCCCGCCTTCGTCCTGCTTGAGGTCGAACAGGGGTGTGGGATTGACGTTGGCGTCGCGCATGCGCCTGCGCATGGCGCAGACCTCGTCTTTCAGCTGCCCTTGCTGGGCGCTCCTGTCCTTGCGCAGCACCTCGATGCGAATGCGTTCGAAGCGCTCGCCGATGGCGGCGTCGCCGGCGCAGAAGCGGGCCCGCGTCAGGGCCTGGTGCTCCCAGATCCAGGCGCTGGCGCCCTGGTAGCGCTCGAAGGCGGAGACCGTGGACACCAGCATGCCGCTGGCGCCGTCCGGCCGCAGCGCGGTGTCGATGTCGAACAGGATGCCGGCCGCCGTGTGGGCGGTGTTCCAGGTGATGAAGCGCTGCGCCAGCTTGGCGTAGTTGGACGGCGCCATGTCATCCTCGTCGTCGTACAGGAAGATCACGTCGAGGTCGGACACGTAGCCGAGTTCCTTGCCGCCCAGCTTGCCGTAAGCGATGACGGCGAAGCGTGGCTCCTCCCGGTGACGGCTGGCGATCGTGCGCCAGGCATGGCGGATGGTGGCGCCGACGATGGTGTCGGCCAGCAGCGACAGGTGGTCGGCCAGGCGTTCCACCGACAGCTCGCCGGCCAGGTCCAGCGCCAGCAGCCGGAACAGCTGGGCATGGTGGGCTTCGCGGAGGATGTCGAGCTGGCGTTCGGTGTCGCCGGCCGCGGCATCGAGCTGTTCGTCGAGCTCCCTGGCCAGCTGGCCGACATCGGCCGCGCCTTCGTTGCGGTCGTCCAGCAGCTCGTCCAGCAGGATCGGGTGCTGGGTCAGGAAGGTGGCGGCCCAGCCGCTTGCATTGATCATGCGGATCACGCGTTCGAGCGTGTGCGGATATTCGGTCAGCAGCGACAGGTAGGCCGAGCGCCGGGCGATGGCCTCGAAAAAGTCGAGCAGGCGCCCGAGCGTGGCGGCATGGCTGCCGATGCCGGCCTCGCGCACCACGGTGGCGATCTGGCCGAGGGCGGCGTCGACCAGGGCCAGCAGCCGGGCGCGGCTGGCATCGGGCAGGCTGGTCAGGCGCGGCCCCTGCAAGGTGGCGACCAGGCGGCGGCTGGCGGGCTCCGGGTCGTCGTAGCCGAGCTCGCCCAGGCGGGCGGCGATCGCCTCGCGGTTTTCCGGGTCGTCGGCCAGGGTGCCCGCTTCCGGATCGCCGCTGTCCGCCTTGTCGGCGAAGATGGCGTCGAACTGGGCGGCCACGAAACTGCGCTGTTCCTCGAGGCGGGCGAGCAGGGTGGGCACGTCCGGCAAGCCCGTCATCTGCGCCACCACGAGGCGGTCGGCGTCGCTGGCCGGCAGGGTATGGGTCTGGGCGTCGTCCAGGTATTGCAGGCGGTGTTCCAGGTTGCGCAAGAAGGCATAGGCATCGAGCAGGCGCGCCACCGTGTCCTGGGACAGCAGTTCGCGCTCGGCCAGCAGGCGCAGCGTGGCCCGGGTGGAGCGTTCGCGCAGCGCCGGGTCGCGCCCGCCGCGGATCAGCTGGAACACCTGGGCCAGGAACTCGATCTCGCGGATCCCGCCCCGGCCCAGCTTGACGTTGTGGCTGCGTTCGGGATGCAGGCGCTCCTGGCGCTTGACCTCGGCGCGGATCTGGGCGTGCATGTTGCGGATCGCATCGATCACGCCGAAGTCCAGGTAGCGCCGGAACACGAAGGGGCGCACGATCGCATCCAGCGCCGCAATGTCCTGCGGGTCGCCGGTGACCGCACGCGCCTTGACCCAGGCATAACGCTCCCATTCCCGGCCCTGCACAATGAGGTATTCCTCGACCATGGCGAGGCTGGCCGCGAGCGGGCCCGAATTGCCGTTGGGACGCAGCGCCATGTCGACGCGGAAGGTGAAGCCGTCCTCGATGATTTCCGACAGGGCGGCGTTCAGGCGGCGGCCGAGGCGCACGAAGAATTCGTGGTTCGACAGCTGGCGCTGGCCGGGGCCGGCGGCGGTCTCGCCATCCTCGGGGTAGACGAAGATCAGGTCGATGTCGGACGAAACGTTCAGTTCGCCGCCGCCGCCCTTGCCCATGGAGAGCACGATGAGCTGCTGGGGGCGGCCGGATTCCTCGCCCGTCGGCATGCCGTGGGTGGCCTCCAGTTCCTCGGCAAGGGCGCGGGCGTGGGTCTGGATGGCGAAGTCGGCGAAGCGGGTCATGGCCGTGACCACCTCGTCGAGGTCGGCCAGGCTATCGAGATCGCGCCGGATGATGGTGCAGACCAGCAGGTTGCGCAGCCGGCGCATGGCGCGCGGCAAGGGCAGTCCGCCGTCCAGCTCGCGCTGCAATAACGCGCCGAGGTCGGCGCCGGCCAGCGATAATCCGGACAGCTCGTCGAGCTGGGCCTGGCGGGCGGGATCGGCGCCGAGCCAGCGCTGGAGGAAGCGCGAACCGTCGGCCGGCGAGCCGGCGGCCGGCGATCCGGATGCTGGAGAAGCAGGGGTCATGGTGGAATCCGGTGTGTGTTTTGCCGTCCGGCAGGCATTCGTGCGGTAGAATTGCCCGCCGTGTTGCCCCCGGGAGTCTGCCGACCGGACTCCCGGGGGCAACACGATGGTAAGGTAGACGCCGCGACTGTTGCAAGCGATCTGTTATTAGAGAATCAAATTTACGGCGAGCCTTTTTGAGCACCTTGATGGACAACCAGGAACCGCAGGCGGCCTGCGAGCACCTGCCGCTGGCCGTGCGCTGGCAGCGGCTGCGTGCAGCCTATCGCTACGCCAACCTGGCTTCCCACCATTTCCTCGGCTTCGCCATCAAGCTGGTGCTGCTGCTGTATTTCGGCCTGGCGCTGCTGTTCCTGGCGCTGCGCTACGCCATCCTTCCCAACATCGACCTGTATAAAGGCGACATCGAAACGGCTGCCGGACGCGCGCTCGGCAACCGCGTCACCATCGCGCGCCTGGACGCTTCCTGGCAAGGCATCCACCCGGTGTTGACGCTACGCGACGTGCGCCTGATCGACCGCACCGGGCGCGAGGCGCTGGCGCTGCCGCGCGTGGAAGCCTCGCTGTCGTGGTGGAGCCTGGCCGCCTTCGAGCCGCGCCTGCACGCGCTCGAGATCACCCGTCCCCGGCTGGACGTACGGCGCGGCGCGGACGGCGTGCTCAGCGTGGCCGGCGTGCGGCTCGACCCGGCGAAGAAAGACGAGGGCCGCGGCGCCGACTGGCTGCTGCGCCAGCGCGAGATCGTGATCCGCGAGGGCCGCGTCGACTGGACCGACGAACTGCGTGGCCGGCCCACCCTGGTCCTGACCGACGTCACCATGGCCCTGCTGAACCGCTTCGGCGGCGGCCACCGCTTTGCGTTGCGCGCCACGCCGCCGCGCGTGCTCGGCCAGCCGCTCGACGTGCGCGCGCGCTTCCGACATCGCTTCGGCGCCCGCCCGTCCGATATCACGCGCTGGAAAGGCGAGCTGTACGCCGACCTGCGCGACGCCGACCTGGTGGCATGGAAACGCCACGTGGACCTGCCCCTGCAGCTGGCCAGCGGGCGCGGCTCGGTGCGCGCCTGGCTCAACCTCGACCAGGCGCGCCTGGCCGGCTTCACCGCCGACCTGGCGCTGGCCGACGTCAATGCGCGTCTCGGTCCCGGGCTGGCGCCGCTCGAGCTCGCACGCGTGACGGGGCGCCTGGCCGCGCGCGAAGAGATGCTCCCCGGGAAGGACGAGGGCAAGCCCACCTTCGGCGCCCATGGCCACACGGTCAGCCTGAGCGGCTTCACGGTCACCACCCGCGACGGCCGCGCGCTGCCGCCCGCCACGCTCGAGCAGAGCTGGCGCCCGGCGCAGGGCGGGCGCCCGGAACAGGGAGAACTGAGCGCGCGCCAGCTCGACATCGGCGCACTGGCGGCGCTCGCCGGCTACCTGCCGCTGCCGCCCCAGCAGCGCCAGATGCTGCTCGACTACGCGCCGCGCGGCCGCCTGCTCGACGTGTCGGCCGAGTGGGAAGGGCGCTATCCGGCGCTGCGGGCCTTCCACGTGCGCGGCGAGGTCGCCGGCCTGACGGTCAACGCGCTGCCGGCGCGTCCGGCCCGCGTCGCCAGGAACGGCCAGCCGGCCCTGCCGGCGCGGCCCGCCACGCCCGGCTTCCAGAACCTGAGCGGCAGCGTCGACGCCACCCAGGAAGGCGGCAGCGTGAGCGTCGACGCCAGCGCACTGGCGCTGCACATGCCCGCCTGGTTCGCCCAGCCGACCATGCCGCTCGACCGCCTCGACATGAAGGCGCGCTGGACCATCGATCCCGGCCGGCAGTTGCTGGTCGAGGTGGAACGGCTGGCCTTCGCCCAGGGCGCGCTCAGCGGCACGCTGTCGGGCCGCCACAGCCTACCGCTGCAGCCGCAGGGCGGCCCCGGCACGGCCGACCTCACCGCCACGCTCGACGGCTTCCCGATCGGCGAGGTGGAACGCTTCCTGCCGCTGGCCACCCCCGAGCACCTGGCCCACTGGCTGACCGGCGCACTGCAGGGCGGCACCCTGCGCGACGCGCGCCTGCGCCTGCGCGGCGACCTGTCCGGCTTTCCGTTCCGCGCCAGGGAAGGGATCAATGCGGTCATCGACCGTGCGCGCGGCGAATTCAACGTGGCGGGCCGCCTGGAGAACGCGCGCCTCGAATACGCGCCGGGCCAGCGGCGCCCGGACGGCACGCCCCAGTGGCCGCTGGCCGAGAACATCAACGGGCGCATCGAATTCGACCGCGCGCGCATGGAAATCCGCGGCGACACCCTGCGCACCATGGGCGTGGCGCTGTCGAACGTGAAGGCGGTGATCCCCGACCTCGGCGCGCGCGAACACATGCTGCTCGACATCGACGGCAACGCGGCCGCGCCACTGCAGGAATTCCTGCGCTACGTGGCCGCGAGCCCGGTGCCGGACTGGATCGGCCATTTCCTTGATGATACCCGCGCCGGCGGCAACGCGCGTCTTGGTCTCAAGCTGCGCATGCCGCTGGCGCATCTGCCCGACACCAAGGTGCAGGGCAGCCTGCAGCTGCTCGGCAACGATGTCAGCCTGTTCCCGGAACTGCCGCCGCTGCACGATGCACTGGGCCGCATCGAATTCTGGGAGCGCGGCGTCGCCCTGAACGGCGTCAACGCCAGCTTCCTGGGCGGACCGCTGGCCCTGTCCGGTGGCACCCAGCGGGAGGGCGGTGTCGCGATCCGCCTGGCCGGCACGCTCTCGGGCGACGGCATGCGTCGCACCGCGCCGGCGCCCGCGCTGGGCCGGCTGGCGGAGCGCCTGTCGGGCAGCACGCCCTACACGGGCAGCGTGGTGGTGCGCGAGGGGCGGCGCAGCGTGACGCTCGAATCGAACCTGGCGGGCCTGGGCCTGGAACTGCCGGCGCCGCTCAACAAGCCCCAGGCCGACAGCCTGCCGCTGCGCTTCGTGCTGGCCGGCGAGCCGACCGTGAACGGCGTGGCGCGCGACGAGATCCGGGCGAGCCTGGGCGGCAACGTGGCGGCGCGCTATCTGCGCGAAAAGCAGGGGCGGGGCCCGTGGAGCGTGCTGCGCGGCGGCATCGGCGTCAACGTGCCGGCGCCGGAACCGGACGAGGGCATGATGATCCACGTGAACATGCGTGCCCTGAACGTGGACGGCTGGATCGCGGCCGGCAGGGCGATCGCGGGCGCGGGCGGCGATGGCGCCGGCGGCGCCGGGGCAGGCTCGGGCGCAGGCCCGGACTTCACGCAATATGTGCTGCCGACCGTGATCGCCGGCCGCGTGGGCGAACTGACCATTGGCGAGCGGCGCCTGGCCGACGTCGTGCTCGGCGCCACCCACCTGAAGGACACCTGGCAGGCCAACCTGCACTCGCGCCACGTGAGCGGCTACCTGACCTGGGCAGAATCGGGGGGCCACGGCGGCGTCCAGGGCAGCGCCCAGGGGCTGGGCAAGGTGACGGCGCGCCTGGCTTCGCTGGTGATCCCCGAATCCAGCGAGGCCGAAGTCAAGCATCTGCTGGAATCGAACCGCGGCGCCACGGCCAGCATTCCGTCGCTCGACATCGTGGCCGAGCAGTTCCAGCTGTTCGACAAGCGGCTCGGCCGCCTGGAACTGCAGGCGAGTAACGTGCAGGCGCTGGCCGGGCGCGAATGGCGCATCAACCGCCTCACCCTCGACAATCCGGACGGCCAGCTCAGGGCCAACGGCCGCTGGTTGCACAAGGACGGACGCAGCAACACCAGCCTGAACTTCCTGCTCGACATCATAGACGCCGGCAGGCTGCTAGACCGCCTCGGCTTCCCCGAGACCCTGCGCCGCGGCAAAGGCAAGATGTCGGGCGACATCTCGTGGAGCGGCTTGCCGTATGCGATGGACATTCCCAGTCTGTCCGGCCAGATCGAGATGAACGTGGAATCGGGCCAGTTCCTGAAGCAGGACCCGGGCGCGGCCAAGCTGCTCGGCGTGCTGAGCCTGCAGGCGCTGCCGCGCCTGCTCAAGCTCGATTTCCACGACGTGTTTTCCGAGGGCCTGGCATTCGACGGCATCAGCGCCAACGCCATGATCCAGCGCGGCGTTCTGCGCACCGACAATCTCAAGATGCACGGCGTGGCTGCCACCATCCTGATGGATGGCACAGCCGACATCGCCAACGAAACGACCAACCTGCACGTGGTCGTGATCCCGGAATTCAACCTCGGCACCGGGCCGCTGGTGTACGGCCTGGCGGTCAACCCGATCATCGGCATCGGCAGCTACCTGGCCCAGCGCTTCCTGCGCGCGCCGATGATGAAGGCGCTGACCTACCAGATGCGGATCGCGGGACCGTGGAAGTCCCCGACCATCACCAAGCTCGACAATCCGCCGCCGCCCCCGGTCCAGGCCCCAGCGCCCGCCGGGGCCGGCGCGCGTTCCAATGCGAAGAAGGAGTGACATGGACATGACCAAGGTAGCCGCGGTGCAGATGGTGTCCACCCCGCGGGTGGAAGACAACCTGGCGCGCGCGCGCCGGCTGGTGGCGCAGGCGGTAAGCGCAGGCGCGTCGCTGGTGGCCCTGCCCGAGTACTGGCCGATCATGGGCATGAGCGACACCGACAAGGTCGGCCACGCCGAGCCGGAAGGCGCAGGCCCGATCCAGGCTTGCATGGCGGAGCTGGCGCGCGAACACGGCATCTGGCTGGTGGGCGGCACGCTGCCGCTGGTCTCGCACGACGCCGGCAAGGTGCTCAACACCACCCTGGTCTACGACCCCCAGGGCAGGCAGGTGGGTCATTACGACAAGATCCACCTGTTCGGCTTCAACAAGGGCGCCGAATCCTACGACGAGGCGCGCACCATCGTGCCGGGCCAGGCGGTGGGCAGCTTCGATGCGCCGTTCGGCCGCGTCGGGCTGTCGGTGTGCTACGACCTGCGCTTCCCCGAGCTGTTCCGCGCGATGGGCGAATGCGCGCTGATCATCGTCCCGGCCGCCTTCACCCACACCACCGGCCTGGCGCACTGGGAAGTGCTGCTCCGCGCCCGTGCGATCGAGAACCAGTGCTACGTGCTGGCCTCGGCGCAGGGCGGCGTGCACGAGAACGGCCGCCGCACCTTCGGGCACAGCATGCTGATCGATCCGTGGGGAGAAGTGAAGGCGGTGCTGCCGGAAGGCGAGGGGGTCATTACAGGCACCCTGGACGACGCCTTCCTGGTCAGCGTGCGCGAAAGCCTGCCGGCGCTCAAGCACCGCAAGCTCTGACAAGCTTCGCGCATACCTGGCTACGGCGCTGCCAGCGCGCCGGCATCCACGCCGAGGTGCTCGGTGCACGCCGGCCTGCCTGGGTAACTTCCGTCCGCAAGCGACTGGGCGAGCCCGACGCCAATGGACAGGACCTCGACATCGGGAGCGAAGGCCACCCGTTTCAGCGTCTCTTCCACAACGGCTCGGTCTTTCCCGGTCGCCCCATCCTTGAACCGGACAAGGAACTGCGTCTTGCCGTGCGTCGTGATACTGCTTACAGGACCCGCGCCCGGCACCAATGTCAGCGCTTTCGACACCGGCTCCTGCACGTATCGCCCAACCCGCTTGACGTCCTGTTCCGTGACACACACGTCGACGGAGACCGCCTGGCGAGGCGACGGCTCGGCACGCCACAGCGCTTTACCGCCCAGCAGCAACAGCGCAATCAGCAGCGCCGGCAATAGCCACCGAGTCGCAATCATGTCATCCCTTCCAATCATGAGGGTCATAGTCGAATTATTCGACAAGATCCCTTTGTTTATTAATAGTAAGCCATGTTTCATGACACTATTCAAGTGTAGGGAGGACCGAGCTCAATAATTCCAGTCTGACCCTATTTGGGGTGCGTGACACGCGTCCGGTAGGGAGGGACGGGATATGGCACAATGCGTCATCCAACCGAACGACCGAACGCAAATGAAACCATTCGAACCGAACCTTTCCTCCCTGGCTGTCGCACGCGACGTGCTGCTGACGCCATTCGGCCTCGACGAGGGCAAGCTGCTGAACGCGCTGGGCTCGATGTTCACGCACAAGGTCGATTACGCCGACCTGTATTTCCAGTTCACCAAGAGCGAAGGCTGGAGCCTGGAAGAGGGCATCGTCAAGACCGGCAGCTTCTCGATCGACCAGGGCGTGGGCGTGCGCGCCGTCTCTGGTGATCGCACGGCCTTTTCGTATTCCGACGAGATTTCCGAAGCGGCGCTGCTGGACGCGGCGGCTGCCACCCGCACCATTGCCCGCGCAGGCGCGGGCAAGATGAAGATCGCCACCGCGGCGCGCCCGACCGGCGGCCGCTCGCTCTACCTGCCGCACGACCCGCTCGCTTCGCTCGATGCGACCGCGAAGGTGAAACTGCTCGAGCGCGTCGAGAAGATGGCGCGCGCCAAGGATCCGCGCGTGGTGCAGGTGATGGCCGGCCTGGCCGGCGAATACGACGTGGTGCTGGTGGTGCGCAGCGACGGCGTGCTGGCGGCCGACATCCGTCCGCTGGTGCGGGTGTCCGTCACCGTCATCGCCGAGCAGAACGGCCGGCGCGAAGTCGGCTCGTCGGGGGGCGGCGGCCGTTACGATTACGGCTATTTCAGCGATGAGCTGCTCGACAAGTATGCGACCGAAGCGGTGAACTCGGCCTGCGTCAACCTGGAGGCCCGTCCGGCCCCGGCTGGTCCAATGACCATCGTGCTCGGCCCGGGCTGGCCCGGCGTGCTGCTGCACGAAGCGGTGGGTCATGGCCTGGAAGGCGACTTCAACCGCAAGGGCTCGTCGGCCTACGCCGGCCGCATCGGCGAACGGGTGGCGGCCAAGGGCGTCACCGTGGTCGACGACGGCACCCTGCAGGACCGCCGCGGCTCGCTCAACATGGACGACGAAGGCAACCCGACCCAGTGCACCACGCTCATCGAGGACGGTATCCTGAAGGGCTATATCCAGGACACGATGAACGCGCGCCTGATGAAGATGCCGGTGACCGGCAATGCGCGCCGCGAGTCCTTCGCCCACCTGCCGATGCCCCGCATGACGAATACCTACATGCTGGCTGGTGATAAAGATCCGGAAGAAATCCTGGCGTCGGTGAAGAACGGCCTGTACGCGGTCAATTTCGGTGGCGGCCAAGTCGACATCACCAACGGCAAGTTCGTGTTCTCGGCCAGCGAAGCCTACATGATCGAGAATGGCAAGATCAGTTATCCGGTGAAGGGCGCGACCCTGATCGGCAATGGCCCGGAAACGATGAACAACATCTCCATGATCGGCAACGACATGCGCCTGGATTCGGGCGTGGGCGTCTGCGGCAAGGAAGGCCAGAGCGTGCCGGTCGGCGTGGGCCAGCCGACCCTGCGCATCGAGGGCGTCACCGTGGGCGGGACCGCCTGAGGGGCACCTTGCCCAATGGAAAGCCGGCCTGTGCTGAAAGCAGGTCGGCTTTTTTTTGAGCATGAATGCCCAGAGTACGCATCCGGGGCCAGCCAGCGCGCCGCCCGCCCCGGATGGCCGCGGGCTGGGTCAGAAGGTGTAGCGCGCTCCCAGGGTAGCGAAGCGGCCGATCGCGCCGTAGTAGTCGAGCGGGTTGTACGACACCGCGCCGTAGGTGAGCGGATCGAGCGGAGCCTTCTTGTCGAACACGTTCTGGATCGAGCCGAAGATTTCCCAGCGCTGTTGCGGCTTCCAGCGGAACACCAGGTCGACGGTCGTGAACGAGGCCAGTTCGCAATCGGTCGGTGCATCGTTACCGTTGGCGAAGTGGGTGGCGCAGCCGGCCGGGTCGTCCTTGAACAGCGTGTTGTCGATGCGGCCGCGGTAGTTCACGTTGGCCGACACGCGCCAGTCGCTGCGCTCCCAGCTGGCGCGCAGGTTGACTTTATGATCGGGCGTGCCGACGCAGTTGGTCACGTCGCAGTTGCCGTGGGTGCCGGCGTAATCGCGCGTGCTGCCGTCCTGCTCGGTGCGTTCCCACTTGTCGAGGTAGGTGTACTTGGCGTCGAACACCAGGTTGCCATACCCGCCCGGCAGCGGGAAGCTCTGGCGCGCGTCGAGGTCGATGCCGCGCACCTTCGTGCTGGCCGAGTTCACGTAGCGGGCCAGCACGGCGGTGATGGCGCCGGGGTCGCCCGGAATGGTCGGCACCGCGGTGCTGGGGTCGCGCGCCACGCTGCCGGCGGCGATGGCGGCGTCGATCTGCTCCTGGTTGATCTCGTTCTTGCGCTTGATCTGCCAGAAGTCGAGCGAGATGCTGGTGCGCGGCAGCGGATCCCAGATCACCCCCACGTTCCAGCTCTTCGAGCGTTCCGGGCTCAGGGCCTGGTTGGGCGAGGTGATGATCGCGATCGAGGCCGGGTTGCAGGCCGCCTGCACGCCCAGGCTGCAGCGCAAGGGGTCGCCGGCGGTCGAGAACGCCGCCAGGCCGCCGACGCCGTTCTCGGCCGGGCTGGGCGCGCGGAAGCCGCGCGCGAAAGTCGAGCGCAGGGCGAAATTGCGCACCGGCGTCCATTTGACGCCGGCCTTCGGCGTCCAGGCGTCGCCCACGTCGGTGAAGTGGTCGTAGCGCATGGCGCCGGTGATCTCGACGCCGGGCCACACCGGCGCCAGCACTTCGCCGTACAGGACAGCCACGTTGCGCTGGCCGTCGTAGGCGGAGTAGCCGAGGCCGATGATGTTGCCGCGTTCGGTGCCGCTGGTCGGCTCCAGTTCGGCCGACTCGTGGCGGAACTCGGCGCCGACCGCCACCCCGAGTGCGCCGCCCGCCAGCTTGCCGAACTCGCGCGTGGCCTTGAAGTCGACCTGGGCGATCTCGGTGTGGGCGTCGTTGCTGATCGTGGGAGACAGCGCGGCGTAGATGGCCGGCGAGTTCAGGCCGGCATTTTCCCCGATCCGCCAGTAGCTGCCGACCGGCAGCGCGCGGTAGGCCGGATTGTTGGCGATCGCCGCCGCCACGTTGGCCGCGCTCGGGTCGAGCAGGGCGAAGGTGGCGTCGCGCGCGAGATAGCCGGTGCGCTCGTTCTGCACCTTGCTGCGCGAGTACAGCAGCGAGGTATCCCATTCCCAGTCGTAGCTGGTGCCGCGGATGCCGAGCAGGGCGCGGGTAAAGAAGGATTCGATGTCGGAGCGGCGCGGCCCGACGTCGGCCGCCAGGTAGCGCAGGCGCGCCGGCGTGCCGAAATACGGGTTGTCGGGGTGGGTGGCGCCGAACTGCACGCCGGCGTTGCTGACCGGCCCGCCGGGGTAGCCGACGTTGGCGTTGATGCCCGACGGCGTGGTGGCCGACTGGGTCAGGTTGCTGTACAGGTTGAGTTCGCCATAGGCCTCGAGCCCGGGGCGCACCATGGCCGTGCCGCGCCCGAACAGCGAGACGTATTCGGTCTGCGGCTGCATCTGGTTGTACAGGAAGGCTGCGTCGACCACGCAGCCGCCGCCCGGGTCGCCCTGCGGGTGGTTGGTGAAGTTGCCGCAGGCCGCGCCGGGGAAGGTACGGGTGAAGCCGACCCCGGCCGGATTGCCGCGGTTGGTGTAGTCGAGCGTGGTAGGGTTGCGCACGTTGCCGTTGATCGCGCTGCCGGCCGCGTTGTTGCCGGTGATGGCGCCAGTGCCGCCCAGCCCTTCCTGGGCCGAGAAACCCCAGGGACGCAGGTCGGCCTTGCCGATGTAGTCGCGGTTGCCGCGCTCGCGGTTCCAGACCTCGTCGGTGCGCTTGTACTCGAAGGTCAGCAGCGCATTGTAGCGGTCGGCATCGATGTCGCCCTTGCCCCAGGTGACGGCGACGTTCTGGTGCTGGCCGTCGCCGGCCTCGGCGGTGCCGACCATGGCGCGCACCGTGCTGCCCTGGAAGTCGCGGCGCAGGATGATGTTGACCACGCCGGCAATCGCGTCGGAGCCGTAGATGGCCGAGGCGCCGTCCTTCAGGATCTCGACCCGCTCGACCGCGTCGGACGGGATGACGTTGAGGTCGGCGAACACCTTCTGGCCGTCGTCGGCCAGGCCGTAGGGCGCCATCCGGCGGCCGTTGAGCAGCACCAGGGTCGAGGCGGTGCCGAGGCCGCGCAGCGAGATGCCGGAGGCGCCGGCGGCGAAGCCGCTGCCGAAGGTGACCGGCACCGAGCCCTGGTTGTCGACGGCGAGCGTCTGCAGCAGTTCGGCGACGGTGGTCTTGCCGGAACGCTCGATGTCGGCGCGGTTCACCGTCAGCACCGACGAGGCGGTTTCGGCCTGGGCGCGGCGGATGTTCGAGCCGGTGATTTCGACGCGGGCGACCGGCTTCGGCGCGGCCTCCTGCGCCTTCAGTTGGGAAGGCGCCGCCAGCAGTGCAAGGCCGACCGACATGCAGCCGGCCGACATGCAGCCGAGCGACGTGAGGCCGACGGCGCTGCCGCCGGCGAAGATGCGCCGCAGGGCGCGCGAGAGCAGGGTTTCAGTCATGTCCGGACTCCAGTAGTTGGGTTCGTTCCCGCCATGTCCGCTCGAGCCGTCTCTTGAATTTAATCAAATGCCGTAAAGACTTTTCTTGCGAGAACACAAGTACGGCGCGGAGAAATCGGGGGCTTGATGCGACTTTTGCACCGCTGCTCGAACGACGACTGATCCCGATCAAGGTGTGCGGAAAGGATGTGAATTCCTGTGGGGTTCCTGCAACCGCTCGCCAAATCAGCCCGTCACACTCGGCGCGGCCCGGTCCGCCGGCAGGCCCAGGGCTGCGCACAGCGTGGCCGGCGGCCGCCCGGAAAAGGCTTGCCAACCGTTACACAATGGCGTTATAGTCAGGCGAACAAGGTCTCCAGGACCATCCGGACTTTTCATGCACCAGCACGTTTTCTTTACCTGCTACTTTTACTTTAGCCATTCCAGCCCCGTGGCGGTGGAGTAGCGGCAGGTTCACGCGATTCAAGAACAGTCCGACGCAATCCAGACAAACCGCCAGCGATGGCGGTTTTTTCGTTTTATAGCCCAGGTAAAACACAATACGGAGTACAGCATGCCCCGCACCGACGATTTACGCATCCGCGAAATGAAGGAATTGACGCCGCCCTCGCACCTGATCCGCGAGTTCCCGGTCACCCCGGCGGCCGAGCAGACCGCGGCGGGCGCGCGCGTGGCCCTGCATCGCATCCTGCATGGCCAGGACGACCGCGTGATGGTGGTGGTGGGCCCGTGTTCGATCCACGACCCGAAGGCGGCGCTCGAGTACGCACGCGGCCTGGCCGAGCAGCGCCGTCGCTTTGCCGGCGAGCTCGAGATCATCATGCGCGTGTACTTCGAGAAGCCGCGCACCACGGTCGGCTGGAAGGGCATGATCAACGACCCGTATATGGACAATAGCTTCCGCATCAACGACGGCCTGCGCATGGCGCGCGAACTGCTGCGTGACGTCAACGAAATGGGCCTGCCGGCCGGCACCGAATTCCTGGATGTGATCAGCCCGCAGTACATCGCCGATCTGGTGAGCTGGGGCGCCATCGGCGCCCGGACCACCGAATCGCAGGTGCACCGCGAGCTGGCTTCGGGCCTGTCCTGTCCGGTGGGCTTCAAGAACGGCACCGACGGCAACATCAAGATCGCGGCCGACGCGATCAAGGCGGCCTCGCAGCCGCATCACTTCCTGTCCGTGACCAAGGGCGGGCATTCGGCGATCGTGTCGACCGCCGGCAACGAGGACTGCCACATTATCCTGCGCGGCGGCAAGGCGCCGAACTACGACGCAGCCAGCGTCGACGAGGCCTGCCGCCAGCTGGCGGCCAACGGACTGGCCAGCCGCCTGATGATCGACGCCTCGCATGCCAACAGCAGCAAGAACCCGCAGAACCAGGTGCCGGTGTGCGCCGACATCGCAGCCCAGATCGCGGCGGGCGACGACCGCATCGTGGGCGTGATGATCGAATCGCACCTGGTGGGCGGGCGCCAGGACCTGGTGCCGGGAAGGGAGCTGACCTACGGCCAGTCGGTGACGGACGGCTGCATCGACTGGGAAACCAGTATTGGAGTGCTGGAGGGGCTGGCGGCGGCGGTGCGCCAGCGCCGGGTGCGGCAGGAGTAGGGTGGTCGGCTTGGCCGACCGCGCGTTCAAATCACATCGATGCTGCCCGCGCGGATATTCTTGTGCTGGTTGAACGCGCCGGCGTTTGTAATTCCGGGCATTGCCCGAAATTACCCCGACCACCCTACGTTATGACGAGGCCACGAAAAAGAATGGCCGAACCCGCCATTTCGGGTCGGCAACGCGGCAGAATAAGCGCTTCAACCATCCGGGAGTTCCATGCTTAGCTTTATCGTCCGCCGGCTCTGGCAGATGCTGCCGACCATGCTCGGGGTGGTGGTGCTGGTGTTCGTGCTGTTCAACTGGGTCGGCGGCGACCCGGCCTACCTGCTGGCCGGGAAGATGGCCGATACGGCCGCCATCGAGAACATCCGGCGCCAGCTCGGCACCGACCAGCCGTATCCGGTGCAGCTATGGATCTTCATCCAGCAGATCCTGAGCTTCGACTTCGGCAATGCCTGGAGCACGGGCGAGCCGGTGTCGCACATCATTTCCAGCCGCCTGGGGCCTTCGCTCACGGTGCTGGTGCCCCTCACCATCCTGGAAACCGTGCTCGGCATCGCCCTGGCGCTGGCCATCGCCTTCGTGCGCGGCTCGCTCACCGACCGCGCGGTGATGGTGGCCTGCACGGTCGGCATGTCGATCTCGATCCTGGTCTACATCATCGTGTTCCAGTACGTGTTCGCCTACGAGCTCGGGCTGTTCCCGGTGCAGGGCTGGGGCGACAGCCTGGGCGAGAACCTGCTGCGCTACGCACTGCTGCCCATCATCATCGGGCTGGCGGTGTCGATCGCGCCCACCCTGCGCCTGTACCGCAGCTTCGTGCTGGACGAGGTGGGGCAGGACTACGTGCGCACCGCGCGCGCCAAGGGGCTGCCGGAACGGCGCGTGGTCTGGGTGCACGTGCTGCGCAATGCGGCGATCCCGATCATCACCCACGTCATGGCCAACCTGCCGGCGCTGCTGATCGGCGCATTCCTGCTGGAGCGCTTCTTCGGCATCCCGGGGATCGGGCGCGAAGTCATCCTGGCGGTGGAGCGCAGCGACTTCCCGGTGATCAAGGCGATCACGGTCTACGTGGCCGCCGCGACCATGGTGTTCAACCTGCTGGCCGACCTGCTGTACCAGGCGGTGGACCCGAGGGTGCAGCTGAAATGAGGGACGGATTGAGCCCGAACCTGCAGTCGCCCGGCCTGTGGGCGCTGGCCTGGCGTCGCCTGCGCGCCGACCGCATCGCGATGGTCGCGCTGGCGACCGTGGCGGGCTTCCTGCTGATGGTGGCCCTGTCGGCCGCCGGCCTGGTCGCGGCCGACTGGGAAGACGAAGTGGCGGTCAATTACGCGCCGCCAGGTTTCGTCGGCGCCGACGCCGGCGTGCGTGCGCTCGCCGCAGCCCAGTTGCCGCGCGAAACCCCGCCCAACGCCTTCGATCCCCTGGCGCAGGACCTGGCCGAACTCAAGGCGCAGGTCCGCGCCAGCCATCCGCCGGTGGCGAAGACGACCACGCTGCCTTTCGGGGCCGACAAGTGGGGCCACGACATCGTCAAGAAAACCATCAAGGGCGGCGAGACTTCGATCGTGGTGGGCCTGGTGGCGGCATTCGTCGCGGTGGCGCTGGGCACCCTGTTCGGGGCCTTGTCCGGTTTCTATGGCGGCCTGGTGGACGACCTGTTTAACTGGTTCTACAGCATCTTCACGTCGATCCCGTCGATCCTGATGATCCTGACCGTGGCCGCCGTGCTGCAGCAGAAAGGCGTCATGACGATCGTGCTGATCCTGGGCCTGACCGGCTGGACCGGGCCCTACCGGCTGATGCGCGCGGAGTACATCAAGCACAAGGCGCGCGAATACGTGATGGCGGCCGACGCCATCGGCGCCTCCAGCCTGCGCCGGATGTTCGGCCACATCCTGCCGAACGTCTCGCACGTGGCCCTGGTGCAGATGTCGATCCTGGTGGTGGGCTTCATCAAGGCCGAGGTGATCCTGTCCTTCCTCGGCTTCGGGGTGCCGGTCGGCGTGGTGTCCTGGGGCAGCATGCTGAACGAGGCGCAGAACGAACTCATCCTCGGCAAGTGGTGGCAGCTGGCCGCCGCGGCGGGCGCCATGGCGCTGCTGGTGACCGCCTTCTCGCTGTTTGCGGACGCCCTGCGCGACGCGCTCGACCCGAAGCTCAAATGACGATCGACCAGACTCCCTTGTTGCAGGTGCGCGAGCTGCGCATCTCCTTCCGCGTCGACAGGAAGCACACGGCCGAGGCGGTGAAGGGCGTGTCCTTCGACGTGCCGAGGAACAGCACGGTCGCCCTGGTGGGCGAATCCGGCAGCGGCAAGTCGGTCAGCTCGCTGGCCGTGATGGGCCTGCTGCCGGCCGACACGACCATCATCCATTCGGGCTCGCGCGCCATCTTCGAGGGGCGCGAGCTCCTGGGGCTGCCCCTGGCCGAACGGCGCAAGCTGTGCGGCAAGGACATCGCGATGATCTTCCAGGAGCCGATGTCCTCGCTTAATCCGGTGTTCACGGTCGGCTTCCAGGTGGGCGAGGTGCTGCGCCGGCACATGGGCATGAACGCCAGGCAGGCGCGCGCGCGCACGCTCGAGCTGCTGGCGGAGGTCGGGATTCCCGACCCTGCCGCCAAGATCGATGCCTATCCGAGCCAGATGTCGGGCGGCCAGCAGCAGCGCGTGATGATCGCGATGGCGATCGCCTGCGAACCGAAGCTCCTGATCGCCGACGAGCCGACCACGGCGCTCGACGTGACGATCCAGAAGCAGATCATGGACCTGATCGCGCGCCTGCAAAAGAAGCACCAGATGGCGGTGCTGTTCATCACCCACGACCTCGCCCTGGTGGCCGAGATCGCCGACCGCGTGATCGTGATGCGCCATGGCGAGGTGCGCGAGGAGGGCGAGGCAGCCCAGGTGTTCGGCGCCCCTCTTGACGCCTATACCCGGGCCCTGCTGCACTGCAGGCCGAGCCTGGACCAGCGGCCGGTGCGCCTGCCCGTGATCGACGACTATCTGGAGGGCCGCTTCACGGCCGATACCCGGCTGCCGCAGCGCACCCGCGGCAGCGCACCAGGCGACGAACCGGTGCTGGTGGTGAAGAACCTGGCCAAGAGCTTCTGGCTGCGCGATGGCCTGTTCAAGAAGCGCGAGTTCAAGGCGGTGAAGGACGTGTCGTTCACGCTGGCGCGCGGCAAGACGCTGGGCGTGGTGGGCGAGTCGGGATCGGGCAAGACCACGGTCGGACTGACCCTGCTGCGCCTGCACCGCGCCACGGCGGGGAGCGCCATGTTCGAGGGCCGCGACCTGCTCGGCATGGCCGACCGCGACTACCAGGCCTACAAGCGGCGCATCCAGATCATCTTCCAGAACCCCTATGCTTCGCTGAACCCGCGCTTCACGGTCGGGCAGATCCTGCTGGAGCCGATGCGCATCCACCGCATCGGCCTGGATGACGCCGAACGGGTGGGGATGGCGCACACCCTGTTGAAGCGGGTCGGGCTGCCGGAGGGGGCTTTCCACCGCTATCCGCACGAGTTCTCCGGCGGGCAGCGCCAGCGCATCGCCATCGCGCGCTGCCTGACCATGAAGCCGGACATCCTCGTGTGCGACGAGTCGGTATCGGCGCTCGACGTGTCGGTGCAGGCCCAGGTGCTGAACCTGCTGCAGGACCTGCAGGACGAGTACGGCATGAGCTACATCTTCATCTCGCACGACTTGTCGGTGGTGAAGTACATTGCCGACCAGGTGATGGTGATGCACCACGGGAGCGTGGTCGAGATGGCGGACTCCGACGAGCTGTACCGCAATCCGCAGCACGCCTACACGCGCAGCCTGCTGGCGGCCATTCCGGGCAAGGGAGGGCGGACTTAAACAAGTATTTAATTTGAATCTTATGCTAAGATGAAACCCTGTCCTTAGAGAAAGGTTCATCGTGAATATCGATAAGTTCAAACACCAGCACATCGACATCCTGTCGAGCATCGCGCGCCTGCGCCAGCTGTCGCGCGCGGGCGTGCCTGAAAACGCCGCGGCAATCGCGGCGCAGATCGTGCAGGTCAGCGGGCTGGTCAAGCTGCACCTCGCCGGCGAGGACCGCAACCTGTACCCGGCGCTGGAAGGCAGCGGGGATGCGCGGCTGGCGCACATGAGCCGGGCCTACCGTGACGAGATGAAGGACATCGCGCAGGCCTACCTCGGCTTTGCCGCCAGGTGGAACACGGCGCGCCAGGTGACGCTGGACCCGAGCGGGTTCCGCACCGACGCCAACCAGGTGCTGCGCCGCCTGTTCGAGCGGATCCAGCGCGAGGACCGCGACTTCTATCCCGCCATCGATACCGCCGCACTTGCCGCCTGAAACCCGGCAGACCCCGTGTGAGGGGCGCTTTTTTGCAGTACTATGCAACGATGAGCCAACTTGTCGAACTGATCCAGAATTACGGCGTGCTGATCGTATTCGGCATCGTCCTCGTCGAGCAGTTCGGCCTGCCCATTCCCGCCTTTCCGATCCTGATCGTGGCCGGTGCGCTCTCGGTGGGCGGCGCCGTCAGCTGGCAGCTGTGCCTGCTGTCCGCGGTGCTCGCCTGCCTCATCTGCGACGTTTTCTGGTTCCGCGCCGGGCGCTTCTACGGCAAGCGCATCCTGCGCCTGCTGTGCAAGATCTCGCTGTCGCCTGACTCGTGCGTCAACCAGACCGAGGACCGCTTCCGCCGCTTCGGCGCGAAGTCGCTGCTGGTGTCCAAGTTCGTCCCCGGTTTCAATACCATCGCGGCCCCGCTGTCGGGCGCCATCGGCACCCGTTCCCGCCCCTTCCTGGCCTATGCCATGACCGGCGCCGCGCTGTGGAGCGGCACCGGCATCCTGCTGGGCATCCTGTTCCACGACGGCGTCGAAGAACTGCTCGGCTGGCTCGAGGCCGCCGGCGGCACCGCGCTGTCGGTGCTGGCCACGCTGCTGTTGCTGTTCATCGCGGTCAAGTATGTGGAGCGGCGCCGGCAGCGATCCCGCAGCGCCGTGCCGCGCATCGAGATCGCCGAACTGATGGCGCTGATCGACGGCGGCCACGATCCCCTCATCGTCGATGCACGCAGCCTGACGGCGCAACAGCTCGACGCCGCCATTCCAGGCGCGCTGGTATTCCAGTCCTGCGCCCCGGGCCAGCTGATGCCTGCCCTGGACAAGGAGCGCCATATCGTCGTCTATTGCAGCTGTCCGAACGACGTGACCGCGGCCGAGGTGGCGAAACAGTTTCTTGACAATGGTTTTCACCGGGCACGTCCGCTGAAGGGTGGGCTCGAGGCCTGGCGCGACCATGAAGGAGCAGGGCCGGAGATGGCGCCAGTGAGCTGTTAAGTTGAGGTAGTTCGACTACTTCAATCCGATATTTTCATCACGCCTCCAGCAAGATCATTCGTGGCTTGATGTACCTAAACTACAAAATCTGCTTGTAAGACTACTACAAAGTTTAGTAAGCTTGGTCATCGCTCCTTTATTAGCTGCAATGACCGCCTTTCCTTCCAGCCTCGATACCGATTCGCGCACCCACGCCGGCGGCGCGCGCCTGCTCGCCGACATCGGCGGCACCAATGCGCGCTTTGCGCTGGAGACCGCCCCGGGCCGCTTCGAGGTGATCGAGGTGCTGTCCTGCCAGGGCCATGCGACACTGGCGGACGCCATCCGCGCCTACCTGGCGCTGCCTGGTGTGGCTGCCCTGCACGCTGGCATCCACCATGCGGCTATTGCGATCGCCAACCCGATCACCGGCGACCAGGTGCGCATGACCAACCACCACTGGGCCTTCTCGATCGAAGCGCTGCGCCGGGAGTGCGGTTTCGACACGCTGGTGGTGGTGAATGATTTCTCGGCGCTGGCCCGTTCGCTGCCCCACCTGGGCAGGCAGAAGCGCCAGGTCGGCGGCGGCGTGCAGGTGGCGGACGCGCCGCTCGGCCTGCTGGGCGCAGGCACCGGGCTCGGCGTATCGGGCCTGATTCCCTGCGCGAACAGCTGGACCGCGCTGCGCAGCGAGGGCGGCCACGTGAGCTTCTCGCCCGCCAACGAGCTCGAAGTCGCCATTCTCCAGTACGCCTGGCGCGAGTACGAGCACGTCTCGAGCGAGCGCCTGCTGTCGGGCGCCGGGGTGGAACTGATCTATCGCGCACTGAGCGACCGTGCCGGCCGCCCGGACAGCCTGGCCGCACCCGAGATCTCGCGCCGCGCCCTGGCGGGCGAGTGCGCGCTGTGCGACGAGGTGCTGGAAGCCTTCTGCGGCATGCTGGGCACCGCCGCCGGCAACCTGGCCATCACCCTCGGCGCGCAGGGCGGCGTGTATATCGGCGGCGGCATCGTGCCGCGCCTGGGCGAGCGCTTCATGAATTCGTCGTTCCGCCGCCGTTTCGAGCAGAAGGGCCGGTTCAGCGCCTACCTGGCCGAGGTCCCGACCTATGTGATCACGGCCGACTACCCGGCTTTCCTCGGCGTGTCGGCGATTTTGTCGGAAAAACTGTCCGCCGCTTGATCAAATCCGGTCTTCCGGTGCGCCGCGGCGGCTGCCCCTTGTCCGTTCGCGTGTTTTATCGGTTACAATGGCCGGCAATTGTCAGAAACGCCGTCGTCTGTTCGCGTCGTCCGCCCGCGCCTTGCGCTCCAGGAACCGCCTCCCTGCGATGCGCCCGGCAGTTCACAGGGCCGCGTTTCGCCTGAAAGACCGACCGTTACCGCCCGCCTGGCACGCGGGCAGCAGTAATGGGCACCAGGCCCGTTACCTTTGCCAGCCCGGCGCATTCCAGCCCGGGCCCACGGATTCCAGAGTTTGCGCGCAGCACCTTCGCACCGCGGCCGTTTGGCCAGCGGCTGGCATCCGCCAAACGTACTTGTTTTGATGTTCTTGCATTCGAAGCGTGACCACATCGCGATATGAATACTGACGAGGCCAAGCGTGTCCTCGAGACCGCCTTGCTTTGCGCGCGCGAGCCGATGACGATCCACGGCATGAAGAAGCTCTTCGCCGAGGTCGATGCGGGCGGCCGCCAGCTGAATGCCGGTGTCGGTAGCGACACGATCAAGATCTTGCTGGAAGAATTGCGCCAGGACTGGCAGGGCCGCGGCATCGAGATCGTCAGCCTGGCCTCCGGCTGGCGCTTCCAGAGCCGGCCCGAGATGAAGCCGTATCTCGACCGCCTGTCGCCGGAGAAGCCGCCGAAGTATTCGCGTGCGACGCTCGAGACGCTGGCGATCATCGCCTACCGCCAGCCGGTCACGCGCGGCGACATCGAAGAGATCCGCGGCGTGGCCGTGAATTCGCAGACGATCAAGCTGCTCGAAGACCGCGGCTGGATCGACGTGCTCGGCCACCGCGAAGTGGTAGGGCGCCCGGCGCTGCTGGGCACCACCAGGCAGTTCCTGGACGACCTCGGCCTGGCGTCGCTGTCGCAGCTGCCTCCGCTGCAGCCGGTGGCCGAAGGGCCCGACAGCCGCAGCCTCGAGGCGCTGGAGGCGGCGCTGAACGACAATTTTGACAGGGCGGCCGCGCTTGAACCGGCGGACGCCGGCGAGACAGACACTGAGGCCGGCGCGCTGCCGGTCGAAGTCCCGATTTTTGACCAGGAAACGGCAGCCGCCGCTGGGCCGGGTCAGCACAATAAAGATATGAACGATGAACCCAACTGAACCGAACGACAAGCCCGTCGAGGCCGAAGGCACTCCTGCCGCCAAACCGAAGCGCACCCGCAAGCCGGCTGCCGCAGCCGCTCCCGCCGATGCCGTGCCCGTGACCGGTGCCGAACCGCCGGCCGCCGCCAAGCCGAAGCGCACCCGCAAGGAGCCGGCCGCGGTCGCCGGCGCCGACGCTGCAGCCGAGTCGCCGGTAGCCGAGGCCGCAGCCAAGCCGGCGCGCAAGCCGCGCGCCCCGAAGGCTGCTGCAGTCGAGGCGCCGGCCGCCGAGGCGCCGGCTTCGGCGGCGCAGGCCGCCGTCGCGTCCGAAGGCGAGCAGCGCAAGCCGCGCGGCCCGCGCCAGATGCGCGAGAAGCGCCAGGAACGCGAGGCGCGCCAGCAAGAAGAGCTTGCCGCCCAGGCGCCGGCCGAGGCAGTGCCGGCCGAGGCTGGCGCGGCCAGCTCCGCGCCTGACGCCGGGCAGCCGCAGGTCGAGGGCAAGCGCGAAGGGCGCGGCCGCAACCCGCCGCGCAACAAGCAGAACCCGCATGGCCTGCAGAGCCAGCGCCCGCAGCAGGGTGCGCAGCCGGCCGGGAAGGGGGCAGGCAAGCCCGGCAAGCAGGGCAGGCCGCAGCAGGGCAAGCCGCAGGGCGGCAAGGTCAATGACGCCGATGCCGTGTTTTCCTTCGTCACATCAAGCGATTTCGACGCCAATGAAGGCGGCCGCGGCAAGGCGCCGGCCAAGCCGGCGCGCCGCGACCTGACCGCCGACGACGACGCGCCGAAGCTGCACAAGGTGCTGGCCGAAGCCGGCCTGGGCTCGCGCCGCGACATGGAAGAACTGATCGTGGCGGGACGCGTCTCGGTGAACGGTGAGCCGGCCCACATCGGCCAGCGCATCCTGCCAACCGACGCGGTGCGCATCAACGGCAAACTGATCCAGCGCCGCGTGAACAACAGCAAGCCGCCGCGCGTGCTGGTGTACCACAAGCCGGCCGGCGAGATCGTCAGCCACGACGATCCGGAAGGCCGTCCGTCCGTGTTCGACCGCCTGCCGACCATGAAGACCGGCAAGTGGCTGGCCGTGGGCCGCCTCGACTTCAACACCGAGGGCCTGCTGCTGTTCACCACCTCGGGCGACCTGGCCAACCGCCTGATGCACCCGCGTTACAACATCGACCGCGAATACGCGGTGCGCACCCTGGGCGAACTGGAAGAAGGCATGCGCCAGAAGCTGCTGGCTGGCGTCGAACTCGACGATGGCCTGGCGTCGTTCTCGAAGGTCCAGGACGGCGGCGGCGAAGGCATCAACAAGTGGTACCGCGTGGTCATCGGCGAAGGCCGCAACCGCGAGGTGCGCCGCATGTTCGAGGCGGTCGGCTTGACCGTCTCGCGCCTGATCCGCACCCGCTACGGCGCCATGACCCTGCCGACCGGCCTCAAGCGCGGCCGCTGGGAAGAGCTCGAGGAGAACGACGTGCGCAGCTTGATGGCCGCGTTCGGCGTCGAGAAGAAGGGTGGCGCCGAGCCCAAGGGCAAGGGCGGCAAGCCGCCGCGCGACGAAGCGCGCCGCACTGACGGCAACCGCATCGACCGCACCGACGCCAACCGCAACGTCGATCCGTTCGGCCCGCCGGTAGTGCGCGCCGGCGTGCCGCGCCAGCAGGGACCGGGCGGCTTCGCGGGCGGCCGTCCGCAGGGGCCGGGAGCGAAGGGCGCCGGCGGCCAGGGCGGCAAGGCGCGCGGCGGCAACAATGCCGGCGCGTTCGGCGGCGGCAAGGGCGGCGGCAGCCGTCCGAAGCAGCCGGATCCGCTGCAGACCACCTTCGGCTTTGCCGGCACCGGCGGCGGCCGTCGCGGCGGCCAGGGGCCGCGCGGTTCGGAGCATGGCTTGCCGCGCCGCGGCCGCCGCGGCTGAGTGGATTCGTAGGGGTGATCTGGTCCAGTGGACCGGATCACGCTTCGCCGACCGCGCGTTCACATCCCATATGAACAGGCGATCCGTCGACTCATATACCGCCTGAACGCGCGGTCGGCAGAGCCGACCACCCTACGTAAAAGCAGAAATATCCCTTGCCGGCGGGCGCGCCATGCTGCAATGCAGTAGAATGCAGTCCATGCCCCTTGTGGTTATCCTGCCAACTGTTGCTTTTTTCTCCAACATCTGCCCGATTTTGCCCCGGCGATTGCGAGAGAGGCGGGATCGCTGTATAATTTGCAGCCTAATCGAAGTTCTTCCCAGTATTTACTTGGTGCAAGTGCTTTCATCTGGTTGGGTTGTGAATACAAAAAGATGGGCAGATGCCCATTTTTTTTTTGTTATTTTCGTTTTCGAGTCGTGGAGAAGCGTCGTGCAGCAGTTTGAACTCATCGCCAAGACAGTGGGTGGCCTCGGCTACGAGCTGGTGGACGTCGAACGGGGCGAGCGCGGCATCCTGCGCGTCTACATCGATTTCCCCGCGGACGTCGTGGAAGAGAAGGGCCTGATCACGGTCGAGGACTGCGCCACGGTCAGTCATCAGTTGACGCACGTGTTCACCGTCGAGAACGTGGATTATGAACGGCTGGAAGTGTCGTCGCCGGGCCTCGATCGTCCGGTGCGGACCCTGGCCGATTTTGCGCGCTTTGCCGGCCACGAATGCACCGTGAAACTGCGCGTCGCCATGCCTGGCAGTGCGAACAGGAAGACCTTCACCGGTATCCTGCGCGGCGTCGAAGGCGACAAGGTTGGTCTGGAATTTGATAATAAAGATGGTTCGGCGTTGTTGGAATTTACGCTGGCCGAATTGGACAAGGCACGCTTGGTGCCGCAGGTGGATTTTAGGAGTCGCAAAGCATGAGTCGCGAAATTTTGTTACTGGTGGATGCGCTTGCGCGCGAAAAGAACGTCGATAAGGAAGTGGTTTTCGGAGCGCTGGAGTTCGCGCTCGCGCAAGCCACGAAAAAACGCTATGAAGGCGAGGTCGACATTCGCGTGAGCATCGATCGCGACACCGGCGAATTCGAGACTTTCCGCCGCTGGCACGTCGTGCCGAACGAAGCCGGCCTGCAGCTGCCCGACCAGGAAATCCTGCACTTCGAAGCCATGGAACAGATTCCGGACATCGAAGTCGACGAATACATCGAAGACCCGATCGAATCGGTCGAGTTCGGCCGTCGTTTCGCCCAGGATACCAAGCAGGTCGTCCTGCAGCGCGTGCGCGATGCCGAGCGCGAGCAGATTTTGCAGGACTTCCTCGAGCGCGGCGACTCGCTCGTCACCGGCACCATCAAGCGCATGGAGCGCGGCGATGCCATCGTGGAATCGGGCAAGATCGAAGCGCGCCTGCCGCGCGACCAGATGATCCCGAAGGAAAACCTGCGCATCGGCGACCGCGTCCGCGCCTACATCCTGCGCGTGGACCGCAACATGCGCGGCCCGCAGGTGATCCTGTCGCGCACCGCGCCGGAATTCATCATGAAGCTGTTCGAACTCGAAGTACCCGAGATCGAGCAGGGCCTGCTGGAGATCAAATCGGCTGCCCGTGACGCCGGTGTACGCGCCAAGATCGCGGTGTTCACCGCCGACAAGCGCATCGACCCGATCGGTACCTGCGTCGGCATGCGCGGTTCGCGCGTGCAGGCCGTGACCGGCGAGCTGGGCGGCGAGCGCGTGGACATCGTGCTGTGGTCAGACGATCCGGCCCAGTTCGTGATCGGCGCCCTGGCGCCGGCGAATGTCTCCTCGATCATGGTCGACGAAGACAAGCACGCCATGGACGTGGTGGTCGACGAAGAGAACCTGGCGATCGCGATCGGCCGTTCGGGCCAGAACGTGCGCCTGGCCTCGGAACTGACCGGCTGGAAGATCAACATCATGACGGCCGAGGAATCGGCCAACAAGGTGGAGCAGGAAACCGCCGCGATCCGCGCGCTGTTCATGCAGAAGCTGGACGTCGACCAGGAAGTGGCCGACATCCTCGCCGATGAAGGTTTCTCCAGCCTTGAAGAAATCGCTTACGTCCCGATCTCCGAAATGCTGGAAATCGAGTCGTTCGACGAAGACACCGTCAACGAGCTGCGCACCCGCGCCCGTGACGCGCTGGTGACCGAAGCGATCGCTTCCGAAGAAGGCCTCGAAGGGATGGAAGAAGCCCTCGTGAACCTGGAAGGCATGGACCGCACCACCGCCGGCAAGCTCGGCCTGGCCGGGATCAAGACGGTCGACGCCTTCGCGGCGCTCGCCTACGACGAATTCGGCGCCATCCTGGCGCTGTCGTCGGACCGTGCCCGCGACCTGATCAAAAATGAATTTAGTGATGTGACCGACGAAGAGATGAAGCTGGTCGACAGCAAATACGATGACCGCGTCAAGGCTTTGCAGGCGAAAGCCTGGAGCCTGGCAGAAACGGTTAAGGCGTAATTTGCAAATCTTTATCATCTCAGCGACACATAGAAAAGAGGACTGAATGGCGAGTAACAACGTAGCCCAATTTGCCACCGAACTGAAGATGCCTGCAGACCTGCTGCTGACACAGCTGCGCTCGGCCGGCGTCGAAAAAAGTTCGACGTCAGATCCCTTGTCGAAAGATGATAAGGACAAGCTGCTGAACCATCTCCGCCGTACCCACGGTGCGCTTGAGACCGGCGAGAAGAAGAAGATCACGGTCACCCGCAAGGAAACCACCGAGATCAAGCAGGCTGACGCCAGCGGCAAGTCGCGCACCATCCAGGTCGAAGTGCGCAAGAAGCGTACCTTCGTCCAGCGTGACGACCTGGTCACCCCGAAAGCGGCCGAAGCGGCCGCCCCGGTGATCGATCCCGCCGAGCAGGCGCGCCGCGAAGAAGAAGCGCGCCGCCAGAACGAGCTGATCGCCCGCCAGGAAGCGGACCTGCGTGAAAAGCAGGAACGCCTGGCCAAGCTGGAAGCGGAAGAAGCCGCCAACGCGAAGGCTGCGGAGGAAGACGCCAAGCGCGAAGCGGCCGAGCAGGCCAAGCGTGAGGCCGCCGCTGCCAAGGCTGCGGCTGCCGCCGCTGCGACCAGCGCCGCAAGCGCGAACGCTGCCGTGGACGAAAAAGCCCAGGCAGCTGCGCTCGAGGCCAAGAAGCGCGCCGAGGAAGCCGCCAAGGAAGCGGCCGAACGTGCTGCCGCTACCGAGCGCGCACGCAAGGCCGTGGCCGACGAAGTGGCCCAGATCAAGCTCATGATGAGCCAGCCGCGCCGCGTCATCAAGGCGCCGGAACCGGTTGCCAAGCCGGCTGCTCCCGCAGTGCCGGCCGGTACCCTGCACAAGCCTGCCGCCAGCGCCGACAAGAAGCCGGCGGACGCCAAGCCGGGCGACAAGAAGCCGGGCGACAAGAAGTCGATCAAGTCGGCCAATGTCTCCTCGACCTGGTCGGACGACGCCAAGAAGCGCGGCGCACCGGGCGGCGGCAACAAGGGCCGCGGCGCCCCTGCGAGTACCGGCCGCGACGGCTGGCGCAGCGGCGGCCGCAGTGGCGGACGCCGTTCGCACAGCGATGACCGCGAAACCAATTTCCAGGCCCCGACCGAGGCGATCGTCAAGGACGTCCACGTGCCGGAAACCATCACCGTGGCCGAACTGGCCCACAAGATGTCGGTGAAGGCGTCGGAAGTCATCAAGCAGTTGATGAAGCTGGGCCAGATGTGCACCATCAACCAGGTGCTGGACCAGGAAACCGCGATGATCCTGGTGGAAGAGATGGGCCACAAGGCCTTCGCTGCCGCCGAGGACGATCCGGAAGCGCTGCTGGCGGACCAGGGCGAGCACGCCGAGTTCGAATCGACCTCGCGCGCCCCGGTGGTCACGGTCATGGGTCACGTCGACCACGGCAAGACCTCGCTGCTGGACTACATCCGCCGTGCGAAGGTGGCAGCTGGCGAAGCCGGCGGCATTACCCAGCACATCGGTGCATACCACGTGGACACCCCGCGCGGCATGATTACCTTCCTGGATACCCCGGGTCACGAGGCGTTCACGGCCATGCGTGCCCGCGGTGCGAAAGCCACCGACATCGTCATCCTGGTGGTGGCGGCGGACGACGGCGTGATGCCGCAGACCAAGGAAGCGATTGCCCACGCGAAAGCTGCCGGTGTGCCGCTGGTGGTGGCGATCAACAAGATCGACAAGCCGGGCGCCAATACCGACCGCGTCACCCAGGAACTGGTTGCCGAAGGCGTGGTGCCGGAAGAATACGGCGGCGATTCGCCGTTCGTCCCGGTGTCGGCCAAGATCGGTACCGGTATCGATGACCTGCTCGAGCAAGTCCTGCTCCAGGCCGAAGTGCTGGAACTGAAGGCGCCCGCCGATGCACCGGCCCGTGGCCTGGTGGTCGAAGCCCGCCTCGACAAGGGCCGCGGTCCGGTCGCCACGATCCTGGTGCAGTCGGGTACCCTCAAGCGCGGCGACGTCGTGCTGGCGGGTTCCTCGTTCGGCCGCGTCCGTGCGATGCTGGACGAGAACGGCAAGTCGGTCAGCACCGCTGGTCCGTCGATCCCGGTCGAGATCCAGGGCCTGACCGAAGTGCCGAGCGCCGGTGAAGACGTGATGGTGATGGCCGACGAGCGCAAGGCGCGTGAAATCGCCCTGTTCCGTCAAGGTAAGTTCCGCGACGTCAAACTGGCGAAGCAGCAGGCCGCCAAGCTGGAGAACATGTTCGACCAGATGGCCGAAGGCGAAGTCAAGAACCTGCCGCTCATCGTCAAGACCGACGTGCAGGGTTCGCAGGAAGCGCTGGTGGGTTCGCTGCAAAAGCTGTCGACCTCGGAAGTGCGCGTGCAGATCGTCCATGCGGCGGTCGGCGGCATCACCGAGTCGGACGTCAACCTCGCGGTGGCATCCAAGGCAGTCATCATCGGCTTCAACGCCCGTGCCGACGCCCAGGCGCGCAAGCTGGCGGAGGCCAGCGGTGTCGACATCCGTTACTACAGCATCATTTACGATGCGATCGACGAGATCAAGACGGCACTGTCGGGCATGCTGGCGCCGGAGAAGCGCGAGACCATTACTGGCCAGGTGGAAATCCGCCAGGTCATCCTGGTGTCGAAGGTCGGCGCGATTGCGGGTTGCCTGGTTACCGACGGCGTGGTCAAGCGTTCCTCTTCGGTTCGCCTGCTGCGCAACAACATCGTCGTGTGGACCGGCGAGATCGACTCGCTCAAGCGCTTCAAGGACGATGCGAAGGAAGTCCGTGCCGGTCTCGAGTGCGGCCTGTCGCTGAAGAACATGAACGAAATCCAGGTCGGCGACGTCCTGGAAGTGTTCGAAGTCACCGAAGTGGCGCGTACGCTGTAATTTCGACATTGGGCGTACCATGAGGGCCAGGACGCTTCGCGGCGAATGCCGCGGGGGCCTGGCCCTTGTTTTTGGCCGCGGCCCGGCCCGACATTCACAAGAACAACACAGCACCATCATGGCAAAACACAGCAAAAGCATCCCCCAGCGCGGCTTGCGCGTTGCCGACCAGATCCAGAAAGACCTGTCTGAACTGATCGCCTTCGAACTCAAGGACCCGCGCGTCGGCATGGTCACCATCAGCGAAGTCAAGCTGACGCCCGACTACGCCCACGCCAAGGTCTACTTCACCCTGCTGAAGGACAGCCCGGAAGAAGTGAAGCAGACCCTGGAAGGCCTGTCCAAGGCAGCCGGCTACCTGCGCAACCTGCTCGGCAAGCGCCTGCACATCCACACGCTGCCGCAACTGCACTTCGTGCACGACACCTCGACCACGCGCGGCCTGGCCATGTCGGCCCTGATCGACCAGGCCAACGCCACCCGCGCCGCCGACTTCGGCAAAGACGAAGAGCCGGATTCCGAGTGAACGCACGTCTACCCAAGAAGCCGCGCGACCTCGTCGACGGCGTGCTCCTGCTCGACAAGCCGGTCGGCCTGTCCTCGAACGACGCCCTGATCAGGGCGAAGCGCGTGCTCAACGCCAAAAAGGCCGGCCACACCGGCACGCTGGACCCCTTCGCCACCGGCCTGTTGCCGCTGTGCTTCGGCGAAGCGACCAAGTTTTCGCAAGACCTGCTGGAAGCCGACAAGACCTATGAGGCGATCGTCCACCTCGGCATCATGACCACCACCGGCGACACCGAAGGCGAGACCATCGAGCAGCGCGCCGTCGAGGTCACGCGCGAGCAGATCGAGGCCGTGCTGGCGCGTTTTCGCGGGCCCATCTTCCAGGTCCCGCCCATGTATTCGGCGCTCAAGCGCGACGGCAAGGCGCTGTACGAGTACGCCCGCCAAGGCATCACGCTCGAACGCGAGGCGCGCCCGGTGACGATCCACGCCCTGTCCCTGGTCGACTATACGGCGCCTTACCTGAAGATCCTGGTCACCTGCAGCAAGGGCACCTATGTGCGCGTGCTGGGCGAAGACATCGGCGCGGCGCTCGGCTGCGGCGCGCACCTGAACGGCCTGCGCCGGGTGCAGGTGGGCGCGCTGTCGGCCGAAGGCATGATCACGCTGGAAGATCTGCAGGCGCATGCCGACCCGCTCTCGCTGCTGGCCCCGGTCGATGCATTGCTGTCGAGCTTCCCGTCGGTGGAGCTGACGCCCGAACTGGCAAAGCGCTTCCTGAACGGCCAGCGCCTGGCGCTCGGCAAGGACTCCGTCATGGTGCCGGCCGAACTGGGCCGGGTGCGGGTCTACCATGAGGGCAAGCTGCTCGGTACCGCCAAGCTGCAGGAATACGCCATCCTGGCGCCGGAACGCCTGATCGCGGCTGCCCGGTAGGGGGTGTTGCATTCCGGTCGCTCGGCGTCGCGCACCGCTCGGCGCTGGCGATCCTGCGCGACAAGGCGACGGACGCGACCCTGCGCGCCAGCCTGGCCAGGCAGATCGACGCGCTCGACAAGACTTGAAGCCGAGACAATCCTCTTCGAAACCCGCCTGGTCGGGTCTTGAAATCCGCCGGGCCGCTTTCATATTGCTAGCTGTACCGGGAGCGGCAGCCCCATGCTGCCCAGCGGCGCCCGGACCGTCATTCTCCTGCAATACCTTGCCGCTACCATCGACGGCGGCATTCCGTTAATTTTCATCGCATTCCCGCTCGCTGCAGCGCAGCAAGGGCCATAAGCATGCTATAGTAGCGGGTTACGGAAATCGGTAATGCGTTCCATCGTCACCGCCTTCATCCATCACGCAACATTCACTGTTGAATACACACATGTCAGACACCAAACGCGCAATTCGTAATATTGCAATCATCGCCCACGTTGACCACGGCAAGACCACCCTGGTCGACCAGCTGCTGCGCCAGTCGGGCACCTTCCGTGAAAACCAGGCGGTGGACACCCGCGTGATGGACTCGAACGACCTCGAAAAAGAACGCGGCATTACCATTCTGTCGAAGAATTGCGCGGTCGAGTACGAAGGCACCCACATCAACATCGTCGACACCCCGGGCCACGCCGACTTCGGCGGCGAGGTCGAGCGCGTGCTGTCGATGGTGGACTCGGTGCTGCTGCTGGTCGACGCCCAGGAAGGCCCGATGCCGCAGACCCGCTTCGTGACCCGCAAGGCGCTGGCCCTTGGCCTCAAACCCATCGTCGTCGTCAACAAGGTCGACCGTCCGGGCGCGCGCGCCGAGTGGGCGATCAACCAGACCTTCGAACTGTTCGACAAGCTGGGCGCAAGCGATGACCAGCTCGACTTCCCGATCGTCTACGCCTCGGGCCTGAACGGCTACGCCGGCCTGACCGAAGACGTGCGCAGCGGCGACATGAAGCCGCTGTTCGACGCGATCCTGCAACACGTTCCGGTGCGCGACGACAATCCTGACGGCCCGCTGCAGATGCAGATCACCTCACTGGACTACTCGTCCTACGTGGGCAAGATCGGCATCGGCCGCGTCAACCGCGGCACGGTCAAGACCGGCCAGGACGTGATCGTCATGAACGGCCCGGACTCGACCCCGATCAAGGGCCGCATCAACCAGGTGCTGAACTTCAAGGGCCTGGAACGTGTGCTGGTCGATTCGGCTGTCGCCGGCGACATTTGCCTGATCAACGGTATCGAAGACATCGGCATCGGTTCGACCGTATGCGCGGTGGACACGCCGGAAGCCTTGCCGATGCTGACGGTCGACGAGCCGACCCTGACCATGAACTTCATGGTCAACAGCTCGCCGCTGGCCGGCCGCGAAGGCAAGTTCGTCACCAGCCGCCAGCTGCGCGAACGCCTGGAGCGTGAGCTGAAGGCCAACGTCGCGCTGCGCGTCGCGCCGACCGACGACGATACCGTGTTCGAAGTGTCGGGCCGCGGTGAACTGCACCTGACCATCCTGCTGGAAAACATGCGACGCGAAGGCTTCGAGCTGGCAGTCTCGCGTCCGCGCGTGGTGTACAAGATGGTCGATGGCGTGCGTCATGAGCCGTTCGAGAACCTGACCGTCGACGTCGAAGAAGTCAACCAGGGCGGCGTGATGGAAGAGCTGGGCCGCCGCCGCGGCGACCTGCAGAATATGGAATCGGACGGCAAGGGCCGTGTCCGTCTGGAATACCTGATCCCGGCGCGTGGCCTGATCGGTTTCCAGGGCGAATTCATGACCCTGACCCGCGGCACTGGCCTGATGAGCCACGTGTTCCACGAGTACGCGCCGGTCGACAACAGCAAGGGCGAAATGGCCGGCCGCCGCAACGGTGTGCTGATCTCGCAGGACGACGGCGCCGCCGTGGCCTATGCGATCTGGAAGCTGCAGGACCGCGGCCGTATGTTCGTGTCGCACAACGATCCGGTGTACGAAGGCATGATCATCGGCATCCACTCGCGCGACAACGACCTGGTCGTGAACCCGATCAAGGGCAAGCAGCTGACCAACGTGCGTTCGTCGGGTACCGACGAAGCCGTGCGCCTGGTGCCGCCGATCCAGATGTCGCTCGAATACGCCGTCGAGTTCATTGAGGACGATGAACTGGTCGAGATCACCCCGAAGTCGATCCGCCTGCGTAAGCGTTTCCTGAAGGAACACGAGCGTAAGAAGGCGAGCCGCGAAGGCGCGTAAGCAGCCAGTCGAGCTTGTCCGAAGAAACCCGCTGCTTGCAGCGGGTTTTTTTATTCCTCGAACTAGTCGAGTCTGCCGGTCATGCCGGCATCGTCGGTCTTCTGGCGCACATAAGTGCGGATCTGGTCTTCATTTTTCATCTTGTTACAGTTCTCGCAGGGCGTTCGCTTGGGCCTTGCGAGGCATGATGCTATTGTGGCTACACGACGCGATTCATTGGGAATTGCGGCACAGTTGAAGATGAATACAAGGAGTTCGAATGAAAAAGCTGATGATTGCACTGATCGCTACCGTCGCTGTGAGCGCGACCGCACAGGCCCAGACCAATGCCGGACGCGGCTATGTGGGCGCCGCCGCCGTGAGCGCCAAGAACACCACCGTCGATGCGTACAAGGCGGACGGAAAACTGTTCGGTGGCTACCAGTTCGATGAGCGTGTCGGCGTCGAAGTAGGCGCGACCAATCACCACAAGACCGATTTCGCGAATGGCGGCGTACGCGGCAGCGTCGAAGGCTACGGCGCCTATGTGGCTGCGAAGTACACCATGCCGGTCAACGAGCAGGTGTCGGCCTACGGCAAGCTGGGCATCTCGCACAGCATGCGCGAGCTGAACACCAACGTGGGAAATTTCAAGCAGAGCGATAACGGCGGATATGCCGGCATCGGCGTGGAGTACAAGCTGAACCAGGCCACGGCACTGGTGGCGGAATATGAGCGTTATGGCAAGAGCAAGGATTACGGCGCCAAGGCGGACGTGTGGAACGTCGGCCTGAAGTACGGTTTCTGATCCGGTTTCGGTAATGAAAAAGCTCCCACCGCGCCATGGCGCGGGGGAGCTTTTTCAATGCGGGGCAAGAAAAATCAGCGCAGGCCGAGCAGCGCCTGTACCCGTTCGCGGCTCACGCCGACGAGGGCCGAACTCATGGCCAGCAGCGATTCGTAGTCGTGGCTCGTGGCCGTGGCCGCGAAGTCGCCCGTGATCACCGCCAGTTCCGCCTCGGGAACGGCCGGCTGCGCGGTGCGCGCCATGGCTGCGCTCAGCGCCGCGCTGGCGGCGTCCTGCGCGCGGCGCACCCGGGCCAGGGCCTGCAGCACTTCGCGCAGGCTCTGGCGCAAGGCGTCCGGGTTACCGATGTTCCATTGTGCCGGCGCGAGAGCAGCCGGCTCTTCCGCCACCTCGACACGGCCGCGGCCCGAGATGGCGATCGACTCCCTGATGCCTTCCCATTCCGCTTCCGGCGCGCTGAACACCAGTTGCTGCTTGTTGTCGAGCGCCACGCGCACCTTGACCGGAGACAGCGTGCGGTCGAGGCGCGCGGCGATCTCGTCCGGCGTCATGCCCGGCTCGATGGTGGCGGTCAGCTGCGGGCCGCCGCTGCTGCCGACCGAGAAGGCATAGGTCTGCTGGCCGGTCGATTGCAGGGCCGCCAGGTCGAAGCCGCGGATGCGAAAGCGCGCCATGGCCGGCTGGCCGTCGGTAAACGAGAGCTGGGCGTCGACGCCGCCGCCGGCCTGCTTGCGGCGCGCTTCCAGCGCACTGGCGAGCTGTTGCGAGCGCGCCTCGATCTGGCGCGCCGGGTCGGCGCGGCCGGAGATCTTGGCGCTCAGGTCGGCCTTCAGCGCCTCGAGCTGCGAGGCCACACGCTCCAGGTAATCGAGCGCCTGCTGGGCGCGCGCGACGTCGCCCTGCAGTCGGGTATCCCACGTGATGCCGCGCTGGAGCGGGGCGGAAGTCGGGGCGACCGGGGGCACGACCCGGCTGTCCGGGTCGGCAGGCTTGGTGGCCGTAGGGCGCACCGGCGCGGCGCCGGCGCTGACGGCGGCTGCATTGCTCAGGCCGGGGCTGTTGGGGCGAAGACTTGTTTCCATGATGATGAATTACAACACCGAGAACAGGGACATCGAGCCGATACGGCTATAGGCTTTGTAGGTGGATTGCAAGGCCATCGAATAACTCGCGAGCGCAGTCGCCGCCTCGCCGACGTCGAGCGCGCCGATATCGGTGATCGCCATCTTGTTCGAGAGACTGATGCTGGCGTGGTTGGCATCTAGCGTCTTAATGATGTTCTGCGCGCCCCCCAGGGTGGCCACCTTGCTGGTCACTAGGTTCAGTGCATCGTCGAAGCTGTTGAGGGTGTTGCCCAGCACCACGCGCAAGGCCGGATCGTTGGCCGAGGCGCCCGATGCCTTCAGGCCGTTGATGGCCATGTCGAGGTGGTTTAGCAGCTGCTCGATGCTTTGCAGATTTTGGTTCGCCGCCTGGGTGATGCCGTTGCCGACCACGACGTTCTGCGAATTCGTATTGCCGACGTAAGTATATCGCGAACCGAGTGCCGCCGCCGGGTTGTGGGCGACCGGCGCGGTCTTTGTCAGGGTGCCTGAGAAATTGTAGTTGCCTTCCTGGTCGATCGAGTTGGCGCTGTAGAAAATGCTCTCCCGTAGCGATTCGAGCGGTGACACCATCGAATTCAAGTCGCTCGGAGCGTTGGTTCCGTCCGACGCCCAGACCAGTAGGTCGCGGCCAGGTATCATCTCGTCCACCATGTTCTTCAGCATGCCTTCGCTCTTGTTCATGCGGATTCTGAGCGAGGCGATATTGTCGCGGTACTGCTGCACGGTCGCTTCTTCACGCCCCAGGCGCGCTAGGCGTACGCTATCGACCGGGTCGTCCGACGGCACCTGGATGCGCTTGTTGGTCGCAAGCTGTTGCGTCAGGTAGGTGATGCGCTCCTGATTGTGCTGGATCGACTGGTTCATCGTCGATTGGTACTGGGAAGTCGCGATACGCATGGTCGTTCCTTTAGCCCATCATCGCCAGCGTTGCGTCGAAAAGCTGGTTGGCGATGGCAATAACTTTCATGTTCGCCTGGTACATGTTCTGGTACTCGACAAGGTTGACGGCTTCCTCGTCCTGATTGACGCCGCTGGTCGACTGCCAGTCGTCCACTGACTGGGTACGCACGGTCTGGGTGGTCTTTAGGCCGGCCTTGTTGAGCTGGCTGTCGACGCCGAGCTTGCCGACCAGCTGAGCGTCGGCATCGCTCAGCAGCACCGTGCCGATGGTTGTAACCGATATAGACTGGCTCTTAATGGCGACCAGATTCTGTAGATTGCCGGTGTCGCCCGGATTACCGTCGGCCGAAAAAGCGAGGTCGTCAGCTTCGAAGCTGCTGACGAGCTTGAGCATGTCGGCGCCGCGGCCCGGGGTGTACACGAACAGTGGTTCGCCAAGCGACGCGGTGAGCGGTGGACCGGCCACGCCGTTCGCCTTGTAGCCGAGCGCCAGCTGGGAATTGACCTTGGTGGCGATCTGGTTCGCCATGTCGGCGATGCCGGTTTGCAGCGGCACCAGCTTTTCGTTCTCGTATTTGGTCAGGCCGCCCAGCTGGCCGCCGAGCTTGCCGGCGTCGAGCACATAGCTGGTGCCGGCGAAGCTGAGCGAGAATTCTTGCGGATTGGTGGCGGTCGGCGCCGCCTTCAGGCTTCCGTACATGCCGCCCAGGACCAGGGCCTGCCCGGTCTTCAGTGACACGTCGCGGGTGCCGTCGCCGTTGTCGGAGACTTCCAGCGCCATCTTGCTGGCCAGGTCGTCGATCGCCTGGTCACGCGCGTCGATCATGGCCGAGGCGCTAATATTGCCCGCCTGGGCTTCGATAATCTGCTGGTTTAGGCGCGCGATGGTGGCGATCTGGGCGTTAGCAGAATCGACGATCGCGCTGCGCTGGAAGCGCACCGACTGCAGCTGGGCGTTGAAGACGTTGTTCAGGCCGTTGAACCGTTCAGCCATCAGACCGGCCGAGGTCAGCACCTGCTGGCGCAGTGGGGTCGAGCCTGGATCGCCGGCAACCGCGTTGAGCGCGCCGAAGAACTGGTCGATGCCGGCCGACAGGCTGGCGGTCTCGTCGCCCATGACGTTCTCGAGTTGGCTCAGGTATGGCTGGGTCTGGGAATGCGCGCCCAGGTCGGCGGCCGCGCGCCACATGGCCTGGCTCTTGTACCCGTCCGAGAACCGCATCAGGGAGCTGACCTGCACGCCGTTGCCGGGCGAGAGCCGGCTCGCGTCCGGACCGACAGCGCTCAAGAGCGCTGCCTGGCGCGTGTAGCCTTTGGTTTGCAGGTTCGCGACGTTCTGGCTGCTGGTGGTCAGCGCCACCTGGGCGGCAAGCGCGCCGGACAGGGCGTTGTTGATGATGGCCATGGTGCGTGATTCTTCCTCGAGCGGGGTATACCTTGTAAAGGCGACCGTTTACTGGTGTCTGTTAAGCTCTGCACGCAAAGCTTTGCGCATCAGGCCTTGCGCATCAAGCCTTATTACCCGGCTTGGCTCCTGGTTTGGCCTCGGGGACCAGTTGGCGCAGGATGGCGTCGGCAATGCCGAAGGCGCGCTGGCCGGCCATGTTCCCGGCCAGCAGGTCGTCGGCCATGTCCTGCATGTCCTGGTTGACGCGGTTGTTGAAGACGCTGTCCTCTGCGGCCATGGCGCGGGTCGAGGAGCGCATTTCCTTCAGCATGTGCGAGATGAAGAAGCGTTCGAACGCGACCGCGGCCTGGGTTGCCTTGGCAACGTAGGCGCCGTCCACCGCTGCAGGGGCGGGTTGCGGCGCTGCCGGCGCGACGGGGGCGTCGGCGCCGGGCTGTAAGGGAATCGGCTGCTGTTGCTCGATCTTCATCAGATCACCACCAGTTCGCCTTCGATCGCGCCGGCCTGGTCGAGGGCCTGCAGGATCGCCATGATGTCGTCGGGCGAGGCGCCCAGGCTGTTGACGACGTCGATGATGCTTTGCAGCCTGGCGCCGGACGGCCAGCGGAACATCTGGCCCGAGCCCTGGTCGACCGACAGCTTCGATTCCGGCGTCACGGCGGTCTGGCCGCGCGAGAACGGACCCGGCTGCGACACGCGCGAGCTTTCCGAAATGATCACCTTGAGCGAGCCGTGGGTGACCGCTGCCGCCTTCACGCGCAGGCCGTCGGCGATGACCACGGTGCCGGTGCGCGAGTTGAACACCACCTTCGGGGTTTCGACGCCGGCTTCGATCGGCAGGTTGTTCAATCTGGCCATGAAGGCCACGCGCTCGGTCGGGTTGGCGGGGGCGATGACCTCGACGCTGGTGCCGTCGCTGGTGGTGGCGATCGGACCGTACTGCTTGTTGATGGCGTTGACGACGTTGGTGGCGGTCTCGAAGTGCGGCTGGCGCAGGCGCAGCATCACTTGCGGGCGGGTGGCGAAGTCGCTGGCGATCTCGCGTTCGATCATGGCGCCGTTCGGGATGCGGCCGGTGGTCGGGGTGTTGACGGTAACCGAGGAGCCGCTTTTTCCCGTGGCGTTCAGGCCGCCGACCACCAGGTTGCCCTGGGCCAGCGCATAGACTTCGTTGTCGGCCGCGCGCAGCTGGGTGAGCAGCAGGGTGCCGCCGCGCAGGCTCTTCGCGTCGCCCAGCGACGACACGGTGATGTCGATCGCCTGGCCGCGCCGGTAGCCCGGCGGGAACACGGCCGAGACCATGACCGCGGCCACGTTCTTGTTGCGGGCGTCTTCGCCTTCCGGCAGGCGCACGCCAAACTGCTTGAGCATGTTGACCACCGACTGGCTGGCGTACTTGACCTGGGTCGAATCGCCGCTGCCGTTCAGGCCTACCACCAGGCCGTAGCCGACCAGCGGGTTCTCGCGCACGCCTTCCACGCTGACCAGGTTGCGCAGCGCCTGGGCCGCCGAGGCCGGCAGGGGCAGGGCGGCGGCAGGCAGCACACCGGCGCACAACATGATTCGGAAAACTCGGGATGCCTTGAAGATTTGAATCATGTTGTCCTCAGAACGGCATCAGGGGGCTGTTGAAGAAGCGGGTCAGCCAGCCAGGCTGGTTGGCGTCGGCCAGCGCGCCCTTGCCGGAGTAGGCGATGCGGGCATTGGCCACGCGCAGCGAGGACACCTGGTTGTCGTTGTCGATGTCCTGGGCGCGGATGAAACCCTTCAGGCGCACGAATTCCTCGCCCTGGTTCAGCGTCAGGTTCTTCTCGCCCGACACGCGCAGCAGGCCATTGGGCAGCACTTCCTGCACGATCACGGTCAGCGCGCCGGACAGCGCGTTCTGCTGGGTGCTGGTGGCGTCGCCCTCGAAGTTGCGGTCGGCCGAGATGTCGATGGCCGTCTTGCCGAAGGTCTTGCCGAGCACGGCGATCGGCGCCACCGAGGCCGACGAGCCCTTCGAGAAGCTGGTGCCCGCGCGCTTGCTGGCCTGGGTGGTTTCCTGGAGGATCACAGTGACCGCGTCGCCCACGCGGTAGGCGCGGCTGTCCGAGGTCAGCGACACGGCTTCACCCGTGAACACGCCGCCGGACACGCCGCGCGACGCCGTGCGCTGCATCGGCACGTCGTCGTCGTCGTTTGGCACCTGGCGCGGCGGCGCGGAGGCGCAGCCGGCGAGGAGAATGGCGGCAAGGGCCGCGGTCAGGTATTTCATGGGATCGAATCGCTTAGCGCGCCGCCTGGGCCAGGTACTGGAGCATGTTGTCGGCAGCCGACAGCACCTTGGTGTTCATTTCATAGGTGCGCTGGGCGGCGATCATGTCGACCATTTCCTCGACCACCTGCACGTTCGAGCCTTCCAGCGCGCCTTGCTTGAGCTTGCCGAAAGCGCCGTCGCCCGGGCGGCCTTCGTTGGCGTTGCCCGAGGCCGCCGTTTCCTGGAACAGGTTCTCGCCCAGGGCCAGCAGGCCGGCCGGGTTGACGAAACTGGTCAGGGTCAGCTGGCCCAGTTCGGTCGGGGCGGTGGAACCGGCGACAGTGGCCGAAACCATGCCGTTTTCGCCGATGGTGACGGCGGTGGCGTTCTGCGGGATGGTGATCTGCGGCACCAGCGGCAGGCCCTGGGCATTGGTCAGGGTGCCGTTGGCGTCGACCTGCAGCTGGCCGGCGCGGGTGAAGGCCGGTTCGCCGTTCGGACGGCGCACCTGCAGGAAGCCGGCGCCGTTGATGGCGACGTCCAGCGGCTGGCTGGTCGTCTGCATGCTGCCGTTGGTGAAGACCTTCTGGGTGCCGACGATGCGGGTGCCGTTGCCGAGCTGGACGCCGTTCGACACGGTGTTGTCCGCACTCTGGGCGCCCGGCTGCGCGTCGACCTGGTAGAACAGGTCTTCGAACACGACGCGGTCGCGCTTGAAACCGACCGTGTTCACGTTGGCCAGGTTATTGGCGATCGCCTGCAGCTTGGCATCCTGTGCCTGCACACCGGTCTTGCTGATCCACATTGCGGGATTCATGGGTACTCCTTAAATTGGGGTTTAGCCGCCGATCAGGCGGTTGCCGACCTCGTTCATGCTGTCGCTGGCCTTGAACAGCTTCATCTGCATCTCGAAGCTGCGGTTCAGGCTCATCACGGCAACCATTTCTTCCACCGCCGACACGTTGCTGCCCTCGAGGGCGCGGCCGCGCACGGTGACGTTCGGGTCCGCTTCCAGCGGGTTGCCGTCGCGCGAGACGATCAGGCCGGCTTCGTTCTTGGCCAGTTCCATGCCTTCCGCGTTCACCAGGCGCAGCTTGTCGACCGCCTGCATCGTGGTCGCGCCTTCGGTCAGCACGGAGATCGTGCCATCAAGGCCGATCTCGACCGCCTGGTGCGGCGGCAGCACGATCGGACCGCCTTCGCCCAGCAAGGGATGGCCGTGCACCGAAAGGGCGCCGTCCGGGCCGATGTCGATCGCGCCGGCGCGGGTATAGGCTTCGCCTTCGCCATACTGCACCGCCAGGTAGCCGTTGCCGTTGAGGGCGACGTCGAGCGGGCGGCCGGTCTCGCGCACCGCGCCGGCGCGGGTCGAGATAGTGTTGGCCTCGACCTTGGACAGGTGCACGCTGTCGTAGCCGAAACCGCCCTGCAGGGCCTGGGTCGCGGCCAGCTCGAGGTTGGCGCGAAAGCCCGAGGTATCGATGTTGGCCAGGTTGTTGGCGCGCACCTGCTGCGCACGCAGGGTGCGCTCGGCGCCGCTGACGGCCGTGAAGATCAGTTTATCCATGCTGGTCGAGGGTCTGCGTCGGCTTACAGGGCTTGCAGCAGGGCTTGCATCATCTGGTTCTCGGAGGTGATGACCTTCGAGTTGGCCTGGTAGTTGCGCTGCGAGGTCATCAGGCCCACCAGTTCCGAGGTGATGTCCACGTTCGAACCTTCCAGCATGCCGGTCGACAGCTTGCCCGCCAGGCCCACGCCGGCAGTGCTGTACAGGGCGGCGCCGGAGGCGGCATTGGCCGTCCAGCTGGTGTCGCTGGTGGACACCAGGCTGTCCTCGTCCGGGAAGGTGGCGATCGCCAGGGTGCCGACCACCTGCTGCTGGTCGTTGCTGTACTTGGCCACGACCGAACCGTCTTCGGCGAGTTCCACGCCCACGAAGCTGCCCGAGGCATAGCCGTCGGTGCGGTTGGTGGTGGTGGTCGATTCGCCGGCGAAGCGGGTCATGCCGGTGTAGTCGACGACGAAGCTGATCGGCGCCGCGCCGTTGGCCGGGGTCAGGGTCAGGGCGGCGCTCTTGGACGACGCCACCGGCAGCTGGCCGCCTGCGGTGAAGGGCAGGGCGGTGGTGGTCGCGAGCGGCGCGGCGTTGTCGAGGGAATAATAAACGGTCACGCCACTGGTGTCCGGCAGCGCGTTCTTGACGAAGTACTGCGACACGGTATGGCTGGCGCCGAGCGAATCGTACACGACCGACTGCTTGACCAGGTTGTAGCTGGTGGGGTCGCCCTTGTCGAAGGTGGTCGTGACCGGCGGCTTCCAGTTGGCGTCGAGGTTGCCGACATAGCTGATGCCGGTGCTGGCCTTGGCCGGGACCTGGCCGGTCGACACCTTGATGTCGCCCATCATGCCCATCACGCCGGCCACGGTCGGGCCGTAGCCCTGCACCTTGCGGCCGGCCGAGTCGACCAGGAAGCCTTCGTTGCTGGCCGAGAAGATGCCGACGCGGGTGTATTCCATCTGGCCCTGGGCGTCGCGGGTGGCGAAGAAACCACGGCCCTGGATCGCGGCGTCGAGCGCGCGGCCGGTGGTCTGCAGGCTGCCGTTCTTGCTGATGTTCTGGGTGAGCGAGGCGATTTCCACGCCGTTCGCCTGCTCGCCCGAGTACACCGAGGCGAAGTTGGCGCGGCTGCTCTTGAAGCCGTAGGTGCCGGCGTTGGCGATGTTGTTCGAGACCGTTTCCAGCTGCTGGTTGATGGCCTGGATGCCGGACAGTGCGATATTGAAGCTCATGGGTATTCCTTTCAGTTATCCGTGGCGGCCAGGGCTTGTGCCTTGCCGTTGAAGCCGATGACGCTGGATGGCTCGACTTCGCCGATGCCGGCGACCTGCAGCAGGATGCTGCCGGCTGCCGACATGCGTACGCTGTCGAGGCGGCCGGTGATTTCGACCGCGGGTTTGGTGCCGTCCGACGCTTCGGCACGAATGCTGTAGTGGCCCGCCGGCAAGCCGAGGGCGGCCGGGTCGATCGTGAACGCCTGGCCGCCGGCGCCGTGCGCAGGCAGGCCGATGCTGTGTTCGCGGCCGTCGATGCCGGTCAGGACCACGTTCGTGACGCTGCTCGCGCCGCCGAGCTGGACCGTACCTTTGATCTTGTCGTCATCCAGGCGCACGCGCCCGGTCTCGACCGAGACTTCGCTGCCGACCTGGGCGCCCATCGCCAGCACCTGCAGGCTTTGCAGCACGCTGGCGCTGGCGCTGGTGGTCTTGGCCAGTTGCTGCAGCGCTTCGGTCTGCGACAGTTGCGACAGCTGGTTGACGAACTGGCTCGGGTCCGAAGGCGCGAGCGGGTCCTGGTTGCGGATCTGGGCAACCAGCAGCTTGGTGAACATGTCCTTGTTCTCGCTCATGGCCACGCCCGGCGCGACCTTGTCGCTCGTCGGGGTGGTCGAGGTGGAGAAGCCGAAGGCGCCGTTGGCGGCGGTGGTAGTGGTCATGATCAGCCCTCGCCCATCTTGAGCAGCGCGGCCTGCATGTTCTTGATGCGGCCCATCACTTCGACGTTGGTCTCGAAGGCGCGCGAGGCGGCCATCATGTCGGCCATCTCGGCCACTTCGTTGACGTTGGCGTAGTAGACCATGCCGTCGGCGTCGGCCACCGGATTGTCCGGCTCGTACATCTTGCGCAGCGGCTCGCTCGACTGGACCACGTCCAGCACCTGCACGCGGGCGCCGCCGTCCTCGCCGATCATCGAGGCGAATACCGGCTTGCGCGCGCGGTAGCCTTCGGTTTCCGAGCCGGCCACGGCATTGGCGTTGGCCAGGTTGCTGGCAATCGTATTCAGGCGCACGGTCTGGGCCGCCATGGCGGAACCGGCAATATTCGAGATGTCCTTGAAGCCCATGTTCTTACTCCTGGTTACTGGCCTGCATTACTGCCCATTGATGGCTTTGGCCAGGCCGCGCAGCTTCATGTTGATGAAGGTGAGGCTGGTCTGGAAATCGGACGCGTTCTGCGAGAACGCGGCCTGCTCGACGCCGATCTCGACGGTGTTGCCGTCGGCGCTCGGGTGGTAGGGCACGCGGTACAGCGGGCCGTCCGACGGCAGGGTCGGCTCGCCGGCTTCCTGGTCGATCTGCTCCTGCAGGGTCGAGGCGAAGTCGATGTCGCGCGCGGCGTAACCCGGCGTGCTCTCATTGGCGATATTTGCGGCAAGCACGCGGGTGCGTTCGGCGCGTAATTGCAACGCGTCGGCATGCACGCCGAGGGCGTCCTTGAAATTAATCGTCATGGCGATCCTCTGTCGTTGGTCTGCAGTTTGTTTGTTTCTGTAAAATGGCCGCTCATTTATTTCACTCGCGACCCGCTATTTAACAATGATTGCTTTCCGCGCGGCAACCCTCGGCATTGTAACCTGTCTTTTGTGCGCCACAATCGACGCCGCGCAACCTATTTCCTTAGAGATAGAACGCGCTGCACGGAGCCAGATCGACAAGCAACTGCTGAGCAGCGGCCTGTCCGAACCGGAGGTCGCGCTCAGCGTCCTGAGTGCGCGCCCCGCGCCCGCGTGCAGTGCGCCGGTCGAGGTCGAGGCGCTCGACACCCGCCAGTTCGCGCGCATGCGCTTCGTCGCGCGTTGCCCGGCCTCTCCCGGCTGGCGCCACGAGTTCGTGGTGCGCGCCCGCGTCAGCGCCCAGGTCGCCGTCACCGCCATGCCGCTCAAGGCCGGCGAGGCGCTCACCAATGAACACATCACGCTCGAGCGGCGCGACGTCACCCTGATCGGCGACGCCATCGGCGCGCCGGAGCTTGCCCTCGGCCAGACCAGCCGGCGCAGCCTGCGCGCCGGTGAAGTCCTGCGTTCCGGCCAGCTGGCCTCGCCCGTGATGGTCAAGCGCGGCGACCAGGTGCTGATGGTGGCGCGCAGCGAAGGCATCGAAGTGAGCATGGCCGGCGAGGCGCTCGACGCCGGCGCGCACGGCGCGGTGGTACGGGTGCGTAACGCGGCGAGCGGGCAGGTGGTGCGCATGCGCGTGGCGGGTGCGGGCACGGTCGAGCCGGTCGATGCGCCGGGCCGCGCCCGCACGCCCTGAGCGCACCCGCGCGCCTTAATTTCCGTTCCCCTGCAATTGCGTGGCCAGGCGCTCGAGCTTGGCCGCGTAGGCCGGATCGGTCGCATACCCGCCCCGGGCCAGTCCCTGGGCGAATGCGCGCGCATCGGCGCCGACTCCGATAGCGCCCTTGTAGCGCGGGTTATCGATCAGCATGTGCGCGTAGTCGCGGAAGGCCGCGCCTGCGTCAGGGTAGGCGCGGAAGCGCTCTCGGGTGCGGATGGCGGCGCCGCCCATGTACTCGGTGGTCGCCGATTCGCTTACCGCGCCGTCCCAGTTGCCGCCCGCCTTGATGCCGAACAGGTTGTGGCTCGACGCACCGCCTGCGTTCTTCAGGGGGCGCTGGCCCCAGCCCGATTCCAGCGCGGCGTGGGCCGCCACCAGTTCCGGCGCCACGCCCAGCTGGTGGGCGGCCTGCTGCGCCCACGGCGCGATGCTTTCCAAAAAGGCGCGCTGTTCCGGCGTGTTGACGCCGGCGTTGCCCAGGCCTTCCGGACCCTCTGCCGCATTGTCGCCGCCGATCAGGCCGGCGGCGCGGGCGCGCCACATCGCGCCCTCGGCGCTGAGGCCGGCGCCGGCGCCGCCGGCCAGGTCCTGGTCCTGGTCGCCGTTCTGGATGTAGGCCGCGACTTCTCCCTGCACGTCGCCGAACATGCGGCCGAAGCCGGACCCGCTGCCGCCCAAGCCGGCGGTGGGGCGGGTGGCGGCGGTCGGGGCGGTGGGCTGCAGCGCCTGGATCGAGAAATCAGCGTGGCGCATAGGTGTCGTCCTCGCCGTGCAGCACGCGCTGCATCACCGTGTATTGTTCCGCCAGCAGGCTGCCGTTGCGCTCGGTCGCCGCCTTGCAGGCCTGGACCGTGCTTTCCAGGTCGGCCCAGGCGCCTGCCAGCGCGCGGCGCGCCGGTTCCGCCAGTCCGGCGATGTACTGCGCCATTCCCGCGCCCTGGCCCAGCAGGGCGCGCACCAGCGACAAGCGTTGCTGGCGCCGCGCTTCCATCGCGTCGAGCAGGGGCGTCAGCTGTTCGGCCAGCAGCGTCAGCTCGGCGCTGCGGTGGCGCAGGGCGGCTTCGAACTGGCGCTCCAGCAGGGCCAGCACTTCGGCGCTGTCGCGCACGTCGGCCTGCACGCCGTCGGCAAGCAGCGTGTTGGCCTGCTGGCGCGTCAGGCGCGGGGCGGTCGCACTCATCCGCGGCCTCCGCCGTGGAAGCGCTGGATCAGGCCGGCCAGGCGGCCCGCATCGAAGGGCAATTCGCCCTTGGACAGGGCGTCGCGCAGCTCGGCCACGCGAGCGGCGTCGAAATCCGGCATCGCCCGCATGGCATCGGCGGCCGGCTGCAGCACGGCGGATTGCAGCGCGGTTGCTCCGTGCTGGGCGGCATGGGCCGGGACCGCCTCGGCGGGCGCCGCGACCGTAATGGCCTGGGCGCCGACGTTGACGGTCTGGGTGATCGCGCCGGTGATTTTCATGCGGGGTCCTCGTTTCGATTGGATACTCATGGCGTGGGCCTTACCTCGGCAGCTGGCCGCGCAGCTTTTCCAGGGCGGCAGCGTCGGGCATCCCGATCGACGCCTCCGTCCCGAACGGGATGGTGGCGCCGGGTTTGCCGAACATTGCCGCGACCAGGCGCGACTGGCCGCTGGTCAGGATCATCAGTTCGATGCGGCGGTTCACGTCCGCCAGCGGTTGCGCAGCATCGATCGGCGCGCGCTCGGCCATGCCGACCACCTGCAGCACGCTTGCGCTGCGCATGCCGCCGTCGAGCAGCTCGGCGCGGGCCGACAGCGCGCGGTCGGTCGACAGCGCCCAGTTCGAGTACCCGCCCTTGTCGGAGCCGGCGAAGCGCGACGAATCCGTATGGCCGACGATCAGCATCTGGTTTTCCATCTGGGCGAACAGCGGACCCATATTGCGCAGCAGCCTGGCGAAACGGCCGGTCGGCAGGGCGCTGCCGCGCATGAACATGCCCTGCTTGTCGGTATCGTGCAGCATCACCCGCAGTCCGTAGGGCGTGACCACGGTGTCGAGGTTGGCGCTCAGGCCGGCTTCCCGGCTCATCTCGCCCAATGCCTTCGACAGCGCCGCCAGTTCGGCCGGCGATTCATAGGCCACCCGCGGCTGGCTCGGCGCGCCCGGCGCATTGCTGCCGCTGCTGCCGTTGATCGGCAGCGTAAAGCGCTCGATCAGGCTGCCGCTGGGCTCGGTGGCGATCTGGGGCTTGTGGCCTCCCTCGAGCATACCGCTGTCGGTGGCCTCGCGCACGATTTTCTTGAGATTCTGTTGTTCCCGCGCGGCAATCAGCCACAGGACCAGGAATAGGGCCATCAGCGCCAGGCAGAAGTCGGCGAAGGCCACCTTCCAGGCGCCGCCATGCTCGTCGTGCGCGTGCTTGCCGCCGCCGCGCTTGACGATGGTGGCTTCGTGTTTGTCCTTGGTGCTTGCCACGATCAGCCCGCCATACGGTCAGCGTTGCGGCGGCGCTTGTTCTGCGATTCGTCTTCGCCGCCCATGGCCGTGATCCACTGTTCCAGCTGGGCAAAGCTGGGCTTGGTGTTCAGCTGGATCAGGCGGCGCCCGGCATCGATCGCCAGCAGCGCCGGCTTGCCGGCCACGTGGGTGCATAGCACCACCTTGACGGTTTCCATGGTCGAGGCTTCGGAATTGACCAGCTGCTTCATCAGGTTGGCCAGCGGTTCCAGCACGCCGTAGCAGAAGAAGATGCCAATGAAGGTGCCGACCATGGCCGCGCCGACCTTCTCGGCGATCTCGCCCGAATCGGCGCCGCCCGACACCGAGAACATCGCCATCACGATGCCCAGCACCGCGGCCAGGATGCCGAAACCAGGCATCGCCTCGGCGATCTTTTGCAGCGACTTGGACGGCTGGGTGAGCTCTTCGTGGATGGCTTCCAGTTCCTGTTCCAGCACGCCTTCGAGCTCGTGGGCGTTGATCTTACCCATCGCCATCAGGCGGAAGTTGTCGACGATGAAAGCCAGCAGCTTCGGCTCTTCCAGGATACGCGGGTAGCGCTGGAACAAGGGGCTTTCGCTGGGGGCTTCGACGTGGGCGTCGAGGGCCTTCAGGCCGCCGGCGGCGGTCTGCAGCAGTTCGTACATCAGCAGCAGCAACTGGCGCTGGAATTCCGAATCGTGCTTCTTGCGGGCCGCCACCTTCTTGAGCTGGTGGCCCATCTCGCCCAGCACGTGCTTCGGGTTGCCCAGCACCAGGGCGCCGAAAGCGGCCCCGCCGATGATCAGGAGCTCGATCGGGTGGAAGATCGAGGCGAAGGTGCCGCCCATCAGGGAGAAGCCGCCGAAAACGGCTCCGAGCACGATCGCGATACCGAGTAGTTGCTGCATGACGTACTGCCTTTCTTGTTGGCTTGCTTATCTGGTTGACTGCGTGATTCTCAGGGGCGCTGCAGCGCCGCCTTCATCTTGGCCAGGGCGCTCTTGTTCAGCTGGCAGACGCGCGCGTCCGACAGGTCGAGCACGGCGGCGATTTCCTTGTAGCTCAGCTCGAACTCGTAGATCATCTGGATCACGCGCTGTTCCTTCTCGTTCAGGCTGCCCAGCACCTGCTCCAGGCTGCGCCGCACCAGGAAGGCTTCCTCCGGGCTGGGGGCGCTGTGCGCATGCTCGGTCGCTTCCTGCAGCACTTCGTCGAAGCTGAGCATCTCTTCGGCGCAATCGTCCAGCACGTGCTGGCGGAATTCCTCCGCCGTCATGCCGAGCGCGGCCGCCGCCTCCTTTTCCAGCGGCTCGCGGCCCAGCTTGCGGGTGAGCTCGCGCAGCGCGTCGCGCACGCGGTGGCTGTCCTGGCGCACGGCGCGGGGACGCCAGTCCTGGCGGCGCAGCTCGTCGAGGATGGCGCCGCGCACCCGCAGGCTGGCATAGCTGCCGAAGCCGGTGTCCGGCGTGCCGTAGCGGCGCAGCGCTTCAAGCAGTCCCATCAGGCCGATCTGTTCCATGTCCTCGCGCGAGACCGAACCCGACACCTGCGAATTCAGCTGGCGCACGATGCGCTTGACCAGCGGCGCATAGGCCAGCAGGTGGCGCTGCTCCTCGCCCGGCGTCATCCCGGCGTTGGCAGGCGCCTCGCCATACAGGGCGCCGGCGTTGGTATCGGCATAGTCGGCTAGATAGGCCACGATGTCCCCTGCGCGCTGCTTACTCGATGATCAGCTTGCCGATCATGACTTCGGAAAACGGCTTCTCGTGGTTTTCCTTTTCATAATTGGCGCTGAAGGTCTTGTTCAGCAATGCCGCGTACTGGTCCACGGTCATGGCGTTGGCTTCGGCCAGCGTGTAATTCGAGAGCGAGGCCACGGCGATGCTGCGCAGCAGGGGCAGGTGGGACTGGGCTTCCTTCTCGCGCTCGGGGGTGGTGGCCATCACCAGGTCCACCGACAGGTAGTGCGCCGCCACTTCGTTCGGCGCACGGCGCAGCATGACGATCACCTTGTCCAGGGTGACGTACTTGGTGAGTTTCTTTTCCGGCGCTTTCTTCGCCACGGCGCCGGCCTGGGCCGGGGCCAGGTACCACATGGCTGCACCGGCGGCGCCGGCGGCGAGGATGGCAACGCCGAAGAAGGCGGCGGTCAGTTTGGCTTTGCTGGTCATGGTGTCGGCTCAGTCAGGCTCAAGCGCGTCCGTTCAGGGAGAACGCGGTGGTGGATTGGTTGGCTTCGGCCAGGGCCGCGCCCGGGGCGCGTTCGTCCTGGTCCTGGCCCTGTTGGCGCCCGCGCCCCTGCGCATCGGCGCCGAAGCCGGCGCCGGATTGCGCCGCGGCCTGGGCGCGCGGCGCGGCCTGGCTGATGTTCACCGAGACATCGACGTACTGGCGCTGGGCGAGGTCGCTGCGCAGGTTGTCGCTCACGGTGTTCAGCTGGCGCAAGACTTCGCTGTGGGTGGCGCTGATGTTCACTTCCAGGCTGCCTGCCGCGTGGCGGATCGAGATCTCCACCCGGCCCAGCATCGGCGGGTCGAGGCGGATCACCGCCTGCTCGGCGTTCTTGCCGAGCTGGAGGTTCAGGCGCTCGCCCAGGGCGTCCTGCAGGCTCTGGCGCCATGCGGTCGGCGGACCGGACAAGGCAAGCGTGCCGCCATCGCGCGCGGCGGCGCCCGCGGCGGCCGGGGATGCGACGCCGAAGCTGCTGCCGGCGGCGCCGGCGGCAGCCACGCCCTGGTCGGCTGCGGCGGACGGTTCACGCGCCGGCGTGGCCGCGGGAGTCTGCTGTGCGGGGCTGCCGCCCTGTGCCGGCTGCACCTGCTGCAGCGCGCTGGCGCGGGCCAGTTGCGCGCTCGTCGATTCGGCAGCCTGGCCCGGCTGCGGCGCCTGCGCCGGAGCGGACGTGGGAGCGGGGGGGGGAGCGGCGCTGCCGGTGCGCGGCTGCGCCTCGACGGCAACGGCGCGCGCCGATCCTTCGTCGGCGGCGTGCGGCAGCGGATCGGCGCCGGACGCGTGGGCTGCGGATGCGGGTGCCGGCGCGGGGCGCGGGGCCGCCTGCTGTACGGCAGCGCCGAGTGCGGCGCCGTGGACGGTGGCGGCAGGCTGCAGCGCGATGGCGCCGGTAGCAGCGGCGGCAGGGGCGCCAACAGGGCCGCCAACAGGGGCGCCGGGCGCGGCAGCAGGGGCCGGCTCGGCGGCGCGCGCGGCCACCTGCAGGCCAGCGGCGGCGCGTGCCGCAGCGGGCAGGGCGGCGGGCATCGCCATCATCGAGGGCATCATCGGCATGGCCATGGCAGCCGGCAGCGCGTCGCCGGCGGCATGCGGGTCCTGCGGCGCGGCCGCTGCAGGCATGCCGGCGTCGGACGCCGCGGCGGCGCCAGTCTCGCCGGTCTCGCCGGTCTGCCCGGCGGCATCGGCCGGCATGCCATCGGCCAGTCCCGCGGCCGATGCCGGCGCCGGCAGGGTGTCGGCCGCCGCGCCGGCGTCCAGCTGCAGGAACTGCAGGAAGGCCAGCGGAGCGCTCGTCGCGGACTGGGCGGCGGCGAGTGCCGGGTCGAGCGGCAGCGCGTCCGCCGGGGCGGCGCCGGCGACCGCGCCGGATTCGCCGGAAGCCGGCAGGGAAACGCTGTTCATCGTGATGTTCATTATTCGCTCAAATCGGATTCGGGTTCGCCCGCGAGGGCATAGGCCATCCAGCCTTCCTTGTTGACGAGCATGTCGTCCATGCGCGCCTGCAGCTGGGCGCCGGCCACGGCAACCGCCGAGGCCGCGCCCGCGTGGGCGCTGCGCAGGCGGGCCAGCGCGGCGCGCTCGGCGGCGCTCCAGGGACCGGTCTTGGCCAGCGCCTGCAAGGCCGGCGCCAGCTCGTGCACGGCGCGGCCCAGCACATCCCAGTCGGCGCGCGCGCCGGCGTCGGCCAGCACCCCGGCAAGGCGGTCGATGGCGCGCGACCTACCCATTGCGTTCCTGGACACCCTTCCAGCCCTGGCGGATCGTGGTCAGGATGCGGACCACTTCATCGACCATGGCCGGGTCCATCTTGATGCCGGCCCCGTGCAGGTGGTTGGCGCAGAAATCGTAGATGCGCGCCAGGTTGGAGACGGTTTCACCGCCCTGCTCGAAGTCGAGCGAGCTCGACAGGCCGTTGATGATCTCGACGCACTTGTCGATGCTGGCCGCCTTCTCTTCATAGCGGCGGGCGGCAATGTGGGCGCGGGCGCGCGCCAGCTCATCGAGCAGGCCGTCAGTCAGGAGCAGGACCAGCTCCACCGGCGAGGCCCGCGAGGTCTGCGCATCCAGGTTGACGGCGTGGTAATCGCCGTAGGCTTCTTGATAGGACATGGTGGGCCTCACTTAATCTCGGGTCATTTGTTTAGTCCTTGTCGCTGCCGAATATGGCGTCGAACATTGACAGATTGCTGGTCATGCTGCTCTGCAATGTCTGCAGGGCGGTAAACTGGCGCAGATAGCGCTGGTAGGCCGCGTCGTGCTGCTTGTCGAGGAACTCCTGGCGCTGCGTCAGCGACGACTGCTCCCTGATGATTGCGTCTTCGCGCCGCTTGATCTTTCCATTGCTGGCATCGCCCCAGGTGTCGAGGAACTTGTCCATGGCGTTCGCAATGCCGCTGGGTGCCGTGTCCGAGGCGCTGCCAATCAGGGTGTCGAGGCCGGTCGGGTTGACCTGCAGCTGGCGCAGCAGCCGGTCGGTGCGCAACTCGAGCTTGCCTTCCTTGGTGGCGATGATGCCGTACGAAGCCAGCGTGTTGCCGGTCGACGAAGGGCGCAGCATGCTTGCCAGGCGCTCGCTCAGCGCGCGGATGCTGGCGTCGCCGGCAAAGGTGCCGCCGGGGACGCCTTTGGCTGGATCGCCGGAAGACGTTAGGCGGTTCAGTACGTCCTTGAGCTTGTTGAAGGCATCGATGAAGGCCTGGACGTTGCCAATCGTCGCGGTGGCGTCGGGGCCGACCGTGAGTGAGACCGGGATTCCACCCGGTACATGGGCCTTGGTGAACGTCATCGTGACGCCGTCGATGTTGCTGAAGGTATTGCTCGACTGAATGATCGGTGTGCCGGCTTCGGAACCAATTCGGATTTCCGCATCCTGAGCGTTCACGAGCGTCCGTACCCGTAGCGGGTCGGCATTCGCGTCTTTCAGGCTCGAGGCCCCGTTGATCCCGGACGTGTTGAGGGAAATGGTCGAATTCGCGCCAGTGTTCTTTGCAGTCAGCACCAGCTCAGCGGTCGTGCCGGTCGTGACGATCGATGCCGTCACCAGCGAGCTGTTGCCGGGAGAGGCGTTGATCGCCGCGGCCAGTTCTCGCGACGTCAGGATGCCGTTCTTGTCGGCATCCGCGGCGACCATGTCGATGCTGAACGCCGGGGCGCCGTTCATGTTCAGCTGCAGTGTGCCGGTCACGGCGCTGTCGTCGGTCAGGCCCTTGTACGTCACCTGACCGGCGCTTGCGAGACGTGCGACAAAGAACGAATAGCTGCCCGGTGCTGCGGTCGCGCTGGCGGTGGCGCTGCCGAACGCCGTGTCGCCGAAGGTCGCCGACTGTGCGAACATGCGCTTGTTCGTAGCCGTCACGGCGGACAGGCTGGTCTGGAATGCGCTGATCGCGCTCCGGAGTTCGCCCAGACCTTTCTGGTTCGCCGCGGCGGCTCCGGACTGTGCGTTCAGGGCTTGCTGGCGCGCCATGACATACTGGTCTGCCAGCGCCGTGGCGGTGGTAATCGGGTCATAGGTAGGTGCGGTGATCGCCATGCTGTTTTCCTCGTTTTCGTGTCTGCTGTGCCGTTATGCGCTTGCGCTTCGCGTTATGCGCCCCGCCCCGCCATCCAAGATTGCGTGGCGATGTCGTCTTCGTGCTTGCGCTGTGCGCGCTCCTGCTCGCGCGCCAGCGCGCTTTCCTGCACCTCCAGTACCTTGCCCAGCAGCTCGCGCCCAATCCATGCGTCGGCCAGCTTGCGCTGGGATACCGCCATATTTGCTTCGTGCAGGCCCAGGTCGGTGCGGTGCAGGTCAGCCATCGCCATGACGTTCTGCTTATAGGCCCCGCAGTTCAGGGCTAGCGCCAGCGGCAGTGCTCCCGTGGGGCCGCTGTCAGTCGCCAGGGCATCCAAACGCGCCAGGTTGTTCTGGTAGCGCGTGCGGGTGGCTTCCTCGCGGTTCAAGTCGGCCTGCAGGCGGTCGACGTCGAGGCTGCGCATCTGGACCAGGGTGCCGAGGCTGGCGATCATGTGTTCACGCTTCATGTCATCATCGCTTTCAATTGTTCGACGCAGCCGTCCAACGGGGCTCCCTCGCGCGTGCCCTGGCACAGGAAGGCTTCGATATGCGGATGCAGGCGCACCGCCTTGTCGGTTTCCGGATCCGCCCCCGGCACGTAGGCGCCCAGCGGGATCAGGTCGCGGATGCGCGCGTGCCTGGCCAGCGCCGCCTTCAGCTTGCGCGCGGCGAGCACGTGTTCCTGGCCGGCCACCTGCGCCATGCAGCGCGAGATCGACTGGGCGACGTCGATCGCCGGATAGTGGCCACGTTCGGCAAGCTCGCGCGTGAGCACGATGTGGCCGTCGAGGATCGCGCGCGCCGAATCGACCACCGGATCCTGCTGGTCGTCGCCTTCGGCCAGCACGGTGTAGATCGCGCTCATGCTGCCTTTCGGGTTTTCGCCGTTGCCGGCCGATTCGACCATCTGCGGCAGGTTCGAGAACACCGAGGGCGGGTAGCCGCGCGTGGCCGGCGGCTCGCCCAGCGACAACGCGACTTCGCGCAGCGCCATCGCATAGCGGGTCAGCGAATCGCACAGCAGCAGCACGTTCTGTCCGCGGTCGCGGAAGTGGGCGGCGATCGAGTGGCACAGCTCGGTCGCCATCACGCGCATCAGGGGCGACTCGTCGGCCGGCGCCACCACGAGGACAGCGCGTTTCAGGCCGTCCGGGCCGAGCGACTTTTCGACGAACTCGCGCACCTCGCGGTTGCGCTCGCCGATCAGGCCGACCACGATCACGTCGGCCACGGTCTGGCGCGTGATCAGGCCGAGCAGCACCGACTTGCCGACGCCGGAGCCGGCCATCAGGCCGACGCGCTGGCCCTTGCCGATGGTCAGCATCGCGTTGATCGCGCGCACGCCGACGTCCAGCGGTTCTTCCACCGGCGTCTTCTTCAAGGGGTTGACCTTGGGAGGGGTGGTGGACAGCGCCTGGTCGCCGCCCAGCTTGCCGAGGCCGTCGATCGGTTCGCCCATGCCGTTGACCATGCGACCCATCCACGACGGGCCGATCATCAGTTCGCTTTTCTCCTGCACCGGCAGGACGCGCGCACCCGTGACCAGGCCGCTGGCCTTCTTGAACGGCATCAGGTAGGAGATCTTTTCCTTGAAGCCGACCACCTGGGCATCGAGCCAGCCGCTGTCGACCGTCTCGATGCGGCAGCGCTGCCCGGTGTGCAGCGGGCAACCGCTCGCCTCGAGCAGCAGGCCCTGGGCCCCGACCAGGCGGCCGGTCGGGGTCGCGACCGGGACCGCTCCCAGTTCGACCGCGCGCAGCCTGGCGGCAAGGGCCGTCATCCTTCGTCCTCCTCGTCGAGGAGCTGGGCGCGCACCTGGTCCATGACCGCCGTCAGGCGGCCCTGGCAGCCGGCGTCGACTTCATTGTCGCCGGAACGCACACGGCATTCGCCCGGCTCGAGCGCCGGGTCGGGCAGCAGGGTCCATTTCTTGGCGCGCTTCGGGTCGAGCTCGAGCACGCGGCGCAGTTCTTCCGGGTTCAGGAACACTTCGACCGCGTCGCGCGAAGCCGGCATCACGCTCAGGGCTTCCTCGACCAGGGCGAGCAGCTGCACCGGCTGCAGGGCCAGTTCGGCGCGGATCACCTGGCGCGCGATCTTGCCGACCAGGTCCACGACTTCCTTGCGCTGGGCCGCGCGCATGTCCAGCTTGAGTTTCTTGAGGCCCTTGAGCATGGCGTCGATCGGCTTGGCCAACTGCTCGAATTCGGCGAGCGCCATGGCGCGGCCTTCCTCGATGCCGCGCTGCAGGCCCTCGTTCTGACCGACCGGGAAACCATCGGCGCGGCCCTGGTCCAGGCCCGACTCGTAGCCTTCGCGCTGGCCCTGGCGGTAGCCGTCGGCCAGCGCCGCCTGCCATTCCTCGGCCGAGTCCGCGCCGGCGCCGCCTCCGCCCTTGGGCAGGGCGCTGGTGAGCTGGTACAGGGGAGGGAAGTGATAGGGCCGGAATTGCTTCATTCGGCGGTTGCCTCTGCAAACAGCTGGATGTCGATCTCGCCGCCGTCGGCCAGTTCCTTGACGGTGGCCATGATCTCGCGGCGGGTCTGCTCGATGCGCGACATCGGCACCGGGCCGGAACGGCGCATCAGGTCTTCGAAGCTCTGCGCCTGGCGCTTCGGCATCGCGCTCAGGATGGTATCGCGCAGCGCCGGCTCGGCGCCCTTGAGCGCGATCGCCCACTGCTCGAGCGGCACTTCGTCGAGCAGGCGGGTAATGACCTGTTCGGTCTGGCGCGACAGGATGAAGAAGTCGTACATCGACAGCTCGATCTGGGTGACCACGTCCGGGTCATGGGCGCGCAGCAGCTCGACCATGCCGGCGCGGTTGTCCTGCAGGCGGTTGAGGATCTCGGCGACCTGGCGCACCCCTTCGACGCTCGCGCTCTGGGTGTCGAGCGCGGACAGGCAGCGGTTCACCAGTTCTTCCAGTTCGTGCAGCACGTCGCGCTCGATCTCGTCCAGGTGGGCCATGTTCAGCAGCACCAGTTCACGACCGTCCACCGGCAGCGCTTCCAGGATCTGGGAGGCCAGGACAGGCGGCAGGAAGGCCAGGAACACGGCCTGCATCTGCACGTGCTCGGACGCGATGAACTCGGCCAGCCACTTGGGCGAGGCGTACTGCAGGCGCGCCATCATTGGACGGATCTCGTCGCCGTAGATGGTGTTCAGGACGCTGTTGGCGATGTCGCTGCCGAGCGCCAGGTCGAGCGAGCGCTTCAGGTAGCTGCGCGAGGCGCCGTGCAGGCCGCTCTGCTGGCGGTAATCGTCGAAGAAATCCTGCAGCGCCGATTTGACTTCGCCGACCTTGATGCCGCTCATGCGCGACATGACCTGGGTCAGTTCCAGCAGTTCGTCGCGCTCGAGGCAGCGCAGCACGGACGCGGCGCCCTCCTCGCCGATCGACAGCAGCACGATGGCGGCCTGCTCGACCGGAGTCAGGACGGCGTCTTCGCCGTCGGCGTTATTCATTTCGGCCATGTTTTTTCTGTACCCATTGTTTGACGACTTCGGCAACGCGCTCAGGCTCCTTGCCGGCGAGGACCTTCAAGTGGTCGACCATCACGTCGACGGCCGACCCGGCCGGCGGCAGGTCGTAGTTTTCCAGCAGCGGAACCACCGGCATCTTGCGCGGCGCCGCATCGGCGCCGGCTGCAGCGGCCGGATTCGGCGCGGCCAGGGCCGCGGCGCCCGCCGGCAGGGCTGGAACGGCGCCGTCCGCAAGTGCGGCCGGGGAGGCGGCCGCGCCGGGCGCGCCCGGCAGGGCGGGCGCCGCGGGCAGGACCGGCGGCTGCGGCGCCAGGCGCGAGGTCGCGGCACGCAGCAGCGGCCGGGCCAGCAGCAGGTAGGCCAGCAGCGCGCCGAGCGCATACAGGCCGTACTGGGTCATGTCGACCACGTTGTCGCGTTCCTGCCACCATTCCTGGGCTGCCGGGGCGGCCGGGAAGGTCAGGCTGGACACGGTCAGCACGTCGCCGCGCACGGCGTCGATACCGAGGCCGCCTTTCAGGATCTTTTCGATGTTCGCCAGCTCGGCCGGGGTGTAGCCCAGCTTCGGATTGGCGGCGCTGGCATTGTTCAGCACCACCGCCACCGACAGCTTCTTCAGTCGCCCGCGCGAACGCTTGATCTGGGTGATCGCGCGGTCGTAGGCGTACTGGCGGGTCGTGGCGTTCTTGCGCGCACTGCCGTTGTCCTTGGCGTCGGGGTTCTGCGCATCGGCCGGATTCGCGCTTTCCGCCGCCGGATCGGCCTGCGGCGGACGGTTCGACAGCGTGCCCGGCACGCCCAGCGCCATGCGGCTGCGCTCCATCTCTTCGCGCATCGCTTCGCTCGTGACCTTCGGAGCTTCACCGTACTTCTCCTGCGTTTCCTCGATCTTGTCGTTGTCGACGTCGGCCGTGACGGACAGCTTGAAGTTGTTCACGCCCAGCACCGGGGCCAGCAGTTCATTGACGTTGTTGCGCACTTCGTCGGTGTAGCGCTTGGCGGCGCTGTTGTCGCCCTGTCCCTGGGCCAGGCCGTCGTAGCCATCGCTCAGGTCGACGCGCGCGGACAGGTAGTTGCCGGCCTGGTCGACCAGCGACACGCGGGCCGGCGCGAGGTTGGCGACGCTGCTCGACACCATGGTGACGATGGCGGCGATCTGCTCGTTCGACAGCGAGCGGCCCGGCTTGACCGCGACCACCACCGATGCCGAGGACTGGTCGCCGGCGCCGGCCACGAAGGCGCTCGTCTTGGCGATCGCCAGGTGCACCCGCGCCGAAGCGAGCGCGTCGATGGTCAGGATGCTCTGCGCCAGCTCGCCCTCGAGGCCGCGGCGGAAACGCACGTCCTGGACGAACTGCGACACGCCGAGCGGGTCGCTGCGGTCCATCAGCTCGAGGCCGGCCGGCAGCTGCGCGGCGACGCCCTTGGCGGCCAGCAGCATGCGCACCTTGCCCAGTTCGCCGGACGGCACCATCACCTGGCCGCTCTCGGGATGGATGCGGTAGGGGATGGCTTCGGCTTCGAGCACGCTCATCATGTCGCTGGCAGCGACCTTCTCGCGGGCGCCGAACACCGGCTTGTAGTTCGACTGGTCCTGCCACAGGAACAGCATGACGGCGGCCGTGATGGCCACAGCCAGGCCGAGCAGCAGGGTCAGGTTGTTGCGTAGTGCCGGTGGCAACGCCGGCAGCGCCGGTTTCTTGCCACCAACGGCGGCCATGAGGGAGGAAATCACGGATTATTCTCTTCGCGTCTCTGCAATATGGGAGAGGTCAGACCGGCAGCTTGATCAGTTCGTCGACGGCGCCCATGACCTTGTTGCGTACCTGCATCAGCATCGAGAACGACAGGCTGGCCTGCTGGCTGGCCAGCATGGCGCCTACCAGGTCGTCGCTCTTGCCGGCATCCACGGCGGCCATGCGTTCACCCGCTGCGCGGTCTTCGTTATCCACGCTGGCGATCGCGTCTTTCATCGTCTGCGTGAACGAGAAACCAGCGGCCGGTGAATTGTTAAATGCGTTTCCTGCGGACAGGTCCGTCGAGGGGGCGATGGCGAGGCGCTTGGCTTCATTGGTCAGTGCTGCAAGGTCAGCTTTGATCAGACCGGCAAGTTCAGTTCCCATTGCTTCGTTCCAGTGCGAGAGTGCGTGCTGCGCGTGTTGTTTGAAGGCGACAAAATGTGTCTGTTTTTGTCGACGTATAGCCCATCAGCGGGGTTGCAATTGTTAAATCGATGTCTACGAACGGCCGTTTTATTCTTGAGCCTTTTACTGGGGTTTCCCTCTTGCGAGCCGCGAATCGGCGTATTTATCGAATGCGCCAAGAGTGATCTTACCGTAGGGCAAGTAGGAAATCAAAGCTGAATCTCAAAGTCTTTACGGCAAATCTCCATGTATAATAGTTTCCTTGAGGAATGAAAAAAAGTCATTCGCCATTTCCAAGTGACCAATAAAGCATGCCGATGAATCCACTCGACCGATCGCGCAAGGACCAGGCCGGGCGCACCAGCACTTACCAGGTGCTCGATCCCAGCCTGCTGGGCCGGCCCGTGCACCTGCTGCCCAAGTTCGCGCGGCGCTTTGCCGATGCGCTCGGCACGGTCATGGCCGGACCGGGCGGACGCCGCTATTGGGGAGCCTACCGGCTGGCGGAACTCGCTTTCGAGCGTGCCCCCGACGAAGACGGCCTGCGCTGGCTGGCGGTGACGGGGCCGCTCGGCACCGCCGCGGTCGCGTTCGAGCGCGGCTTGCTGCTGGGCCTGCTGGAAGGCCGCTATGGCCGCAAGAATGCGGCCCCGAGCGCACCGCGCGACCCGAGCCTGGAGCGCGTGACCGCGACCGAGGAGCGGCTGGCCGCCACCCTGACCGCACAGCTGGCCGAACAGCTGCATGCGCGCGTGGCCGAAGGCCTGGAAGCCGTCGCCGTGCAGGTGCCGGGTGCGGACGCCGCGGTGGTGGAAGCGCCGGTTGCGGCGAGCGCGCCGGGCAAGGCCGGCTGGGTGATCCGCGTGACCCTGTGTACCCAGGGGGTGGCGGATGGCGCTGGCGAACAGCGCAGCCACTGCTGGATCGGCCTGGACCAGGAACTGATGTCCCATGTGCTGCAGGGCCTGAAGGAGGAACGCAGCAGCGTGCGCACCGCGCGCGCCGGCAACGACGGCCTGTCCTCCGGCCTGTTCGTCAGGCTGGATGGCCGCCTGGCCAGCAAGGAAACCACGCTGGGCGCGCTGTTCGAACTGAAGGTGGGGGACATCATTCCCGTATCCGTCGGGCGCGCCGACGTGCTGCTGGACGAATCGCGCCTGTTCACGGCTGCCGTGGCCGAACATAAAGGAAAGCTCTGTTTAACCTCTTTTGAAGATGCCGAGTAAATGGATATGAACCTGAACGAGCAACTGACTGGCGCCGACCTGATCATCGACGACCTCGAGGGCGTCGAGGCGGCCACCGCGGTCGCGGGCAAGAACGCGGCGCGCCAGCTGCCGCAGATGATGCGCCGCATTCCGGTGACCCTCACGCTGGAAGTGGGCTCGGCCCGCCTCTCGCTGCAGGAACTGATGGCGATCGGCCCGGCTTCGGTGGTGCCGCTCGACGCGATGGCCGGCGAGCCGCTGGTCATCAAGGTCAATGGCGCCCCGATCGGCCGCGCCGAAGTGGTCGTCGCCGGAGATCAGTACGGCCTGAAGGTCATCGACCTCGACGGCCTGAACCTGGATGCCCTGACGTCATGATGCAGGCCGTCCGCGGCGCACGGGTGGAGTCGCCCCGGCGCCGCATCGCACCGGCCCTGGCCGGCGCACTGCCGTTGTTGGTCCTGCTCGCGCTGCTGCTGGCCGCGCTGCCTGCCGCGGCGCAGCAGCAGGGACCGAGCATCCTGCCCGGGGTGATCCCCGGTTCGACCCAGGGGATGACGGTCAAGTCGCAGATCCTGGTCCTGATGACCCTGCTCGGGCTGCTGCCCGTGATGGTCATGATGATGACCAGCTTTACCCGTTTCGTGATCGTGCTGTCGCTGCTGCGCCAGGCCCTCGGCCTGCAGCAGGGCCTGCCGAACCGGATCATCACCGGCATTGCGCTGATCCTGACGCTGCTGGTGATGCGTCCGGTGGGCGAGGCCGTATGGCGCGACGCCTTCCTTCCCTATGACCGCGACAAGATCGGCCTGGAGCAGGCCCTGAAGATCGCCGAGGTGCCGGTGACCCGTTTCATGCTGGCCCAGACCAGCAAGACCTCGCTGGCCCAGGTCGCGCACCTGGCGGGCGAGCCGGCCAACCTGGCGCCCGAGCGGCGCGGATTCACCGTCAAGCTGGCCGCCTTCGTGCTGTCGGAGCTGAAGACGGCCTTCCAGATCGGCGCCATGCTGTTCATTCCCTTCCTGATCATCGACCTGGTGGTGGCGTCGGTGCTGATGGCGATGGGCATGATGATGCTGTCGCCGCTGGTGATTTCGCTGCCCTTCAAGCTGCTGCTGTTCGTGCTGGTGGATGGCTGGACCCTGACCGTGAACACGCTGGTCGGCAGCATCCACGCCTATTGACGGCCGAATCATCGCAAGAGAGATAGACACATGAGTCCCGATATCGCTGTCGACCTGGTGGTCGAAGCCCTGCAGGTCGTGATGCTGCTGGTGCTGGTGCTGGTGGTGCCGGGCCTGGTCATGGGCCTGGTCGTGGCCCTGTTCCAGGCCGCCACCCAGATCAACGAGCAGACCCTGAGCTTCCTGCCGCGCCTGCTGGTCACGCTGGCGGCGGTGATCCTGGCCGGCCACTGGATGACGTCCACGCTGATGGATTATTGCGTGTCGGTGTTCCAGCGCGCGGCCACGCTCGCGTCCTGACGGCGGGCGCACGACATCCCATGGAACTGGTCGGCTTCCTGCTGCCGCTGATGAATGCCTTGTGGTGGCCGTTCGCGCGCATCATGGCCATGCTGTCCACCGCCCCGGTGCTGGGCGAGGGCGCGGTGCCGGTCCCGGTGCGCGCGCTGCTGTCGGTGGCGCTGTCCTTCGTGCTGCTGCCGGTGACCACGCAGAACGCCAGCATGCCCGACCCGTTCTCGCTGGCCGGAGTGGTGACGATGTTCGAGCAGGCCGTGATCGGCGGCGTGATCGGCCTGGCCCTGCAGTTCGCCATGGCCGTGATCGCGATGCTCGGTTTCGTGGCCTCGAGCCAGATCGGTTTCTCGATGGCGCAGATGAACGACCCGATGAACGGACAGGCGTCGGACGTGGTGTCCGGCCTGCTGTCGCTGCTGGCGATCCTGGTGTTCTTTGGAATCGACGGCCACCTGGTGCTGATGGGTGTGGTGGGCCAGAGCTTCAAGGCCTGGCCGGTGGGCGCCGGCTACGGCCCGCTGCTGCTGGAGGCGGTGGCGCTGAACGTGGCCTGGGTGTTTTCGGCGGCGGTGCTGCTGGCGCTGCCGATCGTGTTTTCGACAATGGTGGTGCAGCTCGGGTTCGGTTTCCTGAACCGGGTGGCGCCGAGTTTGAACCTGTTTTCGCTGGGCTTCTCGCTGGTGACGATCTTCGGTCTCCTGATGCTGGTGCAGGTCGTGCGTTTCATCCCCGAGCATTACGTCGCGATGACGAACCAGATCCTGGAGATGCTGCAGGAGCAGATGAGGATAGCGCATGGCCGATAACGGAACCGGCGGCGACAAGACCGAAAAACCCTCGGCGCAGAAGCTCAAGAAAGCGCGCGACGAGGGCCAGGTCGTCCGCTCGAAGGACCTGGCGACTGCGGTGGGTATCCTCATCAGCCTGAAGCTGTTCGCCATGCTGCTGCCGGCTTACCTCGAGTCTTTCCGCTCGCTGTTCCGGATGGTGTTCGTGCCGCTGGGCGAAACGGGCGCGATCGAGAACGCCATGTCGGTGGTGTTCACCGGTGCGCTCCTGCTGCTGGTGAAGATGGTGCTGCCGCTGCTGGCAGTCCCCGCGGCGATCATCGTCGCCGGTGTGATCCCGGGCGGCTTTGTGGCGTCGAGCAAGAACATGGCGCCCAAGTTCAGCCGTTTTGGCCCGATCACCAATCTGGGCAACCTGTTCTCGCAGAAGCACTGGATCGGGTTTGCGACCTCGAGCGCCAAGGCGGCCGTGCTGGGTTTCGTGCTGTGGCACGTGTGCGAGTCCAGCATGAAGGCCTATGTCGAGCTGCAGCGCCTGCCGCTGGGCGATGCGCTGGCGGGCGGTTCGGCCCTGATGCTGGACGGCCTGATGGCCATGGTCGCGGTGTTCGTGGTGTTTGCGCTGGTCGACGTGCCGGTGCAGGCCTTCCTGTTCACCAAGAACCAGCGCATGAGCAAGCAGGAAGTCAAGGAAGAACACAAGAGCAATGAAGGCCGGCCCGAGGTGAAGCAGCGCATCCGCCAGCTGCAGAACCAGCTGGCCCAGCGCAGCGTACGCAAGACCGTGCCGACCGCCGACGTCGTGATCGTCAATCCCGAGCACTACGCGGTGGCGCTGAAGTACGACACCAACCGCGCCGAGGCTCCCTTCGTGGTGGCCAAGGGCGTGGACGAGATGGCGCTGTATATCCGCCGCGTGGCGCGCGAGCACAACATCGAGACCCTGTCGCTGCCGCCGCTGGCGCGCGCGATCTACAACACCAGCCAGGTCCAGCAGCAGATTCCTGCGCAGCTGTACCAGGCGGTGTCGCAGGTCCTGAATTACGTTCTGCAATTGAACGCGTTCCGTGCAGGCCGGCGCCAGGCGCCCCCACGGTTCCCCAACGAGATGGCCGTTCCATCTCACCTGAGTGAGGTTACTGCATGAGCATTTCCGCCAACTTCAACGCTTTCATCTCGGAGCTCAAGCGCCAGAAGTTCGCCGGGCCGGTCTTCCTGATCGCGCTGCTGGCGATGATCATGCTGCCGCTGCCGCCGGTGCTGCTCGACGTGCTGTTCACGTTCAACATCGTGCTGGCGCTGATCGTGATCCTGGTGTCGGTGACCGCCAAGCGTCCGCTCGATTTCTCGGTGTTCCCGACCGTGATCCTGGGCACCACCCTGATGCGCCTGGCCCTGAATGTGGCCTCGACCCGCGTCGTGCTGCTCAACGGCCATACCGGCCCGCACGCAGCCGGTAACGTCATCGAGTCCTTCGCCAATGTCGTCATCGGCGGCAATTTCGTGGTCGGCCTGGTGGTGTTCGTGATCCTCATGATCATCAACTTCATCGTCGTCACCAAGGGCGCGGAACGTATCTCGGAAGTGTCGGCGCGCTTCACCCTGGATGCGCTGCCCGGCAAGCAGATGGCGATCGACGCCGACCTGAACGCCGGCCTGATCAACCAGGAGAAGGCCACCCAGCGGCGCAAGGACGTGGCGGCCGAAGCCGACTTCTACGGCGCAATGGATGGCGCCTCGAAATTCGTGCGCGGCGACGCCATTGCTTCGATCCTGATCCTGATCATCAACCTGGTGGGCGGTATCGCCATCGGCGCCCTGATGCACGACTTGCCGCTGGGCGAGGCGTCCAAAGTCTACGCGCTGCTCACCATCGGTGACGGCCTGGTGGCCCAGATCCCGGCGCTGCTGCTGTCGGCGGCGGCCGCGATCCTGGTGACCCGCATCGGCGAATCGGGCGACCTGGAGCACCAGGTGAGCGGCCAGCTGCTGGCCCAGCCGGCGGTGCTGTACTCGGCTGCAGGCGTGATGATCGTGCTCGGCCTGGTGCCGGGCATGCCGACCCTGACCTTCTTCATCTTCGCCGCGGTGGTGGGCTATGTCGGCTGGAAGCTGGGCAAACGCGTCAAGGCGCCCGACAATGCCGGCGTGGCGGCGATCGAGGCCGCGCTGCGCGACGAGCGGGCGCCGGAACTCGAGTGGCAGGCGCTGCCGGTCGTGCAGCCGGTGACGGTGGCGGTCGGCTACAAGCTGGTTGGCATGCTCGATGCAGCCCAGGGCGAGCCATTACTCAAGCGCATCAAGGGCGTACGCCAGAGCCTGTCGGAGCAGATGGGCATGCTGTTGCCGGCGATCGGCGTGCGCGACGACCTCGCGCTGCGTCCCGCGCAGTACGCGATCAGCCTGTCGGGCATCGTGGTGGCCGAAGCCGAGGTGATGCCGGACCACCTGATGGCGATCCCGTCGCCGAACGTGTACGGCGAACTGGATGGCATTCCGGGCATCGAGCCGGCCTACGGTATGGCGATCACCTGGATTGCGCCGGACCAGAAGGGCCATGCGCTGGGCATGGGTTACCAGGTGGTCGAGGTGCCGAGCGCGATCGCCACCCACACCTCGAAGGTGGTGCGCGAGTACCTGTACGAGCTGTTCCGCCACGAAGACGTGCCGGCCATCCTGGAGCGCCTGCAGGCGCTGTCGCCCAAGCTGGCCGGGGCGCTGGAAAAGGCGCTGACCCATACACAGCTGCTGCGCGTATTCCGCGTGCTGCTGGCCGAAGGCGTGTCGCTGAAGGACATCGTGGTAGTCGCCACCACGCTGCTGGACTGCTCGGAAACGACCAAGGACCCGATCCTGCTGGCGGCCGAAGTACGCTGCGCGCTGCGGCGCCAGATCGTTGCCGCCCTGTTCGGCAATAAGAAGGACATGCCTGTGTTTAACCTGTCGGCGGAACTGGAAAACATGCTGCTCGGTTCCCTGAACCAGGCGCGCCAGAACGGCGGCGGCAAGGTGGCGCTCGACAACTACCCGATCGATCCGCAGCTGCTGTCGCAGCTGCAGGTGAACATGCCGGTGGCGCGCGAGCAGATGAAGCAGCAGCGCACACCGCCGCTGCTGCTGGTGCTGCCGCAGGTGCGTCCGCTGCTGGCGCGCTACGCCAAGCTGTTCGCCCCTGGGCTGCATGTGCTGTCATACAACGAGATTCCAGAAAACCGCGACGTCTCGATTGTCGGTACGGTTGGATAAAATCTTATTTGATCAGAAGCCGTCTTATGAGATTCTGTTACGACTTGGCGTGATTTTCTTGCTACTGCATTGGCAGCAGCAATGCCAGTTCGGCGACCGCCCGGAACACTGGCAGGGTAAGGGCCTGCGCCGCCTCGGTATAAGCCAGCCGTGCGTGGACCTCCCCTAACGGAAGGCTGTCACGGTAGCGCCAGCGCAGCACCCGGAGGCCGGCGTGAGTTACCGCCTTTTCCAGCACCGGTTCCATCCTACGCAGGCGCTCCAACGCGCCCGCATCGGCGGCGTACAGTTCCAGCACCAGGCCTTCGGGCGCCGGTTCCACCTGCACCACCACCTTGCTCCCATCCGCTAGTTCGAGCTCCAGACGCAGCGCGGCGCGTCCACGGCGCCGCCGTCCCGGCGGCTGGTCCGCGTCTTCCGCGACCAGGCGCAGTTGCTGGACGTGCGAGCTGCCCGCGTGGACCGTGAAGCGCCAGGCATCCGGCGGCGGCGCCAAGGGGCTGTCGGGCTGGCGTAGCACGCGCCCGTCCTGGCAAGCGGCCAGCACGGCCGGCGGAAGCTGGCCGGCGTGGGCGCGCCCCTCGCGCTTCATTAACTGAGCACTGTAGTTGCGCAGCATCGAGCACCAGGAGATGGCTAGCGTCTGGCCGTCCGCCGCCGCGAAGTGCAGTTGGCGCGACATAAAAACCTGGTCCGGCCGCATCGCCGCACCGGCGGCGGCGATATCTGCCGCCGTAGGGGGCGGCCACAGTGCCTGCGAGGCCGGCAAGGGAGCGGGGAAAGCGTCCTGCTGCGCCATGGCAACGGCGACAGTGGAGGCCACCGCGACGACGTTCAGTTGCGGCGAAGGCGGTGGGAGCAGGGGGACGAGGGGAGGAATGCTAGCCATGGCGCATCCACAAATAAAGAGGGCCAACCGATGCTCGCGGCTGGCCCTGGCGATCCCTGGTGCTAGTCCAGGAAGGATAACATTACTGCAGCAGCGACATGACCATCGAGGACATGCTGTTCGACTGCTTCAGCATCGCGGTGCCTGCTTGCAACAGCATCTGGCTCGAGGTCATCGCGGCGCTCTCGCTGGCGAAATCGACGTCCATAATGCGGCCGGTGGCGGCCTGAGTGTTGCTGCTGATGTTCGACAGGTTGGTGGCGACGTGGTCCAGGCGGTTGGATGCCGCACCCAGCGACGAACGCACGGTGGCCACCGCGTCGATGGCGGTCTGCAACTTGTCGATCGAGGTGGTGGCCGAGCCAGCCAGAGTCAGCTCGTTGCCCGCCACGCCGAGGGTTGCGCCGAAACCGTTGTAGTTCTTGCTGGTCGCGCCCAGGGCGGCATGCAGCGCGCTCATGTCGGCGCCGACGTTCACGCCCATGGTTTCCGAGCCCGATGCGCCGATCTGGAACTTCATCTCGGTTGAGAACTTGCCGTCCTTACCCGACAGCAGCGATGCGTCAGCAGCGGTCTTGTAGGCAGCGGCTGCGGCGTCAGCGGTGGTGGTCTCGGCCAGCGTCTTGTCGGCCGTATCGAGGTTGGCTTTCGCGGTTGCCAAGGCGGTAGCATTGGCAGCGTTCGGCGTGGCGGCGTAGGTACCCGCGGCAGTGGTGTAGGCGGTCGACGCGGTGCCCTGTGCGGTGACGGCTGCAGCCTTGGCGGCGGCTGCGGTGGTCACTGCAGTTCCCGCTGCACCGGCTTCAGCGGCAGTCGCCTTCTTGGCCAGCAGTTTGGCGCCACCGAAGGAGGTGTTGCCGACAATGTTGCTCAGTTCGGTAGCCAGCGCGTCGAATTCCGACTGCATTGCCTTCTTGTCCGCGTCGGTTGCCGAAGCATCCGATGCCTGGGTGGCCAGGTCCTTCATTCGGACCAGGATGTTGCTGGTCTCTTCTAGGGCGCCCTCGCCGGTTTGCATCATCGAAATGGCATTCTGGGTGTTGCGCATGGCGACGTTCATGCCACTGGTCTGCGCCTTCAGGCGCGTAGCGATTTGCAGGCCGGCAGCATCGTCCATAGCCGAGTTAATGCGGAAGCCGGTCGACAGGCGGGTCATCGAGGTCGACAGCGAGCTGTGGGTGCGGCCGATCGCGCTTTGTGCGGAAAGCGCTGCGTTGTTGGTGTGAAGGCTCAGCATGGTGAACTCCTGATTGATATAAAGGGGAGAATTCTGTATTTCGAGTGCGTCACTCGCTCTCACAGATACAAGGCGACATGTTTCGGTGCGGCATTAAGTTCCATATGGAAATTCTTTTCAGAATACGTTTTTTGTTTACATAGCGTGATGTTGGGCTCGGCCAACCACGATGCTACCGGCCCGGTTATGCATCCACGAGATCTGGGGTTTTGCTCTATGATGTCGCCTTCCGTAGCCGACCGGCTGCATGCTACTTCTCTTATGAGTTTGATATTGCCTGTCCCAAAAGCCCAGTTGCCACCACGCCGCCTGTCGGTCGCCCCCATGATGGACTGGACCGACCGCCACTGCCGCGTCTTTCACCGCCACATCACCCGCCATACTTGGCTGTACACTGAAATGGTCACCACCGGCGCCCTGGTCTATGGCGACGTCGAGCGCCACCTGCGCTACGACGCCATGGAGCACCCGGTGGCGCTGCAGCTGGGCGGCAGCGATCCGGCCGACCTGGCGAAAAGCGCGAAGCTGGGCGAGCAGTGGGGCTACGACGAGATCAACCTGAATTGCGGCTGCCCGTCCGAGCGCGTGCAGAAGGGCGCCTTTGGCGCCTGCCTGATGGGCGAGCCGCAACTGGTGGCGGACTGCGTCAAGGCGATGCGCGACGCCGTGGCGATTGACGTCACGGTAAAGCACCGCATCGGCATCGACCACAACGAGGAATACGGCTTCGTGCGCGACTTCGTCGGCACCATCGCGGACGCCGACTGCCGGACCTTCATCGTACACGCCCGCAATGCCGTGCTCAAGGGGCTATCCCCGAAGGAAAACCGCGAGATCCCACCGTTGCGCTATGACGTGGCCTACCAGCTCAAACGCGAGTTCCCCGACCTGGAAATCATCATCAACGGCGGCGTGAAGACGGACGACGAGATCGCCCTGCACCTGCAGCATGTGGATGGCGTAATGCTGGGCCGCGAGGCCTATCACAACCCCTGGGTGATGGCAAGTTGGGACCGGCGCCTCTATGGCGATCCTGCAGCCCCCCTGAAGACGCGCCAGCAGGTGCTGGAAGCCATGCTTCCCTATATTGCCGAGCAGCTGCGCTTGTACGGCCAGCATGGCCTAAAGCTCAACAGTATCACGCGCCACATGCTGGGCATCATGACCGGGCTACCCGGTGCACGCGCTTTCCGCCAGATATTGTCCGACCCGAAGAAGCTGGCACGCGCCGACCCGGCCCTGCTGCTGGAGGCTGCGGCGCGCATGCCGCTTGCGGCCTGAGCCTCTCCTCTTTCGAAAGGCTCACGACGGTGCGCCATTTTTGTTTCTTGTCGGCAAATTGCTACATAATTCAGTGCGATTTGTATAGTCAAGTCGGTTAAAGCTTGCTGCCCAGCAATTCTGCACGCATAATTTCTACTGCGCCCTACGTGTTGAATTATGTCAACACCGTTGTTGAGCTGAAACAAGTTCGGATGCCGTGGTCGATTTCGACTTTCCGCGCAGAACTTTTGATTTATCCTGTCGGAAATAGTCGTAACTTCACAAACAGTTACGCCAGGCGTCGCACGGCGCAGGGATCCGGGCGAATTCGATCAATAGATACAGGGAAGAACAGGAATGGCTTTTTTGAACAACTTGAAGGTCGGTACCCGCCTTGCACTCGGCTTCGCGCTGGTGTTGGTACTGCTGATCGTGGTGACTGCGGTCGGCATCATGCGCATGTCCCAGATCCAGGACCGCCTCGACAAGGTCGTGAGCGTGAGCAACGTGTCGACTGCGCTCGTGACTGATATGCGCAACAACGTCGGCGAGCGTGTCGCTTCGCTGCGCGTGCTGACCCTGATGACCGACCCGGCCGACATGGAACCGGAAATGGTCAAGTTCAAGGAGCAGACCCGCAAGTACGAAGAAGCCCAGAAGAAGCTGTCGACCCTGTTCGCGGCCCATGCCAGCGACAAGGAAAAAGCACTGCTGGCACAGGTCAAGCAATTTGAAGGCGAGGCCATGCCCGCCATCCAGAGGGCATCGGAACTCTACCTGGCCAACAACGCGATGGATGCTACCCGCGTGATGATCCGCGAAGTCCGTCCGGTGCAGAAGAAGTGGACCGAGGCGCTGGACCAGCTGTCCGCTCTCGAAGAAAAGCAGAACGCCCAGAGCAAGGCCGACGCCGAGTCGGAATTCGAAAACGCCCGTAACTTCATGATCTTCATGCTGCTGGCCGCCGTCGCCATGGGCGTGGTGGCAGCCTGGCTGATCACGCGCAGTCTGCGCAAGCAGCTGGGTGGCGAGCCGGCCTACACCGCCCAGATCGCCGCCAGCATCGCCCATGGCGACCTGGCAGTGGCCATCGAGACCGAAGAATCGGACCGCGGCAGCCTGCTGGTGGAAATGAAGGAAATGCGTAACAGCCTGGTCGGCATCGTCGAACAGGTGCGCCGCGGCACCGAAACCATCGGCACCGCTTCGCGTGAAATTGCAGCCGGTAACATCGACCTGTCCTCGCGTACCGAACTGCAGGCCAGCTCGCTGGAGAAGACCGCGTCGGCAATGGAAGAACTGACCTCGACCGTCAAGCAAAACGCCGACAACGCCCGCCAGGCCAACGCCCTCGCCGCAACCGCGTCGGACGTGGCCCGCAAGGGTGGCGAAGTGGTGTCTCAGGTGGTGGGCACCATGGGCGAGATTAACAGTTCGGCCAGCAAGATCTCGGACATCATCGGCGTGATCGACGGCATCGCCTTCCAGACCAACATCCTGGCGCTGAATGCCGCCGTGGAAGCGGCGCGTGCCGGCGAACAGGGCCGCGGCTTCGCGGTCGTGGCATCGGAAGTGCGTAACCTGGCCCAGCGTTCGGCCGCGGCAGCGAAAGAGATCAAGACCCTGATCGGCGACTCGGTCGAGAAGGTCGAGCGCGGCAGCAAGCTGGTCGGCCAGGCCGGCGTGACGATGGATGAAGTGGTGACGAGCGTCAAGCGCGTGACCGACATCATGAGCGAAATCGCCAACGCCAGCGCCGAGCAGAGCGCCGGCATCGAACAGGTGAACCTGTCGATCATCGAGATGGACAGCATGACCCAGCAGAACGCCGCGCTGGTCGAGGAAGCCGCTGCCGCTGCGCAAAGCCTGCAGGACCAGGCGGGCGAACTGGCCCGCGTCGTCAGCATCTTCAAGCTGAGCGAGGGCGAGCAGTACCAGGCGCAGGCCCCGGCCCCGGCCGCGGCCCCGGTCGCCGCCAGCACCGCCGTCGTGGTGCGCCCGGCAGCCGCCAAGCGTCCGGCACCGGCCTTGAGGAAGGCGGGCGTGAAGAAGCCTGCTGCATCGGCGTCGGCTGCCCCGGCCTCGCACGACGACGCGCCGGCCAAGCCGAAGAAAGCCGCCACTGTCGCCAGCGACGAGTGGGAAGAATTCTAAGAGAGAAAATGCCGGCCCCCGGACCGGCAGCAGTGAGACTGCGAACCTTAAACAAAACCTTATAGCCTTATTGGGGGAATGATGAAAAACCTGACCATGAAACTGATTGCCGCAATGTCCCTGGCCGCCGCCGCCGGCGCCTCCTTCGCCGCCGAAGTGCCGGCATCCTTTGACCCTAAGAAATGTGCGGTCGAATATCCGAAGGCCTCGCTGATGAACGAAGAGCAGGGTACGACCTCGGCATCCTTCCTGGTCAGCGCCGACGGCACCGTGACCGAGTCGAAGCTGGACAAGTCGAGCGGTTTCAAGAACCTGGACCGCGCAGCCCTGAAAGGCCTGTCGTCGTGCAAGTTCAAGCCGGGCACCAAGGACGGTGCACCTGCAGCGACCTGGACTAAGGTCGACTACGCCTGGAAGCTGGACTGATCTCTTCCGCTCCGAAAAAGCCGGCATTGCCGGCTTTTTTTTCGTCCTCGGTTACATTTTCATAGCAGCATGTTTCGATTGTAAGCAGGTTTTTCATTTCTCCCGTGCGTGCTTGAGGCTGGTTATAGTGGTCTCAACACAAACCGACAGGAGAACCACCATGAAGAGCATTCTTGCCGCTACCGCAGCTGTCCTGATCAGTACCGCAGCCTTCGCGCCGGTCCAGGCGCAGGCCCAGGGGCGCACTGAAGTAATCGTGGTGCGCGAAGCGCCGCCGCCGCTGCGCCGTGAAGCGATCCCGCAAGCCCGTCGCGGCTATGAGTGGGTGCCGGGCTACTGGGCCTATAATGGCCGCCGCTACGTGTGGGAACGCGGTCACTACGAGCGTGTGCGGGCTGGCTATGTCTACCAGCAGCCGGTGTGGCGCCAGGACCGTAACGGCTGGTACCTCGACCGCGGCGGCTGGGTTCGCGACAACCACCGCCTGGCCCGCCGCGACCGTGACGGCGACGGTGTCCGCAACCGCTTCGACCGCGACCGTGACGGAGACGGCGTCCCGAACCGCCACGACGCCCGTCCGAACAATGCGAACCGCTATTAAGCGCGCTTGAGCTGGAACCCGAACCGCCTGCAATGCAGGCGGTTTTTCGTTCTGGGCCGCTGTAATGACAAGCTCCTGTCGAACGTCTTTACACCTCGTGCGCGGCAATCCTTGTGCCGTCTGGATAAGTCCATGAATTTTTGAAAAGTTTTCATTTTGGCATGGTAATTGCATATGCGGGAACCTGCGCACCTTCGCGTACTAACCAGGACTCCTACCATGTTCAATACTCTCGGTAAGAAAATCTGCGCTTTTGCTCTCTTCGTACTGGCGACATCGGCAAATGCGGGGCTGATGCGGGTCGGCTTCAACATCAGCGACGGCAGCATGTTCGGCCCGGATTATGGCCAGGGTTCCTTCATCTACGATACCGCCAAGCTGACGCAACCCGCTCCTGAAGCGACTTTCCGCGCGCCGCTCGAAAGCCTCGACCTGCACTTCGACTTTGGCGAGTTCACCACATCGTTCGTTAAGTCTGATGTGACGGCCCATTTCGAGATTGACGCCAGCAATATCGTTAGGGACATTAATTTTTTCGGAACGAATGCGGATGGCGTGAGGATCGAATTCGGGAGCTCGCCATTTGTCAGCAAGGTCAGCGGTGAGTTCGGCTCACGCACCGTGGTGTATTTCGTCGAAAGCATCACGCCCGTGACGCCGCAGGCGGATGTTCCAGAACCTGCAAGCCTCGGCCTCGTCGGCCTGGGGCTGCTCGGACTTGCCGGAATTCGCCGCAAGCAGCGCTGAGCGACAGGCTCTCCGGTCTCGACCCGCTACGGCGGGTTTTTTCGTTTACACCGCGTAAGACCCTGGCGGCTCGGCGAAGCGCACACATCGCGCAGAAAGTTAACTTGGAAACGATTCCAAACCTGTTTATTATTTGATCGCTACAAGATTTCTCCCATGGCGCAGTTAAAGATAATCAGGAGACACGGATGTTCCAATATAGATATCGTTTCGCCATCGCCAGCATCGCCTTTCTACTCAGCGCCTGTGGAGGCAGCGGCCGCTCCTCGCCGCCGCCAGTGGCAACGACGCCCCCGCCTGTGCTACCCGCACCGGACCCGGCCCTCGTCTGGAGCGACGACTTCAACGGCGCCGCACTCGACACCACGAAGTGGGGCTACCAGCTGGGCAATGGTGCGAACATTGGCAACCCTGGCTGGGGTAACAATGAGCTGCAGTACTACACGGACCGGTCGGAGAACGTGCGCGTCGAGGGCGGCAACCTGATCATTACCGCGCGCAAGGAACCGGTGATCGGCACGACTGCCGGCGGTAACGCAGGCCAGACCTTCACATGGTCTTCCGCGCGCATCCGCACCGCCGGCAAATTCAGTCGCACCTACGGCAAGATCGAATTCCGCGCCAAGCTGCCGGTGGGCAAAGGCCTGTGGCCGGCAGTCTGGATGCTACCCGAAGATAATGTCGGCAATCCCTACGCAAGTTGGGCGGCCAATGGCGAGATCGACATCATGGAAGGGATGGGGAGCAAGCCGACCAAGATCGCCCAGACACTCCATTACGGCGGGATGTGGCCGCGCAATATCTACACGGGCCAGGAGGCAACCATCGCCAACGGCGGCACCGTCAGCGAGTGGCACACCTACACGCTGGAATGGCGCTCAAACGAAATCAAGTGGTCGATCGACGGCGTCGTCACCGCGACGCAGACGAAATGGTGGAGCTCGAACGTCAATCCGCCGGATAGCGACGATGATCTGAATCCCTGGCCAGCTCCGTTCGACAAGCCGTTCTACCTCTTGATCAATCTCGCAGTCGGCGGCAATTTCGACGGCAATCCGGACGCCACGACGCCCGACAAGGCCGAGATGGCGATCGACTATATCCGCTGGTCCTCGCTGCCCGACGAAAAGCGCGATCCCGGTCCGCGCCCGGAGATGAAATATCCGTGGACACCGGCGACGACGGTTGCCCGTCCCGCAGTCAACGGCAACCTGGTTTACAACCCCTCGTTCGACTGGACCGCGACCAACGCCATCGTCGCGCAGAACCCGGATGTGGAGACCATCGCAGGCGCCAGTAATTCCTATTTCTGGAACCTGTTCAAACTGAATGGCGAAGCCAACGCGAGTAACGACGGCGGGGCGCTCAAGATCGACATCACGAACCCCGGCGCCGAAATCTGGAACGTCCAGCTCCAGCACAACAATATTCCGCTGAAAGAAGGGCGCAAGTACCGGATCAGCTTCGACGCACGCGCTTCTACCAACCGCAGCATGAGCTATACCGTGGGCGCCGGCCAGGACCGGAATTTCGAGTCTTATTCCGGCGGCGACCATCCTGCCGAGCTGACGACGGGCATGCAAAGGTTCACACGGACCTTCGATATGTCGTCCGCCACGAACAATGGCGCGCGCGTGGTGTTCAATCTGGCGAAAGCAGGGAACAACTTGGTGTGGATCGACAATGTCGTGGTCGAAGACATCGGCGCCGCGGACGCACCAAGCGGACCCGTCGTTGGTGTGAACCTGTTGAAGAACGGCGATTTCTCAAGCGACCTGGCGCCGAACTGGATCACCTGGGCCAGCCCCGGCACGGGTTCGCTCGTCGCGTCGACCGTCAATGGCAGTGCGCGGCTGGTGGTCACCGACGTGGATCCCGGGAATAACTGGCATGTGCAGCTCAACCAACCGAACATTTCACTGGTCAAGGGCAGCAGCTATACCCTAGTCTTCAAAGGCGCCGCCAGCGTCGCCAGGACGGTTGGGGTAGTGATTGGCGAGAACGGCGGCAGCTTCGCCCGCTACCTGGACGTGACTGCGGCATTGACACCGACGACCGGCACCTTCACGTACACGTTCACCGCACCGGTGACGAATGCGGCGGCCCAGTTGCAGATACTGGGGGCAGTCGGCGCGGCAGGGGATGACTACAACCTGACGTTTGACGATTTCAGCCTGGTGGCAAATCCCTGATCCGGCTTTCCTTTGTTTAAGAGGGCAGGCATTTGCCTGCCTTTTCCATTCTTCAGGCTAATCGGGACATTCCTGCACTGCTGGTCGCCAGCAGCGCAAAGACACAGGATCTCTATATATCAAGGGAAGCTGATCGCAGGCAATTACTAATTCTTGTCGAAATTTCTTACAGTATAGGTCGCCAAGTCAGCGCTGACTTAGTTAAGTAACTGTCAGCAATGAATATTTTCTTTACGGCACGATATTTGCTTTAGAGAATTGCCTACACCAGTCGCGCCGATGTCACTTCAATCTATCTACTTCTGCCAGGAAATCATGAAAATCTTGCCGTTCTTTCGCACCTTCATCGCTAGCTGTGCAATTCTTGCAGCTTCTCAAGCAAGTGCAGCAGCGATCCTTCAAGTGGACAGCAACGGCATCTTGACTGGTGCAAAGAACGTCGATGTTGCCGGAACGCTGTACGACGTCAAGTTCATGGATGGCTCGTGCGAATCGCTGTTTGACGGATGTTCCAACTCAGCATTCGCATTCACCACCAGTGATAACGCCGTGCTCGCAGCTCAGGCACTGCTGGCACAAGTGTTCGTCGACGGTTTGACCGGGAACTTCGACTCCGACGCCAAAAAAACATTCGGCTGTGCCGATAATGGCGTGTGCCATACCGTCATTCCATACGCGTATTCGGCGAATGGCAATCTCGCAGCCACAGAGATTCTAAATTTCAGCGCTTATATGGCTCTATTTGGAATGACGGATGAGGTCCAAGTCCATCAGTCGATTTTTGCCAGTGACACCATGCAAATGCCGCACAAGAATTTCGCTGTGTTTAACTTGGCATTGGCTGAGGAGGTCCCTGAGCCAGGCTCGATCAGCTTGATGGGGCTGGCCTTGGCCGGCCTGGCATTCGCACGCCGCCGCAAGTCGTAAGCAACGGCGGTCAGCTGCGCTTGTTCGCACTTCAACAGGCACGCGGGGTGGTTAGCCCAATACTCGCGTGCCGGTTCTTCTCCCTTGATTGCCTTCTCTCGTACCTTGCGCTGGAAGACTTTCGAAAACCTCGAATCGATCTTCCAAAAAAGAGAAAGGGCTACAAGCTGGAAGCGTGTAACCCTTTGCTATTGCTGCTGAATTCTTGGGGTGGCTGATGGGACTCGAACCCACGACGACAGGAATCACAATCCAGCCGTCAAATCTCAATTTTCCTTTTTAAATCAAGACCTTGAGTTTCTGTTTTTCCAACGAAACTTCATAAATCCGTGCCCAACCATGCGGGTCTCAAGCCATCCGTTGGAAATTTTTCGACTTGGAGAGAACAAGATTGTACGGTCTTACCTCTGAATATAATGCTGCTAAGTAATTTTTGATTTATATTAACTGATAGGTCACGTGAAGAGTCTAAGTTGAGGAAACAATGCCAAAAGTCGTGCAAATAGGTAGCCGGGTGCAGGGAGGCGCAGCAAACATCATGGGCAGAGTCGACTGCGCAATTAGGATCTCTGCTATCTTGCTGGAGTGGGCTATGGTTGAGGAATATCTTTCGAGAATGCTAAGCGCAGCTATGGGGACGCACGTTGTGACTGAAGGTGGCGGCATCAGTGTTCGGCACGATAGAAATTCGATGGTGATTATGGAAGAAATAGATTCAATCCATAAACGTTTGCAGATTATTGATCGGCTACTCCTTCGTTACTTGACCCCTGCCTTGGCTGACGAGTGGAGTCTCGTTAAAAATAGGATCAAGAGCGGGGCAAAAAAACGAAACTTCTGTGCCCATACAGCTTGGTTATTTCACGAAAACTATCCAAACGACCTCCTTTTTCGAAACGAGGACGGGATAGACTTATGTTATGAGCCAAAAGACTTCGATGAAATGCTACAGCATCTATCGGCAACGTGCAATGCTACAGCACTGCTGCAAGGAAAAATTCTATCTGCGATAAGAAACGGCGAAGTTAAAATCGATCGTTAGCATACACATTGCGCAGTTTGATTGGCAGAAACCACCAGCCGAGGTGTCATATTATCTGAACAGGGCGCTCGACAATGGCGTTAAGCTTGAAGAAATATCGGAATTTTACCCACCTTGATTTCTATTCTGGTTGGCCGAACGCAATAGGTGCCGTGAAGACCGTGAAGGCCGCGAAGGTCGTATTCGCTGAGGGCAAAATCGGTAACGAGTAGCTGCCTCCGGCCAAGTTAAGCTGCTTCAACTCGACAAGGAAGGCCAGGATAAGCGGGCTAGGCTGAACGATACTTTTGGTAAAGTTGCGCCGTGCGTGGTGCAGTGCACAACCGACGCGCTGTTCCGAGATCTCTGGCTTAGAGCGCCTAACAAAAACTCTCGACATACCACTAACAGATGAGCGAGCAGGCAAGTGACAGTCCGTGAAGAGAATGCTTAGGTGTCGCATACGCTTATCCGCTTATTTGCGAATAAGCTGCAACGGCTGATTCTGCCTGTACCAGGCCTATTTAAAATGCTGCAAAACTAGACTCAGAACGAAAATAATTTTTCGTCAATTCTACGCTTGATTGTCGTGGCGAATTTCTCGATCTCTCCGCAGAGACGTGTGACCTCATCGCTATTAATACTGATAGGAATGCCGGCTTTATCGTGTCCACTCCGATGTACAATATCGTGACGTTTGACCATCGCGTTCTGAAATATTTTAGTGCTGTCCAGATCGATACCCAACCCAATTTTGAACAGTGGGCTTACTTGGTCCCATCGATGCCAAACAATGTTCTGCAAGTATGTAAGAACATGCGACCTCAAATTTTTCTGCCGCTCGTAGATCTGTCCTAGGGACATTGGTTCGTCGCGAAAACGCGGGATCTTCGTGATAATGTTTTCTACGACCTGACTGTCGTGTTCGACCCAATATGAGATTGTTTCCCTTAGAAAGGCTTCTAAGGCACTAATCGCAGCGCCAAATGCAAGCTTTTCTACAAGACTCTTGGTATTAGCATCGCCAGACATTGTAAGAACTGCCTTGGCTTGTTGTAAACGCTCGACCAGACGAAGTATTGGCTCGTCGGCACGACGAAAGTTAGGCAGGTCGAAGAGATCATCATACTCATCCGGTGGATCATATCGCACCGGTGCCCACTGATCGTGATGCTCAGCGTGCATCTCTTCCACAACGATCTTTATTAGGTCTTGCTGAGCTAGGTTTCCGAAACGGTCAAAAATAACCTCAGCCGGATCATAAGGACCGCCGTTGATGAACAGGAAGCCGCCTTCACGACCATTGTAGGGAGTCTCAAGGACAGGATCGCAGAAGCGCGCACGGAACCACAAGCGCATAGCATCCAGTTTGTCGTCGTCAGACGCGGTTCTAAGCCAGTGGTCATTAATTTCCAATGGCTCATATTCTCTAAATGGGACAAATGCCTCCGACGGCAGGTTAGCCGCCTCATCTGCCTCCTTCCATTGTTTCCATCGTCCCATGATCTTTTGCTCGCTAGTGTGGATGGCCTGCCACCTCTAATAAGTGCGATTCGTAGAAAAGCAAATTTCGCTCAAGAATCCAAATATGCATCTACAATCGGCTGCTTAGAAGACTGCTCTTGGCCGATTGCGAGCGGTCGGCACGGCCCAGTGTACTTGGCTGTTGCCTGCTGAGCAACCACAGGGTTTTGTTAGGCGCTCTTAGGCCTAGCCTTGCACCAAGCGGCTGCAGTATCGTCATCGTCAGCGCTCTGGTTGCATCAGGCCAAGGCCCAGGTCACTTATTTTCTTAACCGGGCAATGGATAATGGCTTGACCAAAACGGAAGCATCCGAAATGCTGACCCAGCTCGCGTTTTACGCGGGCTAGCCGAGCGTGTTCTCTGCCATGCCATATTTAAGGACGTTTTCGCCAAGCGGGCCATTGGGTCTACTACCAACCAGGCGGCATCATATTCTGCCACAGGAACCGGCAGGGGGAGCTTCTAGATGTAAGTGAGGAAATGCATTGCTGCCAGAAGTTCTGCAATTTCGGTGCCATACATCACTCCGTGGCCTTCGCCCGTTTTTCTTGTCGTCGGTCGTAAAACCGGTGCGTAGTGGACGGATTCGCGTGCCCGGCGAACTCGTAGACGTCTTTGCTTCGGTTACGCAGCTTAGTTGTGATCGCGGCTGGACGAATGTCGGATAGAGCGAAATAATCCGGGTGCTCCGTGATCTTGTACCCCTCATATGGCTTGATCGTGGTCTTGGCCTTCCTAGCCGCCCGGTATCGGACTTCCCATTCCCGCTTTGCCGCCAGAGCAGCCGAAACCTCGCTGTCGAACGATGCAATCCAATCAAACATCGCGTCCGCCCACAGTGATCCCCACCCGCTTTTTGTGTATGGTTGGCCCTTTGCGTTCGCGAACAGGAACAACCGGCTTGCCGTGTGGGCCTGCTTCGCCCTTGCCACCACAGTTCGCAATCGTGGGGACCACTCGCGCAGCTTCGTCACCTCGTCCTCTCCCTTCTTCCGCTTCGCACTGATCACCCGCACCCCTTCTTCGCCAAAGCCGGTTACGTGGAAAGGCCGTACCTCAGCCGCCCGGAAACCAGTCAAGTAAGTAAACATGCCAGCGCAGCCCATCACCTGGTATCCAGACGTCTGCCGGCGTGACCAAAGGTAGAAACGGATTATCTGGCTCCGGTAGATCGTTCGAACCTTCCTCTCTGTCCTGTTCTGAATCATGTCATTAAATGGGTTCGCTTCGATCAGCCCCCAACGTATACCGAAGTAGCAAATGGTTGACATTAGCGACAGCTCCTTGTTTGCTTTCGCGGGGGCGCCGGCTTTCGCGCGCGCTTCCAGATACTGGTACCCGTGTTGTGTTTTCAGTGCCATAGGTCGCATAGCGCCAAAGAACTTCGTCAAGTTAGCGTAGGCGCCAGCGCGCACGGCCAGACCGTCTTTCGACTGGTCCTTGTAATGCTTTGGCGCCGCCTCATCTCGGAAACGCTCGATCATTTCTGCAACTGATCCGGCTACAACAACCCCCTGCTGTATGTCGAGGGCCTTCCGTTTGGCGGTACGGTCCGCGTCGGCAATCGCCTTCTTATCCCCTAATGGGGCGCTGGCCAAGGTCTCACTCCTGTTGTCAGGATATTGGTAGTACCAGGAAACCTTGCGTTTCCCAACCCGTTTATACAAACGGTCGATTCCCGTTCGTTCTTTACGACTTGAACGCAGTGAGGTTTGGAGTTTCGGCATTTCGCGAGCCTTTCGTTTCTTCAGAGATTCCCATTTTTCGGTCGTAATATGCACGAGCTACCTGAGGGAGACCCGTTGAAGCCACCTCGAATTTCCATCTAGTTGAAGATAACCAACCGATCATCCTACTGCGCTGGTTAGGTTTGCAACCGACCAGCTCAGCCAATTCATTTGCAGTTAAATACGTGCTCATTTCGCCCGTTCTAAGGTTAACTATTTTCACTAAACATTCTCATCTTGTAACGCGAAAATTTCCTGCGTTTGATGGGCGAATTTTAGAGAAAAAAACAAATAAACGAAATAGGCGAAATAAATTATTGAGGAGTAACTCGTTTTTTTCGCAAATTACCAACACTCCATGGAACACATCAACAGCGCGAACAACCTCGCTATTGCGACTCTAGAAGCATAAACTTTATTGATACCGTTTATTATTAATCTATTACGTTTTATTGGAAAGTGAATTTCTGATTTTTTACTCTCTGTCCGCTGTCGCGGACAGAGAAGTGGCTGTGTAGTTCTCTCACCGCTAAGTTTCCGCATTTTGAGCCGCGTCCCTGGATGATCCAACTAGCCCGATCGTCGCGACTGGGGTTTCAAAGAATTAGCTGGGCACCGGCGTACACGTCTCTTATAAAGACCTACGTATGGGTTTATGTCTGTTTTGAAGTGGGATTTTGCATTCACCCTTCGGGTGTCTTTGCAAAATCAGGGTACGAGCGCCTCTACGGGCGAAGCCGATCGCCTACTACCAGACTGCATGGGCAGTTGCTACCAAGCGAAGGGTCTCCTCGGTAGTAACAGGTCTGCTGGAACCTCAGCATGATCGACGTCCTGTCATGTCTCCGCCGTGATCGGCCCATCCTTGCGATTACTGCAGACCAAGCCGGATCGAGCAATCCTGATGAGCAAGTTAGGCGCAGGTTTGCGCAGTTTGATCGGCAGGTTTAGGACGCATGTCTCTTGGTCTAGTGCTTGAAAGAGTCGAAATGCTTGAGTGATTCTTTCGGAGCGGTTGAACTAGGGTTTACGGTCCCTGGTACTAAAGTTATACCATATTTGTTGCAAAATTTAGACCAATTTTAGGTTTGATTAGGATTTTCTTTTTTTTTGCGTTGTTAATCAATCCCGCTCCTATTAGGCAGGCTAGAGGCTCTAGGCATGGAATGGCATGATTATTGGTGAGCTCAGGTTAAAAAAAATAGACCAGAGATATCATTTGGAGTCCGGGAGGTCAATAGAAAATGCCAGTCGGCTTAACTGACTGGCATGAATAAAATCGAGCTTAAGTTCGTCGCGAAGTGATTTCACGGCCATGGAGTTAGTCGGTACGGTTTGACGGTACTACGGTAACGGGTGACTCAATTGTTGTTTCTTAGCCATGCGGAATTTTGCGAGCAACTTTACTTAGAACACCTAACAAAACTTTCAAGTTGCTCAGAAGGCAACAGCGGAGTACACTGAGCCGTGCCGACCGTCCGCAATCGGCCAAAAGCGGTCACATCTAAGGAGCGGTTGCCTTTAGTATTGCGGGGGTGGAATTGCGAGCTTTAAACTAATTTAAGTGGATAAAATGCCAAATACTCAACTTTGGATTGAGCCTCTCGGCAACGTCATTGTGGCCCGACTGAGAGGCGAATTAACCGAAGGCATGCTTGAAGAAACACACGAGCGGGTAGTCCAACTGCTTCAGGATACCGGTTACACACGCGTACTCTATGACGGATTGGAAATGGAGACGCATAACGTCGAGCTTGCACTGATGCAAGAAAAACTCGACAACACAACAAGGCAACTATTCCAAGATCGACCTCTCCGTAAAGCGATTTTGGTTCCGAATACACGACTGGCTTACTTAGCGCGGATCGCCTTCGGACAATTTGGTGAGGGGGAATACCGCGTTTTCTATAACGACCTTACGCAAGCCTTGCACTGGCTTGAGGAGTGAGCGGGCGGTCCGCTTTGGGTCGGATCAGGTCCTTCGTGACAGTCAGCGATTTTCCGGTCCTGGCGACCTGCTATGCTTCAGCTGACCGGCCGCCATCGGCCAGAAGCGGTCATTGCAAAGCAGTCGAGGCAAACGCCGCGAATATGATCATTGGACCTAGAAATGATGCCGTTGGCCAACTATACCTGTAGGAATGCGATCGGCTAATCGCTCTTGGGCGACAGCGGCAACTTCTAATGCTGCTCGACCTTTCTCGTTCAGAGGTCTGTCGAAAAATCTTACACTCATCTTACCTGCTTGGCGCTAACCAACTGTTTCTATGCGTAATTTTTACTTGGTATAATTTTTGCTCAACAATGAGTTCCACAAACTAGGGTTCTCATATGAAAATTTCATTACTTGTCAAGCTGATTGCCACGTCAGTTTTCAGCTTCACTGCTGTTGGTGCTTCTGCCATACCAGTTACCTACTCCAATAATTTTGCTGAGTTCTCGAACACAAACGCGGCAAACGCAACCTTTACCCGTACGATTTTGACGCCTGTCAAAGCCTTTTCGAATGGGACATTCACACTTAACATTCGGGGCGACTTTGATACGAACAGCGAATGGATAAATGTTGACATTGAAGGATTCAATCTTGGAAGACTTTTTGATAACAATCCTAGCAACGATTTGTTCGATTTTGCAACAGACGTGGGAACTCAGTACGGGTCACCTGTAACAACGTCGGCAATCATTCCACTCGCTAATCTAACTTCGATTCTAGCTGATGGAGCTTTGAGAATTACCTATACGTTGGGCCCTCAGGTAAATAATCTTCAAACTGGGGAATTCGCAAACGCTTCTATCTCATTTGAAAATGCGTCAGCAGTTCCAGAACCAGCAACTCTAACTCTATTAAGTTTTGGGTTGTTCGGTTTAGCTGCCGCTCGTCGTCAGGCGAAATTGAAAGGCAAAGATTAAATCTACTGGTTTATACTTCATACTAACTTGCGATAATCAAAGTTACATCGCAATATAGCGAATCGGACTGCACGAAGGAATCCGCCCAAGTCTCGTATATAGTCGGTAAGTAGTAACGGCTGATTTGGGTTGGATCTGGTCCCTCGTGACAGTCCGCGCTTTTCCCGACTTAGCAACTTGGTACAACAGTTGCGCACGAATTACGCACTGGCCATCCAACCATCTGATTTTAAACGGTTTCAGATTCCGGCCGGATTCCCCCTCCATCTGGCCGCTCAGCAGTAACCTACCGCTTTCCGAAATCGCGCTTGCAGCTGGGTTAGCGTAGCGACAACAGTGTCTTGCACTGAGCCATACGCTAGCGTCCGCAATCGGCCTATTGTGTTGAAAAAGTCGGGCGGCAACTTTTATAACGAATTTTCGGTGATGTCGACAGCCCAACTGGCTCGCGTTCGTGCCATGGTGGCCGTTTTGGACAGTCGAGTTACCGATTCTTCGTTTCCGACCGACACAGGAGCCCAGTTTTTCAACACAATAGGCCAAAAGCAGACGTTCATGCAGGTGCACGGACTCGTGACTCAAAGGGTGCTCCACGAACCCGAGAGCGCTTGCATTCCTCTAAAGTCACGTTAGTGCAGACGCAGCCGTGCCTCCACATTATTGTGATTTCATTCTGCATACATATAATTACCAACATGCAACTTCTGCGCTTGAAGCCACCGCCTTGTATTGCAAGTCAGCGGAACGACAACTTTCGCGAAGGTGAGTTACTTAACCTGCTGACCTCTGCTTCCGTCTTATCGTTTCGCATAATTTATTAATGATTGCGCCACACCCCCGGCGGCTTGGAAAAATTGGCAACAAAAAGCAGAGTCAAACAAGGAGCACATGATAATGAGGCCGTACGAAGGGCTTTAACCGCCAAAGGGGGCATAGGCAATACCGTTTTCCAATATACCGGTGAGTGCTATCACGTTTTCGTTACTCTCGCTGAACTGGCTCAGGATATCCACAGCATTTGCATTTTTGCTATCCATTGCCTTTAACCAGAAGGTGAACCCGCTCGGGTCTGGCGCTCGATGAAGGATATTCTGATAAATATTTTGCAGAAAGCTGCTGTTGCTCGGATTAGCTCCGTACATGGCAACGAATTCCTGCGAACCAATAAAAGCCGAGGCGACATCTCCAAGACTAGCGCCTTTCTCCATTTGGCTGATCCAATATCCCATACCTCCTAAGTCAGGCGTACGATTAAACGCAGCCTGATATAAGCGATAAGCCTGACCGGCAGACCCATAAATATCGAGCGTTACCATAGTATCGTCGAACTTGAGACGTTCAATGCCAGTCAACCAATCGATATCATTAGCGCGATTTTTATCAGATACCGTAACGCCATCCTTACCGATCTTAATCGAGTAAGAGTCGAGCTTACCGAGGTAGGCTGCTATGTCCATCCCGACGCCACCGTCAAGGATATCGCTGCCAAGGCTTCCCATAATGGTGTCGTTGCCAGCGCCGGCCTTGATGTGATTGGCTATTTCATTTCCAGTCAGGCGGTCATTGCCGGCACCGCCCAATAGGTCCTCAATAACGGTGCCAAAATTGATCGTTACCTGTGCGGGACTCACGATCGAACTAGTCTTATCACCGAGAAAGCTCCAATACCCTGGACGAAGGTCAAGCGTTACACTATCTGCGATAGCACTAGCATCTAGGGTGTCGCGGCCACTACCATCGGCGATAAAATTAGCTTTTTTTGAATCTAGCACCCAAATAGTATTCCCGGCCGAAAGCCCCTGTGCCGGTCCGTATAAGTATTGTAGTGCAGCGATATCGAACGGACTGTACGAGAGATGATAGTCTGAGCTTCCTTTGTTGTACGACATTAGCGTATTGCGCCCAACATCTTCAATGCCGTCCAAGTAGGGACCTTGGCCAACATCACCATTCGCATCCGGATGAGAAAAGGGGTGCTTCAGTCCCAGTGAATGTCCGAGTTCATGCAGCAGTGTCGCAACTCCTGAATTACTTGCACTTGGAGCTAGATTGGCCTCGCTGGTATTCAGCATTAGAATACGGCTGTTAGCGTAGCCTGCTGAGTTTGTTTGTCGGTTATTGGCCATGACAAGTACCGTTTCATCATTCGGATTGTCCGATTCACGAAACTGTACGTTTAGCACGGAACTCACGTAATCGAAGACCTTACGCGTGAACGTACGTTGAATATCATTGAATGGCATGAAACCAAGTTTGTCATTTTCCCCGAAGAATGCTGCTGGAGTTTGGGCAAAGTGGTACAAAACTGTTTTGGCCTCCCCGTTGATACGGGAGGTCGGTGCCTTTTCCGCAAGGGCTGCGATCCAATTTGGCAATTGCTGCACACCTGGAGCCCATGTCCAGGTTTCAACGCTACTGATCGGTCGATACCAATCAGCATAGATAATACCCTTATCGTTACCGCCATTATCGTAGATACGGTCGAGTAGGCTACGGATGATATAGGTGTCGTCTCCTTCAGCGTCAAAATACGTATTGGTGCCGTCGCCTCCGTCTAGCGTGTCGTTTCCTTTATCGCCAAAAATTGTGTCGTCCCCGGCACCGCCATAAATGATGTCGTTGCCCGCATCACCAATCAACTTATCATTTCCACTTCCACCGTTTAATAGATCATTACCGTCCCCGGCCAGCAATGTGTCATTCCCGTTGCCGCCATCGAGTTTGTCGGCGCCTACATAGCCGGATAGCATGTCATCCCCATTTTCGCCTAACAGGATGTCATCCCCGTGCCCGCCTTCTAGGTAGTCATCGTCCTCGCCGCCTTCAAGCTTGTCATCGCCCTCGAGACCATAGAGCGTATCATTGCCTGAGCCGCCTAATAACGTGTCATTTGCAGCGCCACCGTGCAACAGATCTTTACCACCGCCTCCATCAAGAGTATCGCCCTTGTCATCCTTAAGCCACGTCTGCGTAATTGGATCCCACATCCGGCTGTCGAGATAGTCGTCGCCCTCCTTACCGAGCAAGATGTCCGCTCCCCCCCCCCCATACAGCGTATCGTTGCCGCTGTCTCCAGTCAGTGTGTCATCACCTGAAGTTCCGGTTTTTCTGATGTTAGCAGCTACCATATGAGACTTTCATAAATTTATTGAGCAGTCCTATTGTGCAAGACGACGGAATATAAAGGGAAGGGCGAATTTGACGCGTACAAGTAACCGTCATTGACTGTTAGAGATGCAACTAATGTAATGTCCGATACGTAGAGACGCTTCTACGTTTCGATCTCTGAAAATTCAAAAATTCATGAAAGACGGGAAAACTGCACGCGACACCCGGCCGGAATGCTCGCAAGGTGGATTTGAAATGAAAAAGGAATTGATTGTCTCGCATAATTATAAAAAAATCAAGAGCGTGTTGCTAATTATGCAGGCGGGGTATTGGGCAGCCGCTGAACGACGGCCACTTCCGGCAGTGCTGCCCGACCACGAGCAGACTACATTAAATCTCGTAACAGAATTTTATTGATCTAGCTTTTGCTATCAGGTGGAGTATTCAACAGATATCGCTACCGCAAATGACATCGCGGTTCGCCTTCTCGACCTTGTTAACGGCAAATGGCTGCCAACTGGCGGGTCTGAGAGGGACGCTAACTCATTCATGGCTAAGCTTGCAGTGGATTCGCTGACGCTGTATCCCAATGGGCTCTGACGTAATTTCCGAGCTAGTGATCTCTTCGCCGGTTACGGTGTACTTGTATCGCTTGACACAGATGGCTAAGCCTCGGCCGCGATTCTGTATGGCGAAGGCGCCGTCGCGCCTTCGGTTACGTCTGCTCTGGGTCGAAAGGAGTCATTGAAGGTCTAAAGGAGACCGAACAACGCGCGTAGCCCGGAGTACGCATAGCGTTCGTATTTCTGCAGTGTCCTAGTCGACGGCCAAATATATTGATGGTCGGGGAAATCCGCGACGGGAATTAGGTACACCCGTTCCGGACGCTCATTAGACTGATCCATACGTACCCAAATCACGAAATCTACGGCCGGGTCGTGAGCCAGTGTCACCTTCCAGCAGGGGTAACTGCGCTCATATCGACAGCGTGTGCAGAGCAGACGCACCTTGATATCTCTAACGCGCCATGTACGCGGGCTGATTGCCTCCACCTCGGCCCTGTGTTCCGTCATACAGCGGACGAGTTCGTTCGTCATGTCACGTGTGACGCAACGCAGTCGGTAACGCGTAATGGTCGCATGAGGTAAGGAGGGCCAGCTGACGCCCGCTAGACCCATGGCAGAGATGAGACCATTGAAGCGAAAAGCGTACGATTTCGCTGCAGGCCCTGGCCCAGCATCAATCAGTGCTGGTGTCACTTTCCCGTGCTCGATGAACAGGTCACGCAGCGCGTCAAGCATCTCATCATCAGTCCATTGCCGCCGGCGCCGTTTGCGTTCGATCGCTGCTTGATCGAACCTATCTCGCGACACGAGTGCTTCGAACGCATTGTCTCTACGCACCCACTTTTTTGGATCATTAGCACGACGGGTAGTGCGCATTCGCTGAGTGCCGCGATTGAAGGTCATCGTGCCGACGTACTTGTCGTTGGTCAGTATCTGCTTTACCAAGTGCGCCGACCAGGGCCTGCACGTACAGGTTGAGACTCCTTCGCTGTTGAGCCTTGCGGCTATACCGACGTCAGTCATCCGTTCGTCAAGGTACATCGCGTAGATTCGATGGATCACGGCTTGCTCGTCTGGTGGCCCTGGCACATAGGTCACTCGATCACTAGGCATGTTCTTTCGTTCCCCTGGCTGCAAGATGCCTTTCGGTTGACCAGTTGCTGACAGAGCCATGCGACGCAATCCGTATCCGGCAGTGCCGCCTTGCTTGTAGCCGAGTTCGGTAAATCGTACTTGCGCACGGAAGACCTTAGCTGACAGCTCGCGGCTGTATTCCGCCGCCATTGCCCTCTTGAGCCCTTTGATTAAGGTAGCGATTGGGGAGCCATCGTTGTCGAACGACTCTGCGCAGTAACACACCGTTATCCCGGCACGCCGGCATGCGTACTCGTAGAAAGCCGCCTCATCAATGTCTTGAAAGCGTCCCCATCGACTAACGTCATAGACCAGGACAGTTGTGAACTCAGCTTGTCCAGATCTGATCGTTTCAAACAGCGAAAGCAATCCACTGCGGCCATCCAAAGTCAAGCCGCTTCGGCCTTCATCGCGAAAGACGCTCACGATCTCGCAGTTCTGCTTGTCAGCGTAGTCATGTAGTGCAGCTTCCTGATGGCTGGTCGAGTAGTTTTGATGTTCCGTAGACGCTCTGACATAGAGCGCTGCACGTACGCGGCGTTGGTTCAGCATAGTTCCTCCGCCTTGCTGACTTCAGGAGTGCCGAACATCGTTTCAAGTAAAACGTGTCTGGCGAATGCAAACTGATCTAAGTTGGTAGCTTTTAAGTAGACTGGCTTGGCTGCCAGGTCGGCTTGCGAAAACAGGAAATAGTCTGCAATCTCGCCGGTTGCAGGCTCCATGCGAGCAGTAATGGTGAAATCAGTTTGCGGCCGTGGCAATATTCTCCAGTTGCGAATCCCTCGCTTCGGATTACGTGGCACAGCGACATCGCATCGAACACGCACTGCTCCGTTCAACAACAAAGTATGACAGTCGGCAGTTCGCTCGACTGTGGCACCCGCAGCCAGGGCCAACGTTTCTGCATGCTCTAAGAGGTCTGCCTGAATTGCCAACAGCTTCTTCTTGGTATCGATAAACGCATATGATGCACATCGAGGCAAGCTAGCTGCGTCATACGCAGACACGAGGGATCCGAATGATCTAACCAGCAGCTGTGGGTCTGGCATCGTTGAGTCCGCAGCGATGATCTTTGCGTTAACTCTTCCGTGTCGGGCATAGCAGGCTTGCAATAGCGAGATTAGCTCAGGCTTGGTATAGCGTCGCTGGCGTCTTGCGCGCTCAGCCTGGACAGCGTCAAAGAGTTCCTTTGGAATGATTGGCGCGACTGCATCAGACTTAACGACCCACTCGGTGGGCTCGTTGCGTGTCCGAGGCACTGACAATTTGCAAGAACGCCGGTTATACGCAAGCGCACCGCAATACTTGACGTTGGTTAGAAGCGAGTTGACCATAGCCTGAGTCCATGGCCTCCCAAATTCACTTGAGATGTTCTCGCTGTTCAGTAGCCGCACAATGCGGCGCTCACTGCACCCTTCATTCAAATAAAGCGCATAAACGCGCCTGACTACAGCAATCTCGTTGTCTGGTCCCCATATGAGGATTACTCGATCGGTTGACGAAACTTTCGTCTCGCCGTACTCGAGTACGGCTCGCGGAGTACCGCAAGCTTTGAGCGCGAGGCGCCGTAATCCAAAGCCGGCGTGCCCACCTTGTTTGAAGCCCATTGCAATGAACCGAGACTGTGCTGCGAAGACCTTCTCAGAAAGATCACGACTGTACTCAGCAGCCATGACACGCTTCATGCTCTTCAGTAGCGAAGCGTAGGGGCCACTATCGTCGGTGAAGCGCTCACCGCAATACACCACGGTGATCCCAGCACGACGACAGGTATGTTCGTGATACGCAGCCTCGTCAATGTCCTGAAACCGTCCCCAGCGGCTAATGTCATAGACGATGATATGGCTGAAATCGGGCTGTGCTGACTGAGCGTCTTTCATAAGCGACGTTAGGCCGGGCCGCCGTCTGATATCCAGGCCGCTCTTACCGTCATCGACATACTCACGAATGATAGTCAGATTGCATGCAGCCGCGTACTCCCGGATCTTCGCGCGTTGGTGATCAGTCGAGTAGTCCTGGCTCTCAGTAGACATCCGCACATACATCACCGCCCGGTGTGGGTTGTGCTGCTGAACCATGGACGCCTCCGTCATCGGTAACTCAGGGCCAATCTTACGCGGAAATCTATCCGTAGATTAGCATCGCTACCGCGTAGGTGATGGCTGTTTGCTGACTGTAGAGACCGCTATCGATCACTGTGTGTTGGACTAATGTTCATCGGTCTGCATTCGACCCAAAGCAGACATCACCAGCTATTGCCGTAGTGATGACTATAAGTAAAAATCCAATAGTGTTTAGCTTTTGCTGCTAATCAAAGAGAAGTGCGGCGACATCGTCTTTGCTCAAATGTCGAGAGGTATTAACCGCCGTGTCGAGAGTCGCCAAATTCGTTTGCCCTTGTCCCGATGTCAAAACCCCTAAGATATAGATGGGCACGAACATAAGAATGCCAACTATTACGCCGACAGGGCCGGCAAACGACAAGACGTCTGAAGCTACCATTGAAAGCGCACTAATGGCGACAATTAAGACAATTGCGGCAATTTTGATCAGTCCACCTAGTTGTATCAACCAGTGCGCCGACCTGTATGCATCTCGGTAACGACGAGTCAATGCCTGAACAATTTCACTCTCTCGTGATCCGCTTGCATTGGCGAGGACTTGGGACCGTGGCAATCCATTCGACAACAACGGTTCAGTTGGCAAGATATGGTGTGAACTCGCAGTTGTCTTCCCACGTTCGGTCCCGCATTGCCAACAAGCGTCGAACTCCTCGTCGATAGTCTCTTTACAGCCTCTGCACTTCCACATAGTGTCGCCTTCTCTAATCTAACCAAAGTTATTTTGCTGCACTCTACGCCTCGGTCAGGGTCGGCCCGCCGTGCGGATCGAGCGCAATCATAGTTCTGCGCTTTGGAACCGCCCAAGCGAATTTGTCCAGAAATCCAGCATGGGATAGTCGTTCTCGCGCCGGGCGTTTCATGTTCTTCTTGTTCCAGCAGCGGCCAGGTTGCGGACGGATGCCAAGTTAGGTTTACGCCCTCAGTAATCGATGGGTAGAGCTCGCAGCTAGCGCCATCTTGTCGGGAGGTCTTTACATCCTCTAACGATGCCGAATCGCTACTTCTTCATGTTCAGACATGCGCCGTAGAGCTGGTCCTCGAAATCCTGTGCAGCCTTGCGCTGATTTGAAGGGGCCTCCATGCGAGACGTTTTGTACGCATCTTGAACCAGCGCCTTCATGCCCTGACGAAGTTCCGGGGAGTCCATAGCCTCGGCTGCCTGCATCTGTTTAATCATCGAAACGCCTTGCTGACGATTCAACATTACTTGCTTGCCCAGTGACGCGTAAGAGGTGCACAGGTTGTCCCAAGCCATTTTGTTCTCGGCTGCTTTCGAATCGGCTGCATGACAAAGAGGGGTTAAGACCAGGGCATAGATTGAAGCGAACAAGAGACGTTTCATTGATTTCCTTAGGGGATGTGATCTGTTCAAGGCGTTGTGATACGGACTGGTGCTGCCGCTGTTGTCAAAGTGACGCCAGTCGCCTTCTACGCAATCCGTCGCGGCGCCCAGCTATCCGCACTTCTCGTTGAACTTCTCGAGCGCCCGGCTTTTGCCCAACATGTAATCGTCGATGTATACGCGTCCGCTCTGGCCGTTGCTGTACAGAACATCCTTGAAACCATAGCCACTGAGTTCCCCAAGGATCCCATCGTGCGCGACGGGGTCGTATCCGCCATACCATTCAAGCAAATACAAACCTTGGGGACCGTCGGCAATAAAGTAGCTGCAGCCGCGTGTGCGCAACAAAACATGAATCGGTGCGTTGCTTGTCGCATAGCCTGCTGGCTCAGCTTGGCGGCGCTTGGCGCTCTTAGAGCCTACCTTGGGGCGGGGCTGGAGCGCGAATATGTGGATTGTTTTACCAGCGGCCACCATTTTCCCCGCACCGGGGCAGATCGCGGCCTTAGGGCCGTAGGCGTATAGATACTCGTAGGAACCCGAAACCTCGTACAGACCTCCCTCGGCGGTCTTGAACACCTCGCCATGGTTGCCCATGAAGGGCGACGGTCCGACGATCGTGGTTTCGAAGCAGTCCTGCGCCTGTGCGCTTCCGCCCGTCAGTAACAAGCCACACAGAACCAGTGTGTACGCATACCTCATTTCTGTTTCCGGTCATCCGCCCGCTTCATCAGCAGCACTTGGCGTGCCTGGTCCAGCTCGTGGTTGCGCCGATATGCAGCAATTTCGTTTTCGTCCACCGGGCCAGGAACTCGGTTTCGGACGAGTTGGTAGAAGCGCGCGGATTCCTGTCTGCAGGAGCCAGCGACGGCCGGTGCAATCGAGGCAACGTCGGAGACCCTATCGTCCAATTGCAGCGAGGCTTTGTACAGGCATAGGATGACCTGCTGGTTCACGTCGGAAAGCTCGTCGGCCATTGCCGGCGTTATCAGGGCAAGCCCCAAGCCCAAGGTTACAGTCAACTTCCACATCTGTTCTTTTCCTTGCGCGCCCGCAGGCGCAATCGAGCACAAGTCTCATGTGTCGGCGGACACACTAGTGTGCAGGCGTCGGCGATAAGCCTCATCAATACCGGCGAGTTGGCTCAGCAGGCGTCTTATGCTCCCAAGGGTTAGTCGTCGAGCTCGATCGCGTGTAGGGATTGGGTGTCGGCTGAGCTTGGGGGAGCGTCGACGGGCGGGAATAGCTGTGCGGGTCGGGCTCTGGGGCTTTTGTCCCTTCCTTGCCTGTGTAAGGGTTGATATTCCCCCGAGTACTGTAGTTGTCATTACGGGTATCGTTTGGACCCGACCGGTAATGTGGGGCAACGTAGGTTCCGTCTTTCTTCGTGTAACCGCTTACGCTAACTTGCGCAGTAGCTGATCCCGTAAATACACACAGGATCGCTGCTAGCACACTTATTTTCATCTTCATCTAGTTTCCCAGGCGGCATCGTAGCGTGCCGTTCGCCTGTCGATTCTATATTGATAAAGTGAGGTAGATTCTCACAGATCTACACGGATGTATGGATGGAAGAACTTGCCTAGTTCACAGTTGAAGGTTACGCAAGTTGACTGGTATCGCGGCAGTTTTGATAAGTCCAGGTTAGTGTAGCTGTGTGTCTGCTACCGACCCGAAGTGGCCGCTGCGCAAGCCGGTGCGCGCTAACTATGCAGGCGTGCAAATACCGGGCTCAAACCCCACCCAGACATATTCGTAGGAATTAATTCCTGAACCGTTGGATCGGCGCTCAGGCCCTCACTCTCGCGTAGTTCGTCCAATCGCCGTGGACAACCAAAGAGCCCTCACAGTCGTAAAGCAGGAGCGAAACCGCGTTGCTCTAGGGATAGAAGCCAAGTCAGCGCCAGCCGCTAGATGCGGAAGTCATCCATCGACTTCCCACCAGCAAGCCCTTCTGCGACCCACTTCGGCTGGCGACCACGACCAGTCCAGGTCTGGCTTTTGTCGCTAGGGTTTTGATAGCGCGCCAGAACCTTCTGCCCTTTGCCGCCCTTCGGTTTTTTGCTACCTACAGCAAGAAGTTCCTCTACAGAGACCCCTGCGTCCTGAGCGATCGCCAGGATTTGTTCCCGCGCCTTCTGCAAGTCCTGGTGCTGCCGAATCCTGATTTCCTTTTCAATGTCATACTGCAGGCCCTTTAGTTCGCTGAGGTTGTAGCCTGATAGATCAATATTTGCCATTCCGATATCCCTTCAATTTGGGTGAATGTGTTGCGTACCACGCCGATTCTACGCGAGAGATATTCGCATCGGTAATAACGCGGGTAAGTAGATTTTCCTAGTGGCATGCCATTGACTCTGTTAAAGTTGCGTTGTTATAACTTAAAAATGGAGTTGACGCGTGGACAGCTCGCTTTGGGCGTTTCTGCCGCTGGTTTTACTTATCGCGATTGTCATAGCGACCGTCTACTTTTTGCGTCGGAAAGACAAAAGTGAAGCTCCGGGACCGAAGGGGCAGAGCCCATACGGCGTCCACGGGTGGCTAGCCTTTTACATCGGGGCGTCATACTACCTTGTACCTCTATTCTCGCTTGGGCGTCTCAATGCCGACCTGTTGAGCGCAGAAGCTTTGAATCCGGCGCTTGTGACGCTAGCAGAATGGGGCAACTATAAAGCCGGCAGCTGGTTGCTGCTGCTGATTGCGATTGCTGTGCAGTGGCGCGCGGCTTGGCTGCTGAAACACCGCTGGACACCATCCAGCGTTCTCTGCGCCAAGATCGTCTCCGTCGCCCTACCGATCGTACTAATCGCCGGCGACGCTTTGCTCAGTGCTGTCACGCTCGGTGTGAACGACGCACCAAGTTCTCTATTAGGCCTCATTAAAGGGCTGTTCTCTGGACTTTGCTGGTTAGCGTATTTTCAGTTCTCCAAACGCGTTCGGAATACGTACTATTCAGGCGAAACAGGAAAACCTGTACCGCCCAATAACCTACCTCAAGGTAGTGGAGCTGACGTACCAACGTCCTTTACAGCTTCGACACCCAGTGCAGAGGGGCTAGTTTTGCCACCTCAGTCGGCGCGGTCGCTGGAAGACTTCAAGCCTCTCACCGGGCCAACTATGCAGACGGCCAACGACGATACACTGGCGCCTCTAAAGCCTCGGGTGGACCTGGCATCAGTTCGAGAAGCGGCTCCGGCCGCCGTCGATGACGCTCTTTGGGGCGCTGCCATGGCGGAGCTGGAAGAAGGTCGCCGGCACGCAGCGACCTGGGCCCGGTCTTTCGCCATAGCCGATGGCGACGAGGCGAAAGCAAAGGCATCGTACCTTCGCGAACGCGTGCGTCAAATGCATGAGGAGGCCACAACGGTTAGGCACACGGCGGAAGCGCAACAGCGGGCAGAGATTACGGAGGCGGAAAACCGTGTGGCCGCTGCCATGAAGCGATTCGTCGAAGGGAGCCATCTTACTGAAAACGAGATCGCGACTCTCGTAAATGCTTCCAAGGAAGACCATTCGCTAACGCGGATGACAGACCGAATCCGAGGAAATACTCTGCTGCACCTTTGCGCTCGCCATGGGCTGTACGAGGCGGCATTGGCACTCCTACGCAATGGATCCAGTCCCGATGCTGGCAATGGTAACGGGCTAAAGCCAGTTGATCTGGCAGTTCCAGACACTCCACTCGCGTTGGCTTTACAAACAGCTTAGCCGTAATAGGCTTTTATGGAACGTTGCTATTCCTCACGCTGAACTTGATCATTGTCGACTTGACGCTGCGCCTAATGGCGCCGTATGTCAAAATTGACCTGAAGGAATGGATCAAGCCGACCAATTGCTGATCCATCAAGAAACGAGAAGCCCCCTTTTCCGATTTTGGAAGAGGGGGCCTTTGCAATTTGTAAGATCCTTATAGCTTGTGTCCAGTCCCTTCATAGTACGATCGCTCGTCTCTGCTAAACAACTTGCAACTTGCTATTAACCAAGTTCCGAGTAGTCTGGCGCCAGATTGTCTTTGATTCGGCATCACTGGTACTTCTGAATGTTTGCCGACGTATCGAATTTATCCATACAGCGGTCTCGATCTTTCTGGCGGAACGCTTTGAGGTCAGCGCTGAATGATCGGAAGTATGCTCGTGCCTCGTCGGCCTTTACAGGATCGCTCTCGCGTGTGTATTTGATAATTTTCGCTTTGTTGTACACGACATCTTGGCAAATTTGTTCAAGCTCACTAATCGGCACAATGACTCCGTCATACCGCGTCACTGTTTCCACTGGCGCCGCCTTCTTCGCGTCTCCACATGCTGATAGGCCGGCACAGATGAGCACACTCACAGCCATACACACAGTAATCCGACTTTTCACACTCACTCCTTGCTAGGCCGGCACCACGCTGACCTCTTATCGTCTCAGCCGCGTCCCGCGCGGCGTTGGTAGTGCTGAGCTTCTCTGCTTAGTCTTCTCTTTACGGCACCCTTCGTTCAGCTTTGGCTGCGAATTGTTTCAACATCGCACAACTGGCGGTAAGCCTGGACAGCGAACTGTGCAAGGCCAGAGTCGAGGGGCAGGCCAGTATCCAAGTCGATCCATTGGTTGCGGCTGTTCCCGTCGACCCTAATCTTTGCGGTCCAGTCACCGAACGTCCCTTGATAGGTAATTTTTCCAAAACTCATCTCGTACGAGAGTCCTACGACGGCAGGAAACGCTGGGCGAGTTATCCATTGGTTATTCATCGTTCTTCCGTTCTTCTCACTTGTCCCAGTTCTCGTCGTTCTGCGGCTCAGGCCTTTTTTCTCTATTGAGGTAGAACCAGGTTAGCGCTGCCACGGCGATCACCGCGAATGAAAAAAAGTTCCACTTTGACAAAACTGCGTGGTAAATCCCGTATAGGCCGGCGGCAAACCAAAGTGATATAAAGATGATGCTGATCTTTCCATCCCAAACCTCTCTAAGTGTCGCATAAAGCCCCCCTGCAGCAAACAGCAGGAGAAATGCCGAGAACGCCACCGCTATGAGTGTGCTGATGCCCATCAGAATGAAGCGACCGATTTCGAGGAGCATAGACTTTCCCTTTTAATTTAGGACATCGACTCGTCCAGCGGCTCCTGAGCCTCTTCCAGACGACGTCCGCTTCTGGCCGTAAGCGGCCCTGGCCATGGGTCACTTACGAGCCATGCTGAGAAACTATACCCTGTTTCATACCTCAGACTTCAGTCTGCTCCGCGATCTCCAGTGCGTCATCGACCTCGATGCCGAGATACCGCACCGTGCTCTCTAGCTTAGTATGGCCGAGAAGCAGCTGTACAGCACGAAGATTTTTCGTGCGACGATAGATCAATGTCGCCTTCGTTCGCCGCATTGTATGAGTTCCATACGCCGCTGGATCCAAGCCGATGGATCGCACCCACCTGGCGACGATGCGTGCATACTGACGAGTCGAGAGATGATGCGAGTTCTTCGCCCTACTCGGGAACAGATACTGGTTCGATGTAAGCTCTCCAGCTGCAATCCAACCTTGAACCGACTGGCGAGTCTGCTCCGTGATTTCGAACTGAACAGGCCGGTGGGTCTTTCGCTGCATAACAATCGCACGATGGAATATGCTGCCACCTTGAGCAACGTCTTTCACTTTCAGACTGACGAGGTCGCAACCACGCAGCTTGCTATCGATCGCCAGATTGAAAAGTGCTAAATCTCGTGAGTGTTCCGCAATCTGCAGTCGGATCCTTATCGCCCAGATTTCCTTCAACTTCAAAGGGAACTTCTGACCGACCAGACGCCCTTTGTTCCATGGAATACGCTGGCTGCCGGTATCGCTACTTGTGTTCATATCAATCTCCTCAGTGAGCAAGGCCTAATTTTGGTCCGCAGCCAGAAGAAGAGGTTCAATCGAAGTCGAGCTAGCCCATGGGGCATAGTAGAATCGATGCAATGCGCAACACATTCAACTAAATTGAAGGGATATCATCAATGGCAAATATTGATCTGTCGGGCTACAACCTTGGCGAACTGAAGGGCCTGCAGCATGACATTGAAAAGGAAATCAAGAACCGCCAGCACCAAGATTTGCAGAAAGCACGGGAGCAAATCCTAGCAATCGCGCAGGAGGCGGGGGTGTCGGTCGAGGAGCTGCTTGCTGCAAGTAGCAAGAAATCGAAGAGCAGCAACGGGCAAAAAGTTCAGGCGCGTTATCAGAACCCCGGTGACAATAGCCAGACCTGGACTGGTCGTGGGCGCAAGCCGAAGTGGATTGCAGAAGGGCTTGCTAGCGGAAAGTCGATGGATGACTTCCGCATCTGACAGCAAGCATTGACATCGCTTCCACCAGTAGTGCAACGCAGTTCTGTGCCTAATTTACGATTGTGGAGGTTCACTGGTTGTCCCAGGCGGGATGAGATTGAGTACCTCCCAAATGACCACGTTGGCAAAGCCATGGTCCTCAAGAAACCGCATGGCGTACAGCAACCCATGCGTCTTCCTTAACTGAACAGCCGCAACGAGCAACTTAGCCTTGCGGTGGAGGTCGGGTTTAAGCTGAGTAGTCATCAGTGCATTGTAGAGAACCCGTGTGTTCCGACCATGATATGGATCAAGCAACTGCACTGCAGACTGCGACGATGTGCATGGATGGGCGACTTGCTTGAGTCCGCCTTCGGCCAACAGCGGACGGTCAGCGTACGCTGACTGCCCGGATGACGCACTTGAAACCCGTTGATGTCACAGTGCAATCGTGTGTATGCATGGGTATCCGTTATGACGGCGAACGGCCAAACACGGGAAGATACGTATCTGGAATGTGAAGTATGCATCACGCATGCCATAACAATTTGTACCGTCGAGAAAACAACGGATCTTTGCTAATGTACAATGAATGTAGTAGTCTAGAAAGTCTCAATAAATTGGATCGTATATATGGAATGTGTTCGTGCTGTTGTCATCCTGGCAAGCTTGTCCCTTACGGCATGCGCTACGCCTTTTAAAGACTATGACGGAACAGCAAAACGTGCTGCAATTGCCAATATTTGTGAACGAGAAAAATTAATATCGACGGCCGACTTCAATGCCTACGTCGCCTTCCAGTTCGGAGAATACGCTCACCAAAATTTGCAAATTGTCGATATGCCCCGCTTGGAGGCACAATACTTTCTGGAAGTTCAAAGTGGTTTGAAAGCGCTGCCGACAGCAAGTCAGTTTGATCGCGAAAGATTAAAGTTGTCCTGTGCTGAAGTGGCAACGGTTGCGCGAAGGGTTGCTCCGAACCGTATCGCTCCCTAGCCTTCTACATGTGCGTAGGTCTTAATCAAATTTAATGCGCGACTATTTTTGGTCTGACTCGCTGATGACTCAATGGCAAACTCATTCACTTTATTTTCTAACTCACCTTCAATAGTGAGCCTCTATTATCGCAATTTGTACGTAGTAGGACTAGCACTACTTATACTCGTTGCATCGGGTCAGGCATTCGCGCAAGCGACGGTTTTAGACATCACAACTGCAATAGTTACCAATGCCATTACCGATGAGAACAATTCAGATACTGCGCTTGCTCAGAAGATTTGCCTTGCTGGTGGGCGGTCTAGCATCGACTGTCCTAGTTATGTAGGCGTAGGTCAAGCAATCTGTTTGTCGAAGGGTCGATCTAGTCTCGACTGTATGTCTTACACTAGTGTGGGACAAGGGCTTTGTCTGATTGGAGGCCGATCTAGTCTCGATTGTATGAGCTATACCACTATCGGACAGGGAGCATGCTTGTCAACCGGGAGAAGCTCGCTCGATTGCCCTTCATTCATTTCGGCTGCAAGTGGGCTTTGCATGGCCAAGGGACAGGATTTCAGCACCTGTGCCAACATCTCGCTGCCTGGTGCTGTGGCAGTGGAGGTCCTAGACGTAGATTGGGCTTGGGATAGGTTCTACGATGAACAACGCAAAATCCAATGGCGTTGCCGGGGTAGAAACACCGGTGCTTTCGCGGACGATTTTAAGTGCGCGTCTAAGTCCCGTGGCGACGACACTTGGCCTGGTAATTAATATTGAACGATGTAGAGTCGGCAGGTATTCTAAAATTTGAGCACCGCCTCATCGCTCCCGGATTTTAACGCCGGTAAGCAATCAATGCGTTATTATCAACTTCATAGGCTTCGCCCAATCTATCGTGACCACTTCATTGTTTCAAATCCACAGTTCGGTCTTCATAGCACAGCCTTACACTGTAGACTTGCCGTTCTAACAAATCGTTAAGGCATATATGCATAGTGTTTCTAAGCTCTTTCTCTCTGTTACTCTCACGTGCTCGGTTGGCACTGTGCTCGCTGAACCGATGCCGCAGAAACTCAGCAAGGCTGATACGGCGCTCATTAAAAAGCTGAGCATGGAAGTAAGCGCAAGCTTGAAAGACCCTGCGTCTGCTCAGTTCCGGAATGTGACGCTGAACCGTAGCACGAAAACAATATGCGGCGAAGTAAACGCAAAGAACGAGTATGGTGGATACGTTGGTTTTAGGTGGTTTGCGCGTACTGAAGGGGTCGGGGGCATGATTGTCCCTCCTACGCCGGGAGTGTCAAGGGAGCAGATAATCGCACTGCTAAACCGACCTACCGATGACAATGGCCAGCCGAACGCTATTCAGTGTGCAATAAAATAGATTCGTGGCATAGGCTCGCCTTCATATCTTTAGTCGCCAAGGGATGAACATCTGGTTCGTCGCGCCGCCAACTCTTGGCTGGGTCCGCTTTGGGTCGATTCCAACCGTTCACAGATTCTCCGTAGTGTTGAATTAGCGCTTCAAAAGCGGTGGTAGAGAATGGGAATACTTGACTAGACTCATCCTGTTGCATTATGGTAACTACTTACTTGCGCTATAAGGACTGGTAACGGCAATGAAGAGGTTGGCACTGCCTGTCGATAACATTTGACTCGAAGCTTGAAACAAATACTTGAGGGTTTATGACAATAGAACGTCCTGGAAAAGCAACACGCTGTGTTGGATGCGGCAAGACCGGCGCCGAAAAAACCGGCTCCAACAATTGGAAGATGTGTGATAAATGTCTTACAACGTACTGCACGTCTTGCTATCAAAAAATAAAAAAATCCTCGTCTGCTTGTACTGATCATTCGCCTTGGGGACGCTGGCTAACAGCACATGGGACTTTCTCTACAATGACATTCAAATAGTATAACTGGCTAACACAAACTGTCGATAAACCTTTCTTACGATGAGCATAATAGGAGTTTTCCGCTAGCGCGCATATTGCCGTATGCGTTCGTCCGTTTCGGGTTGGCTTCTGCCTTAGACTAGGCGGCAGAAGGCGACTAAGAGCAATCGTTCGTATATCGCACTCTTATGTCGCAAATATGAGCTTCTAAAAAACTTAATTGGTCTATGAAAGTTGTGCACGCTTATGCTCCTCCAAACGAATTCTGGCAAACGAAAACACGTTCACCTGTTGTCTGAGCTAATCAAGAAATCGGAGGTGTCGATCCTGTGTTCCGGGTGGATCAAACTTCCTGGGCTAAAGGACTTGCTGCCGTCGATTGACGCAGCGCTCGCCAATGGTGCCGCCATCACGGTTTATTCCAACCTGACGGAAACCCTAGAAGGTGTGGCGCCAGCGCTGGCCTCCCGCACAGGGCTGACGCACCGCATGGTTGCCCCCCCCAGTCGTGCGTTGCATACCAAAATCTACTACTTCGAAAGCGGCGATAAATACACGGCTGTGATCGGCTCAGCGAATATTACGAAGGGGGGCTTGAGCACTAATGAGGAACTGTCTGTGACGATGCATGGGACACGCGGCGACAGTTTTTTCCTCGAGTTGCAACAGTACCTCGCCATTCTCGCAGCGATGAAGTTTGCCTGAAACATGACAGAGATCACCGCGAGTCTGCACGCGTGCCGTTGCCTGCGACTTCTAAAGAAGGATGATTGTCTGCTTTGGGTCGGATCCGGTTCTTCGTGACAGTCCGCGATTTTTCGTTCTCGGCAACCTGCTATGTTGGGCTCAACGGCCGGGTTTGGCCTGAAGCGGACGTTTGAATGAATATATAGAACGCTACCTGTTGAATGAAACTAGTTTCTATCTAGCTGATTCTCAGGGTTTTCTCTCAGAAATGCTGATAGCATAATGCTTCGTGCCCCCGGCTTTCGGATATTAGAACAACATGACCCCAATCGCTAAAGCAGCACACCGAAGCCACAAACTGCGAGTCCGATTGTTTGGAAGTGCATTGCTTGCATTATTAGCAGTCACGCCGCTTGCCAGCCTTGCTGGAACAGCGGTTTTTCCAACTCCAGAACAACTCAATGAATACTGCAAGGGCGTGGCCGTCGCCCAGGTTTCGATGATGACTACCTGGCTGAAGCATCCTGACGGTGCTTTAACGCTGGCGCGCTGGAAGAACTTCGCTTTAGTTGAGGCGATGGGAGTCGCAGGGATTTCGAAGGTTGCGCGCTTAGGAATCGCAAGCCACATCAACGAGTTCACCGACGAGCATCGGCGCCAGATGAGCGCACTGCTGCGCGTAGGACTATTGGACTCGGGGCAATCGAGAGAGAGATTCCTACAGTCGTTGAAACCAACGATCCCGGATCTGATGAAGGAGAAATTCCTGAGCTGTCGCGAAGAGGTTGCGTCGGCGATATTACCGGAGCAGACGAAGTAAAGCTACCGAACCATGGGGTTTGCTGCCACGTGTAGCCCTGCTGGGTTGAAGCAGCGAGTCTATCTGTAAAGTTGGACCTTACGGTGAGCATGTAGCGTACGCTGATGCATTTGCGGACGCGCGGCTTGAAAACGTAATCTATCATTCTTTAGCATGACCGTTTGCGCGTAGCGAAAATGGCCCCGCTAACGTCTCCAATGGGTCCAGAGCGTGTAAAAACTCAAAACGACGGACGGGGAGCTAAGTAGTACGGATCAAGGCCAGTTCTAGAATTTAAAGAAGCGTTCCAGGCCTCGTAGTCCCATCTGGGCATTTTCAGCAAGGCCAGTACGGATAACGCTTCAAACAGGCCTTGCAGCGTCAAAAAATGGGCGTATGCCCTGATCGCTGCCAGCATTTTCTCAGTGCCGAGAATCGCTATCAAACGCCTGAAGTTATAAGCGAGCACATGCAGGCTCATCTCTGCTTTCACGCGCTCCAAGCCTTTCGTCAGGAAGTGCGCTGCTCCCATCCATGCCTTGATCGTTGCATATGGATGCTCAACGGTGGAGCGCCGAATTCGCATGGCATCCGGCGTCTGTTCAAGACGCGCCTGCATCTCATCGAGCACGTCCTGATGTTCCCAGCGCGTTATGCGTCGTTGCGGGCTTGGCGTGCATTTGTCCTTGAGTGGACAGCCCTTGCAGTTCGAACTCCAGTACCGGTGGTTCGTCATGCCTTTCTCGACGCTCGCGAAGCGCCATATCAGGGATTCCCCTGCCGGGCAGCGGTACTCGTTCTTTTGCGGGTCGTAGATGAAGTCGGCCTTGTCGAACCGGCCGTCGGCTTTGGCCCCGGAGGTTTTCGTCGGTGGCACTAAAGTGCAGATTCCAGCTTCGTGGCAAGCCAGGATTTCTTCGCCCTTGAAGTAGCCACGATCAGCAATTGCCGTCAGTGTCTTCGTGCCGATGGCAGCGCGGGCTTTCTTGGCCATGCCAGACAATTGGTCGCGGTCGCTGCCGTTGTTGGTTACCTCATGTTCAACGATCAGATGATGCTTGGCGTCGACGGCGGTCTGCACGTTGTAGCCAACGATTCCTGAACCGCGCGCCATCATCGAACGCGAGTCCGGGTCAGTGAGCGAGATCTGCGTTTCCCCAGTCTCTATCAGCTTCGCTTCAATTTCCTTCAGCGTAGCCATTTGCGATTTCATCGCTGCGATCTTGTCGTTTAGACGAACGCTTTTCGCCTGTGCGGCAGTCGGTTCCTGCCGGTCAGCCGTGTCAAGTTCTGCCAGGTAGCGACTGATGTTTGCCTCGATCTCGGCCATCCTGCGCTTGAGTATTGCATCGGTAAAATTGCGGTCGCTGCTGTTGACGGCCTTGAACTTGCTGCCGTCGATCGCGACGACCGCGTCCGAGAAAAGGTCCAGCTGCTGGCACAGCACGACGAACTGCCGGCAGACCTTGCCGATCGCCTTGCCGTTATCTTTTCTGAAGTTCGCTATCGTCTTGAAGTCGGGCGCCAGGCGTCCCGTCAGCCACATCAGCTCGACGTTGCGCTGGGCCTCACGCTCAAGCCGCCGGCTTGATTGAATACGGTTGAGATAACCGTAGATGTAGAGCTTGAGCAGCACGGAAGGATGGTAAGCGGGGCGCCCTGTCTTTGCCGGTAGCACGCGGGCGAATCCCAGGCTGGCGAGGTCGAGCTCTTCGACAAACACATCGACTACCCGGACTAGATTATCCGCAGTCACGTAGTCGTCCAGGTGCTCAGGCAGCAACGTGCCTTGTCCGCGTTCTTCGCCCTCGATAAAGCGCTTCATATGGCACCTGTAGGATGAGATACTGGCTCAACGTTTACCGACCCGGTTTCGTTTACATGGCCCTACGTTTTTACACAACCTGGGTCGATAGCGGACGTACGCAGGCTCAGTCAGAGCACTAACATGGCGTCCGTGTTTGTAGACGGACTGATGCCATGGCCCGAGCACTTCTTCCCGAAGACCTGTGGTCCCTTATCGCCGCTCATCTTCCAACCCGTCGCCCATCGCCGAAAGGCGGCCGCCCGCGCATCGATGATCGCGCGGCGCTGACCGGAATCCTGTTGTTTTGAAGACTGGAATACCGTGGGAGTATCTGACGCGCGAACTCGGCTGCGGCAGTGGCATGACATGCTGGCGGCGCCTTCACGAATGGATGCTAGCTGGCGTTTGGCAGCGCGTCCATGAGGCGATTCTGCGACGGCTCCGAGAGCACGACCAGATCATGTGGGATCGGGCTTGCGTTGACGCTGCGAGCGTACCAGCACCTGCTGGAGGCGAACACACGGGTCGAAATCCCACCGATCGCGGCAAACTCGGCTGCAAACACCATTTGCTGGTGGATGAGCGTGGGCTTCCCCTAGTCGCCCAAATCTCGGGCGCGCAAGTGCACGATTCTCGATTCCTCATCCGGTTGGTAGAGTCAATCCCGGCAGTTAAGGGGCTCGCAGGTCGTGCCCGCAAACGCCCAGGTAAGCTGCATGTCGATCGAGCATACGCTTCGAGAGCCCATCGGGCTTGGCTGCGCAGTAGGGGCATCGCGGCTCGTATCGCGCGTTACGGCGTGGAATCGCGCGAAAGGCTTGGACGGTGGCGTTGGGTCGTCGAGCGAACCTTGGGTTGGCTACACCGCTTCCGCAGATTGCGCATCCGGCATGAGCGGCGAGCAGACATGCACCAAGCGTTCCTGTCGCGTGCCTGCTCGCTCATCTGTTGGCGGTACGTCGAGAGGTTTTGTTAGGCGCTCTTAGCCTAAGAGCGTCTAACAAAACTTCCAGAGCAAGGCGCGACGCCGAAGACAGTACGACTGTACGGCGAGGCGTTGCAACGCAGCTATGGAGGTTTTGTTAGGTGGTCTAAGCCGAGCAGTAGCGCCGTTGCTGGCTCTCGAATCTATCCCTCTTTACGCAAATTAATTGGCGATTCCAGATTAGGTTCACCCACAGGCCAGTCTATTTGTTAGCCAAAAATAGCCATTAGATCGCGTGCATGAGCTATACATGATGACGCTAATTGCAGCATACAAGGGCGCGTCTCATCGGCTGAACAGTGCAGTTTCGGTTCTCGAAGCAAGCAGAATGTTGTATGTCAACAACAATTCTTACGATATTTTTAGATGAAAACTGCTCTTTTAAAGCGTCCATGTAAATACGAATGCAAATCCAATTTTTACTAAATTTCGCAAATATTGAAAGTTTATATGCACTATTTTTAACTAAAATGGACTTCGCCAACAAAATTGCGTGCCATCGTTAGAGAATTCGGTGCCATCGTTAGAGAGTTCGGTGCCATCGTTAGAGTATGCGATATGTGGATAACTTCCAGTACGCAAGGTTCAAACCATTGATAGCAAAAGGATTTAGAGTAACTAATCAGAAACTTAAAGTTATCCACAAAAGCTCTCTAATGATGGCACCGAATTCTCTAACGATGGCACATGTCTCTAATGATGGCACCTTACCTCTCTAGTGACGGCACCGGAACGCTCTAGTGGTGGCACATTACCTCTCTAACAATGGCACAATTGAAGCAGTTTTAATCAATGAAATCAATAGCTTGCGTGATAGGTAAACAAGATCTTAAGGTTTACAATAAAAACTCAAGCTGTTTTTAAACGCGCGTGACGAGGCGTCGCCACGACCACATGAAAAAAGCTTCCACGTGTCTGGGCAATGCGCGAATGCTCTAAATCTAGGGCGCTGCTTGATTGCGTAAACGTAGGAGCGAACTCTAAAATAGGACTGTGTTCCGCTGAAAGCCTCCTGGCAAAGATGCTATCTAAGCGTCAAGACGGTCATCAATCGAACTTGATCATCATCTCAGGTATCGGCTGATCTACCATCCGGCGAGATTGCATTTGAAAATTACTCAGGTCAGCAGCAGTGTTGACATTTTTACACTTAAGCAGAGGTCCATGTCAAAAAGCCTAGACGAACAACTACTCGGCGCGGAGAGTCAAGCAGCCGCGTCCGAAGCAGTTCGTTGCGTGGTAGAGCGGGCAGCAGCAAACGAGTGCCGTCGTTGCGCCGAGGCAGTTCAGGCGAACTTTGGCCTTCCCCCACCACGACGGACACTTTCGATAGGTATCATGTTCCTATCGGAGGTATTACATGGCACGTGAAAGACGGTTGTTCTCAGAAGAGTTTAAGCGCGAGGCGGTCAAGCTGGTAGGCCAGCCTGGCGCGAGCAAGGCGGCGATAGCCCGCGACCTTGGCATCGGTGCCAATTTGCTGGGGCGGTGGTGCAGAGAAGCTAACGTGGATGTAGAGGCACCTGGCGGGCACGAGAAGGTATCGCCCCAGGAGTACGAGCGCATGCGGCGCGAGCTAGCGAAGGTCAAAACGGAGCGCGACATATTAAAAAACCGCCCCACACGGTCGCCCATGGCCCTCATGAATAGAAACTCCAGACGAGTACACTGGTTGCACGCAGGACTGTGACCGAACGCTTTTTGGAGGCATAGACCCCGTCAAAAAACCTGGTCCAGGGGAAGCTGCGGACTCATATGTGGCGGCACCATTTGGCGACCCCGTTTAGGAAGTTGATCAATTCCGAGTCCCCGTCCTGCACCTGACTATCCAGGAGGTGGGTCATGTCCAGAGAGCGTTTACGATCCAAGCCCAGCGGGCTGCCGATCATTCATCCATTCGCAGCCGGCATCGATATCGGTTCGCGATTCCACGTCGCCGCCGTCAGCCCGGATCTGTGCGACGAACCAGTCCAGACCTTTCAGGCTTTTACTAGTGACCTGGAGCGCATGGCCAGTTGGCTGGTCGCGACCGGAACAAAAACGGTCGTGATGGAATCTACCGGCGTCTACTGGGTGGCTGCCTATGAGGTACTCAAGTCGCACGGGCTGGAGGTAATCCTGGCCAACGCCCGCGAAGCGCGCGCAGTTCCCGGTAGAAAAAGCGACGTCAACGATGCCCAATGGCTGCAGCGCTTGCATGCCTGTGGCTTGCTGCGTGCGAGCTTCCGTCCTGGCCGCGATATCGCAGAATTGCGTGCCTATCTCCGTGCACGCGAGAAGCACACCGACTACGCCGCCGCGCATATCCAACACATGCAGAAGGCGTTGACCTTCATGAACATTCAGCTCCATCACGTCATCGCCACGATTACCGGCGTCACGGGCATGAGGATCATCCGTGCCATCGTCGCCGGCGAGCGTAATCCCGATACCCTGGCGGCGATGCGTGATGTACGCTGCAAGGAAAGTCTGGAAACCATCCGCAGTGCTCTAGTCGGTAATTACCAGCCCGAGCATGTTTTCGCTCTCAAGCAAGCGCTAGCCCTCTACGATTTTTACCAGCAGTGTATCGACGAATGCGACGCTGAAATTGAACGTACTGTGGCTGGTCTGAACATTGGAAAGCCGATGCCGGACGCGCCCCTCCCCAAAGCCAAGCACCGCAGCAAGATGCCAAGCGATCCGAAGTTCGACGTGCGCGCCGCCCTGTATCAGCTGACCTGCTCGCATCCCACGGCATTGTTTGCAGCATGAGCCGTCGCGGTAATTGCTGGGACAACGCCGCAATGGAAAGCTTCTTCTCAACGCTCAAGACTGAACGCCTGAGCAAAAAGCACTATCGGACCAGAGATGATTTACGGGCTGACGTATTCGACTACATAGAAAGGTTCTACAATCCACGCCGGCGTCATTCCACTATCGGCTACATCAGCCCGGTACAGTTTGAAAATCTAAAATGCGCCTAACGGAAGTGTCCGTATCGATGGGGAAGGCCAAATAGTCAAACGGTTCGGGATTAGTCTTCTCTAAGATGGTCTCGTGTAGGTAGACCAAAGGTTCCATCTCAGGCTTCGCGAAAGCTGGCATAGGCACATGAGTAGGAGCCTTTAGAGAAACGTCTGCTTTGAGACGATAGCCCGCGTACACAGCAGCAGCCCAAACATTTCGATGGCGACCGTGATCGCACACGGACCGATCCCACGGCCACTTCTTCGCGAAGACTCTTCTGGTTGCCTGTAGCGTGTTATTTCTGGGCCACTGCCGATTACAAAAAGACTGAAGGCCGCGTATCAATGGTCGCGGGGCGTTACTGCACCCCATTCAGGAGTTATATGAGCTATTGAGCGCGGTTTAATCCTGGCTCAATATACCAGCGAGTGAAGAAGCGGTGCGATAAGCACACTGCGATATTAGGTCGAGGAAGGCAAGTGCGACCAGAGTGTGAAGCGAGGGTAATCGAAGTGTGGAAAACGCACCTATGCGAACTACACTGCTGCCGACGCTGGTGCAATGCCAGTGCGATAAGCACACCGCCAACACAATTCGCTTCAATCAAGACTTTCACGTCAGTGCTTGCCTGAAAGACTTTTTCGGAGGAATGCTGCACACACAGTGGAGCTCATGCTGCTGAGCATAAAAACAATTTCACCAGCTGTGGAGTAGGGGATCGCATTAGCTCACGGCAGTGTCCGGCTGAAGGCCCGTGCCCTTAATACAGGAGCACACGCCCCACGCAGTGGGCCGACACCTCTGCTTGCAGAGGTAAGAGTCGGTTACTCATACCTCACAAAATCAAAATAAGCGGCGAAAATAAGCTAACTGAAAAATTGGGCCTTTTTGATGTGCTATCGTTATGAATATAAAGGCAACGAAGATTGCATATACGTACTGGCAAGGACTAGGAAATAACGGGACACAAATCATGGCACGCAAAATTACGCAAAGAGACGCTAAAGACTCGATAACCAACGGGTTCCAGTTCGCTAGATACGAACGCTTTTCTTTCGCACCTAGCACAAAAAACAAACGCTTGGGACATCACCAAGCGGATTATGGCAAGACCCGCTCAGGTAGTGCCTGGTCTGTAGCCGACATCTTGCGTGAGGCAGCGCGTAAGCCAACCGACTGGAAAAAACATTTTCCGCACGTACTGGAACCTCAGCCGCCGACCGTTGCCTATGGATGCGACCCGCTCGAAGTGGAAGCGCTCGCTGCGCACTGGATAGCGACCGTGAAACAATCGAACGGCAAGCGGATGCGTCCTGACACTCCGTCGATGGTTGCTGGGGTCATTAGTTGGCCTCCGCATCGTCCAGTGGAGGAATTCAACGAATTCCTCGCCTACGGAGTTGAGAGGCTAAAAGAAATATACGGCGAACGACTCCGAAGCGTAGTAGCACACTACGACGAAATAACGGAAAGTCAGGGCGCGTTGCACTATCACTTCTATGTAGTTCCGCTTGACGGTGAAGACTTCGGAGTTATCGACAAAGCGTATGCCGCAGATAAAGGTGAGCGTAAAAGGGCTAACTCAACTGACGACGAGACGAAGAAGAAGGTCGACAAATACGGGAAAAAATATGCGACAGGTGCCCGAAAAGCCACGGGAGCGCAAGCCCTGGTCGACTGGCAAGAAATGATCCACGAAAAGATCTCCAAAAAATTCGGCCTGCTGAGGACTGGACCACGTCGCGAGCGCTGGACGCGAGACGAGACAATGCTGAGATTGCGCATGGCTGAGTCAGCACGCCAGATAAAGATCGCCGAGGAGGCGTTGACGGACGCTGCAGAAAAGCAGGCAAAGATCGATGAAGAGAACGACAGAATTCGCCTGCAGCAGCTTGAGTTGGCGTACTTCGAGTCCCAACGTGAAATCGAAGCGCGTGCACTAAAAGAGGATTTCTACACTCAGCTGTTCGATGCAGAAGATGAAAAGGCCCGCCGCGAGGCAGAGTTCGATCATCGCCAAGAGGCTATTGAGCGTGAACTTATCTTAAGCAAGCGGCTGAGATTAGACGCAGAAGAGAAGAGCAACCGAATAATTGAAAAGTCGAAGAGCGTACTGACCGCAGAGCATGAACTAGCAGTGCGCGAGCAACGAATTTCTAGATTTATAGAAGGAACGCCGTCTAAGGTTATTGCAGAATTTAAAGAGATGGAGCTCGAAAAAGAAAAATTGAAAGCGGAATTGGAGTCTGCCTCGAGTAAAGTTCACTCTTTAAAAAAAGAACTTATCGTTTACAGAAACAAGATTTTTGCCTTAGAGGCCGCTGTGATCGCTATGCGTAAGCTAGTTGGTGAGACCTATCACTGGATAAAGAAGAAAAACCTGGATGTTGCTAATGCGGTGGCAAAGAGATTCAATGCAATTATGTCGGCATTGAATGGAAGCGAAAATGAAGGGAGCGATACTGAACTTGTCGAGGAAAAAGGTCAACGAGGCTTTAAATATACGTTAAAGAAGTAAGAAAAGTGCACTTCGGTGCGCTGTTTTGCAGTCGTTCCTACAGCATGTACGCAACGCATTTACGAATTAACTGAGAAGCGCTTGTACGCGTTAGCTATGACTGCTGACGAACTTCCGGAGTAGCTACGAGCTCTACAAGAATGGATGCGAGAGAGCAATCTATTTTGACATTACGGTTGTGTAAGCGTCCTGCATAATTTCATAGGCGTCCATGATCTGAATCGGAGCAATATCACCAATGCCAGCAATTTTCATCCTAAGGAACTTGCTATTGTCATCATAGAGACGGGTCATGTAGAACTGGCTGCACTCACTTAAGTTGCCGTTCGACATCAGTGAAACATACCGATCCAGAGCCTCAGCAGTGTCTTCAAGCTGCTCTTCCCAGCCAGAACTAAATATCTGACGTGTCAACGGGGCTGCTATGTCACGGGAGAACGTAAGCCAGAATACGTCATCGTAGACGCGCTTGATGAAGCATGAGACGCCAGAGATACGAAGCACTGAATACTCGCGAGCGCAACGCTCCCGCTGGGCGAACGTGATGCCTAGCGACTCTCGTGTCTCATCATCAGGGACTAACTCATAGTTCTTTTCGAGAGGATAGTTCTCCAGAAAGTACCTGTTCACCCATAGGGCCAGGTAGCGAGGGTCTTGGAAGATATCTAACTCGGTCAGCGGTGGTTCGGAAGGCGGAGGCGCTACCATGGCGGCGCTCTGTTTAGATTTAAGGAAGTCGAACAAGCCCACGTGCACCTCGTCAAATTATTGGTTCAGCCATCATACAGTCTTCCAAAGCGTAAGCAAAGTTGTAACCCCTATCGCGAAAATCACGAGAAAATAAATTTGGATATGGCTGTCGCGGAAATCGTTGTATTTTTGCGAAATCAGGCGGATAAATTAAAATTCGCTTATGGTTACGCCGTTTCCATGAAAGTGCGATCAGAAAGATTTGTACAATTACTTGTGTGAACATTTAACTTTTAGGGGGAAAACCGTGACTAGCAAAGACGTTTATATACAGATTTCAGTAAAGATCCATACGACTCAATACTATTTCTCGATTGTGGATCAAGGAGCTAGTGCGGAAGGGTACCTTCTCCTTGTATACTCGATCGACGAACACATGAAGGAGACAATTCCGCTATCAGTTTTTCATCACCTCGACCTAGAGCACGTAATGCAAGTGAGAGATGCGGTAATAGAAGCTGAGAAAAACAGCGAGTTTTATATCGTCCGATCTGGTAAAGAAGTGTTTCAGGATGTGAGCCTTAAAATATTGCCAGCAAAGAAGAAGAAAAAGGAAAAGATTTTCTCCATACGCTTTGATCGTGAACTGAAAGCGAAGTTTGCCGAGAAGTGTGAGCGCAGCGGTAGGTCACAGTCAGAAGCTATGCGGATATTCATGGAATACTATCTCGCCCATGGTATTCCTGTCTTGGCAGAGGCCTGAAATGAGATCGAAACGTAAAACGGATAACGGCGATGGAGACTTTCGGGCCCGTTACGGCGTAGCCAGCGCCGATGTTGAAAAAATCCGCGAGCGACAATAGCTCCGGCGACTAACGCAACTGTTGCAAGACGCTCAGCGTTCTTGTGGAGGCGTATTCGCCTTCTGCTGGCAATCATAAGCTGTAGGGCGGAAGTGGTCATGATGAGGTTTTTCTATTTAATTAATTTTAGTTGAATACGTTTGTACGAAGCAGGTATAGCTACGTTGTGCATGCCGTTGTCTCGCATGAAGATTCCATGCTTCGTTTTCGCCTCCAAATTCCCTCGTAGAAATTCTTCCACTGTGACCGTATGTATATCGCCAGATGGGCCATCATCATCATTGTATGTTTTAAATGGTGGAGGATTCAGCGATTCATATCGTACAGACATATTCTGGAGCGTCCGTAGTACCTCATTAACGTCGGCATCGTTACTTATATAGATCGCGGACTCTGGGGCCTCATCAGAAGGCACAAGGGGTTTCGCTTGCCTATCAGGCTTGAAATGATCCACAACTAGGTTCTTGTCGTATGAGTCGACGGAAAGAATTAGGATGATTCCGTCAAACCGTGCTGCCTTTGAGAGCCGCTGCAGCATATCAATGTCCAGCTCTTCTAGTAAAGAAATAGGAATATTTTCAAGATGATATATCGATTGCAGAGTGTAGTAAAAGAAAGTTAGGTCAGCAAAGTCGTCAATATCCATAATATACTCCTAAGTTTTAATATCTCTGGTCAGCATTCAAACTGTTTAACTTATAATAAATCGAAATTTGTAAAGCTTTTCTGGAAGAGGGCACAGTTGAAGATATTTTTGAATTTTGATGCGCGAATCGTTTTGCTCTGAGATACTAAAAGGGTACTGTAGGTTACATTTTGGAAAAAAAGGGTAGCGAACCTGTAAAGCTGATGCCGTTACCGATAAAGGGGCGTTACTATGCTGCAGCAGACGTTGTTTATGGATACTGAGTTCACTGATTTCGAAAATCCAAAGTTGATTAGTATTGCGCTTGTCGCTTCTAGTGGGGATGAGTTCTATGCAGAAGCCGAGTATCCGCTTGATGAGTGCAGCGATTTTGTACGTGCGACCGTGCTTCCCCTGCTAAATCAAGGCAAGAAGCCTTTATCTTTGGAAGAGGTGCGAGCTGCGCTATTGAACTGGATCGAAGCAATGCGCCAAGACGAGCCAGTCTTAATTTGTTACGACTCTGAGTACGATCGTAAGATGTTTGATCAGATTTTCAACGGCGATATGCCGCTTGGTGTTGTGCTGCGTAACCTCGGTCCTTCATATGTAAATAAACTGAAGCAGTATGAATTCCACGTGCGGCACAAGCAGGTAGAGCATCATGCATTGCATGACGCACGAGCATTGAAGTACGCTTTTCGCGGATGGGTGCGAAAAGTTCGATAAGCTTTATTTTCTCAAGAATTCACTTTTGGCGGGCGCGCCGCAGCGGTAGCATAGTTACATTGCAATCTTGCGGAGGCATAATGGCACGTGAAGAGTTTCTTGATGAGCTTTCTGACGATTTTCCGTGTCAGCGGATCTACTCGTACGATGAGAGCTTTCGCTACGAAACAGAGCGTCGGTCGATCATGGATGCCGTACTTGATGGCACTTTCGAGAAATATGAATGTGCAGTCAAAGAAAGTGAATTCAGCTATAAGATCACTGCTGACGCTGTTTTTTCTTTAGAAGTAAAGTACAAAGAGGACAGTTGGAAGAAGGACTTTAAATACGTGGCAGAGGCGTTCGATATCGGAGAGGCAGCATATCGTTTTTTCATTGTAGTGCCACGTGTCCTGGATGAAGGTGAAGTGCTTTTAGCAGCAGAGCGTGGTCTAGCAGTCGATCAAGAGTCGCGCGGGAAACACGATCATTGCGAGCAGATTCAAGAGCTGGAAGAGATCGAAGTCATCACGCCGCCACACTACCGCGCCGAAGGACGGTTCCTTGTCTCGACTGTCTTCCTCTGCAAGGACGGGAGGTATGCGGTCAGCGTGATCCATCTACAACCTGGCGCGCGGCAGTTCGCTCTCTTAGATGCGGTGTACACAGATGTCGGTTTTGCAGAACTGATCGCCGTAGGTTACGTGACTCACTTCGATCTAGCGACATGTCCTGGGCCGTTCGATGAGGTCTACCAAGAGGTCTATAGGCGCGTTACACACTAAAGAGGGGTTCCATGGGCACTATCGCCTTCCATCCGAACATGGAAGTACAGCGGCTGGTAAAGATCGGTTTGCTGACTGCAGGCATGAACTACCGCATCGAAGCTGACGGGACAACGCTCCTGGCATTCTGCAACCGACTCGAAGGCCGCACTCTCTTCGCCTCGATCTCATACGATTCTCTTCGCCCGCCGGCAGAAGTATATGGGATGATCATCAGGGAGAAAGCGGACGGAGAAGAGGAAGAGATTGCGTCTGTGTATCGTCACGGATCCCTGGAACATCTTGTGCGCACAGGGAAGGGGTTGCTCTGCCTGTACGATATAGACCCAAAACCGATTAAGAAGGCTGCGAAGGCAGTTGTGACAGTGCATTTGGACGAAACACTGCGGCAAGACTTTAACGCAGCCGTGGGCGCTACAGGAGAGTCACAAGCGGTGGTGCTGCGTCAGCTTATCCGTTACTTTATAGGGAAAGGTCCCGATCCTCGCGTGCCCAGATAGTCGATTACAGTCAATTATAGTCTTCTATAGTTCATTCTTAAGAACATCAAGAATGTGCCCTGGGTAACATCAGAAGCAATAAAAAAGCCACCTAATGGTGGCTTTCAATTTTAAGTCCGTTGGAAAATACGAGCCTTCGTTGGAAAATTCACAATCCGAAAATTTCGAATTCTTGTAATCCACTGAATCTAAAGGAATTCTTGGGGTGGCTGATGGGACTCGAACCCACGACAACAGGAATCACAATCCTGGACTCTACCAACTGAGCTACAGCCACCATTGTCTTGCATACTGCTTGTCTGTCCCGCTGTTTCTGAGACAGAACAAGATTATACAAAGGTCTTCCCCAACTGGCAAATTTAAATGTGCGTGCCGGCCGGCTTGGACAGTGTCGCCCCGAGCGCGACCTCGTGCGCGGACACATCCTGGCCCAGCAGCCCGGCAAAGGCGGCGGTGAGCGCCGCGGCGCTGGCGCTGGTGCATCCCTCCAGGCGCGCAGGTTGGCAATGCGCGCCGCCGGGGCGGCGCAGCAGCTGCGCCGCCTCGAGCAGCCGCGCCAGCTGGCGCGCCACGGCGTCGCCTGTATCGATCAGCGCGACCTCGGCGCCGGCGCCGGTATGGCGGCGGATGACGTGCTCGATCGAGGCCTGCACCAAGGGGTAGTGGGTGCAGCCGAGTACCAGCGTGTCGGCGCCCTGCGCCAGCAGCGGCGCCACGTAGCGCTCCAGCATCGCATCCAGGGCCGGAGAGCCGGGTTCGCCGAATTCGATCTGGTCGGCCAGGCCGACGCAGGCCTGCAGCAGGAAGCGCGCGCCGGTCGTCCCGGCGATCTGGTCGCGCAGCAGCAGGAACTTTTCGCCGGCCAGGGTGCGTTCGGTGGCCAGCACGCCGACGGTGCCGTTGCGGGTGGCGGCCGCGCCGGGCTTCAGGCCCGGCTCGACGCCGACGATCGGCATGTCGGGATAGCGGTCGCGCAGGACGCGCACGGCGGCCACGGTAGCCGTATTGCAGGCCACGACCAGCGCCTTCACGCCGCGGGCCGCCAGGTAGGCGGCGATGCCGAGCACGCGCTCGATGACCACGTGCTCGGGCTTGTCGCCGTAGGGGGCGAAGGCGGAGTCGGCGAAATAGAGGAGATGTTCGTGCGGGAGCTGCGCCTGGATGTGGCGCAGTACCGAGAGGCCGCCGACGCCCGAGTCGAAGATACCGACGGGGGCGTTTTGTTCAATGGTGTTGGAGACCATGTGGCGGCGGAGAAGGGAGTTGGACGCGCGGTCGGCAAAGCCGACCACCCTACGTTACAACGAGATGCTCAGGCCGCGGTGACCGGAATGCCTTTCAGCGACTCGATCCTGGCCGACCATTCCTTCGGGCCGGTGTTGTGCACCGAGGTGCCGGTGGAGTCGACGGCCACGGTCACCGGCATGTCGGTCACGTCGAACTCGTAGATCGCTTCCATGCCCAGGTCCTCGAAGCCCACGACTTTCGCGGACTTGATCGCCTTCGATACCAGGTAGGCCGAGCCGCCCACCGCCATCAGGTAGGCCGACTTGTGCTTCTGGATCGATTCGATTGCCGCCGGGCCGCGCTCGGCCTTGCCGATCATCGAGATCAGGCCGGTCTTCTCCAGCATCATGTCGGTGAACTTGTCCATGCGGGTCGCGGTGGTCGGGCCTGCCGGGCCGACGACTTCACCGCCCACCGGGTCGACCGGGCCGACGTAATAGATCACGCGGTTGGTGAAGTCCACGGGAAGTTGCTCGCCCTTGGACAGCATGTCCTGGATGCGCTTGTGCGCGGCGTCGCGGCCGGTCAGCATCTTGCCGTTCAGGAGCAGGGTCTGGCCCGGCTTCCAGGAAGCGACTTCTTCCTTGGTGAGGGTGTTCAGGTCGACACGCTTGGATTTTTCCGTGTCCGGGGTCCACTGCACGTCCGGCCAGGTCGACAGCGCCGGCGGTTCGATGTAGGCCGGGCCCGAGCCGTCCAGCACGAAGTGGGCATGGCGGGTGGCGGCGCAGTTCGGGATCATCGCCACCGGCTTGGAGGCTGCATGGGTCGGGTACATGTTGATCTTTACGTCGAGCACCGTGGTCAGGCCGCCCAGGCCCTGGGCGCCGATGCCGAGCGCGTTGATCTTGTCGCACAGTTCGATACGCAGTTCTTCCAGCTTGTTCTTGGGACCGCGCTGCTTGAGCTCGTACATGTCGATGTCTTCCATCAGCGACTCTTTCGCCATCAGCATCGCCTTCTCGGCGGTGCCGCCGATGCCGATGCCCAGCATGCCCGGCGGGCACCAGCCGGCGCCCATCAGCGGCACGGTCTTGATGACCCAGTCGACCAGCGAGTCGGACGGGTTGAGCATGACGAACTTGGTCTTGTTCTCCGAGCCGCCGCCCTTGGCCGCCAGTTTCACATCGACGGTATCGCCTTCGACCAGTTCCATGTGGACCACGGCCGGGGTGTTGTCCCTGGTGTTCTTGCGCTCGAAGTGCGGGTCGGCCACGATCGAGGCGCGCAGCTTGTTGTCCTCGAACGCGTAGGCGCGGCGCACGCCTTCGTTGACGGCGTCGGTGACGGTGCCGGTGAAGCCTTCGAAGCGCACGCCCATGCCGATCTTCAGGAACACGTTGACGATGCCGGTGTCCTGGCAGATCGGACGCTTGCCTTCGGCGCACATGCGCGAGTTGGTCAGGATCTGGGCGATGGCGTCCTTCGCGGCCGGACTTTGCTCAGTCTCATACGCGCGCGCCAGGTGCTGGATATAGTCGGCCGGGTGGTAGTAGCTGATGTACTGGAGGGCTGCCGCGACCGATTCGATGAGGTCGCTCTGGGTGATGACGGTTGCCATGGATTTCTCGATCAGGGAGGTTTAATGTTTCGAATGCGTGGTCATGACGATGCGGTCGGTGTAGGCGATGGCCATGGCCGACAGCAGGAAAGCGCAGTGGATGATTGTTTGCCACATCATCGTTTCTTCTTTGTAGTTCGCCGCGTTGATGAAAGTCTTCAGCAGGTGGATCGACGAGATGCCGATGATCGCCATCGCCAGTTTCGTCTTGAGTACCGAGGCGTTCACGTGGGACAGCCATTCGGGCTGGTCCGGGTGGCCTTCGAGGTGCATGCGCGAGACGAAGGTCTCGTAGCCGCCCACGATGACCATGATGAGCAGGTTCGAGATCATCACCACGTCGATCAGGCCGAGCACGACCAGCATGATGGTGGTTTCGGTCAGCTTGGTCGGACGCGTTGCGCCCGGGACGGTCACGACGTCCAGGATGTGGGCGAGCGAGGCGGCATTGCCCATCGCGGCGCCGATCAAGTCCTTCAGTTCTACCCAGAAGTGGAACACGTACACACACTGCGCCAGGATCAGGCCGAGGTAGAGCGGCAGCTGCAGCCAGCGGCTGGCGAAGATCAGGTTGTTGAGCGGGGTGAGCTTTTTTGCTTCAGTCGGGGGAATTAACTGCGCCATCGCGATGCGGACTCCTGGATGCTGGATAAATTACAGCCGAGCATTCTACACCCGTCGGCGCGCGCATGCGGGCTTCCTTCGCCCCTTTGCGGCAAGGTTGGTAGAATGGCATTCGACAAGAAGCCTCTGTAAGGGCTCAGTAAGCGAGCGCCCCTAAGGTGTCCGGTAAAAACCACCCTACTATGGAGACGATGATGGCCGAGAACGAGAGCAATCAAGAATTCACGCTGCAGGAAAACCGCGTGTTCCCGCCACCAGCCGAGTTCGCCGGCACGGCCGCGATCTCCGGCATGGAAGCCTACCAGAAGCTCTGCGCCGAGGCTGCCAGCGACTACGAAGGCTTCTGGGCGCGCCTGGCGCGTGAAAACATCGACTGGCACAAGCCGTTCACCAGTACCCTCGACGAATCCGACGCACCGTTCTACAAGTGGTTCGCCGACGGCCAGCTGAACGCCTCGTACAACAGCCTCGACCGCAACCTCGCGAACGGCAACGCCGACAAGACCGCGATCATCTTCGAGGCCGACGACGGCACCGTCACCCGCGTTACGTACCGCGAGCTGCACGAGCGTGTCTGCAAATTCGCCAACGGCCTCAAATCCCGCGGCATCAAGAAGGGCGACCGCGTCATCATCTACATGTCGATGTCGGTCGAAGGCATCGCCGCCATGCAGGCCTGCGCCCGCATCGGCGCCACCCACTCGGTGGTGTTTGGCGGCTTCTCGGCCAAGTCGCTGCAGGAGCGCATCATCGACGCCGGCGCGGTGGCCGTCATCACCGCCGACGAGCAGCGCCGCGGCGGCAAGTCGCTGCCCCTGAAATCCATCGTCGACGAGGCGCTGGCGCTGGGCGGCTGCGACAGCATCCGCGACGTCATCGTCTACCAGCGCACAGGCGGCGACATCGCCTTCCAGCAAGGCCGCGACAGCTGGCTGCACGAACTGGTCGACAGCCAGGCCGCCGACTGCGAGCCGGAATGGGTGGATGCGGAACACCCGCTGTTCATCCTCTACACCTCGGGCTCGACCGGCACCCCGAAAGGCGTCCAGCACTCGACCGGCGGCTACCTGCTGTGGGCCGCGCTGACCATGAAGTGGACCTTCGATATCAAGCCGGGCGACGTGTTCTGGTGCACCGCCGACATCGGCTGGGTCACGGGCCATACCTATATCTGCTACGGCCCGACTGCGGTCGGCGCCACCCAGGTCGTGTTCGAGGGCGTGCCGACCTTCCCGCACGCGGGCCGCTTCTGGGAAACCATCGGCAAGCACAAGGTCTCGATCTTCTACACGGCGCCGACGGCGATCCGTTCGCTCATCAAGGCCTCGGACGTGGACGAGAAGGTGCATCCGAAGAACTTCGACCTGTCGAGCCTGCGCCTGCTGGGTTCGGTGGGCGAGCCGATCAATCCGGAAGCCTGGATGTGGTACTACAAGAACGTCGGCCAGGAGCGCTGCCCGGTCGTCGACACCTTCTGGCAGACCGAGACCGGCGGCCACATGATCACCCCGCTGCCGGGCGCCACCCCCCTGGTGCCGGGCTCGTGCACGCTGCCGCTGCCGGGCATCATGACCGCGATCGTGGACGAAGCCGGCGCCGACGTGCCGAACGGGCAGGGCGGCATCCTGGTCGTCAAGCGTCCGTGGCCGTCGATGATCCGCACCATCTGGAACAACCCCGACCGCTTCCGCACCAGCTACTTCCCGGAAGAACTGGGCGGCCGCTACTACCTGGCCGGCGACGGCGCCGTGCGCAACAAGGACACGGGCTACTTCACGATCACGGGCCGCATCGACGACGTGCTGAACGTGTCGGGCCACCGCATGGGCACGATGGAAATCGAGTCGGCGCTGGTGGCGCACCCGATGGTCGCAGAAGCAGCCGTGGTGGGCAAACCGGACGAGACCACGGGCGAAGCGATCTGCGCCTTCGTGGTGCTGAAGGGCGCGCGCCCAGGCGGCGAGGACGCGAAAAAGCTGGCGGCCGAGCTGCGCACCTGGGTGGCGAAGGAAATCGGCCCGATCGCCAAGCCGAAGGAAATCCGCTTCGGCGACAACCTGCCCAAGACCCGCTCCGGCAAGATCATGCGCCGCCTGCTGCGCGTGCTGGCCAAGGGCGAGACCATCACCCAGGACGTGTCGACGCTGGAAAACCCGGCGATTCTGGAGCAGTTGAAAGAAAGCGCGTAAGACCTCATCGCATCAGTTGAAAAGCCCGCTACCTCACAAAAGGAGCGGGCTTTTTCGTAGGGGTGGTCCGGTCCGGTGTACTGGACCACGCTTCGCCGACCGCGCGTTCAGCTACGACATGATCTGCCACCGCGCATCCGGGAGTTGGATGCGCGGACGGCAAAGCGTGATTTGGTCCACTGGACCAAATCACGCCTACAATTTCTCCAGCTGCTGCTTCGCATACGTTGCGCCCGAGCCCGTCGGCGCCAGCGCCAGGTAGGTCTTGTACGCCCCCTTCGCCTTCTCCTGCTCTCCACCACGTGCGTACGCATCTCCCAGGTTCCGGTACGCGATCGCCCGCGACGGATCCATCTTCACCGCATTCTCGAACCAGCGCGCCGCTTCGGCATACCTGTCTTGCTTGTAGAATACGAAGCCGAGGTTGTTTGCCGCCAGCGCAAAGTTCGGCCGCAGCTTGAGCGCCTCGGTAAACTGCGCTTCCGCCGCCGCATACTGCTTTTCCTTGTACAGCAACAGCCCCTGGTCGTTGGCCCGCTGCGCCTTCTGGCGGTTCGACACCGGCACCGCCGCCGGCGCCGTGATCCTGGTCTCGCCACCCTGCAAGTCCTTGACCACCACCGTGCCTGCCGGCGCCGACGCCTGCGCATCGAGCCTGGTATTCAGCGCAATTGCATCGCTCGACAACTGCGCCGTGTTCGACTCCAGGAATTCGCTCTCCTCCGGCAGTTCGAACACGAATTCGCCGCCCTCCGATCCCGGCAGGCTGCCGAAGGCCGGCGTCTGCTGCGACACGCTCGACACCGCCGGCGCCACATAGGCCGCCAGCTCGGTGCCGGTAATCAGGCTGTCGCCGTTCAGGTCGGCCTTGCCGCCGAGGCCCTGCAGCAGCGTCCAGGTGAATACCGAGTGTCCGTTGGGCCCGCCATCCGACACCAGCTGGTCGGCGCCGCCGGCCGTCAGCATCTGGCGGCCCAGGCGCCTGGCGTTATCGCGCAGGAAGGAGGCATTCGCCGCACCGCGCGTCAGGCCGAGGCCGCTGTAGCAGGCGTCCATGACGAACAGCGCATGCTTGGCCGGCAGGCTCTCGGCAATGTTCTGGATCTCGGTCATCGGAATCGCATCCGTGGCCAGCTTGTCCGGATCCGCATCGACCGGCACGATGTAGCCGAGGTCGCGCCCCGAGCTGAGCTTGCGCGTAGCGCCATGGCCGGCGAAGAACACGAAGATGCGGTCGTTCGGCTGCAGGTTGCCGTGCGCAAGCCGATCGTGGAAGGCGGCCAGGATGCCGGTGCGCGTCGCCTGCTCGTTCTTGAGCGTGATCACGCGCTCCGGCGCAAAACCGAATTTTTGCACCAGGAGCTGTCTAACTCCCTCGGCATCGCGCACTGCATACTGGAGCTGCGGCCATTTCTGGTACTTGTCGATGCCCACCACGATGGCCCACGAATTGGCATAGCCGGTCGCAGCCGTGCGTTGCACCGGCGCGGGCGCGCCTGCGCCGGACACCGTGAAGCGTTCGCCATCCCAGCCGGCGAACTGGTATCCCTCGGCCGTGAGGCGCTCGAGGATGCCCGGCAGCGCCTTGACGGTGCGCTCGTGTATGTCGTGGAACAGGATGATGCCGCGGCCTTCCTTGTCGACGCTGCGCAGCACGCGGTCCGCGATGGAGGAAGGTACCGGGTCTGCCCAGTCGAGCGAATCGATGTTCCACATCATCGACTTCAGCTGCGCACGTTCCAGCGCCTGCATGCCTTCGCGGTTGCGCGCGCCGTAGGGGAAGCGGAACAGGCTCGACCTCTGCGGGTCGACGGCCTTGAGCAGCGTGTCCGTGTTCATGATCTCGGCCTTCAGGCCGTCGCCGCTCTGTTTCGAGAGCTGGGCGTGCGAAAAACTGTGGTTCGCCAGCACATAGCCCGACTGCTTCAGCCGCCGCATGACCTCCGCGCCGCCGCCCAGCTTGGCTTTGCCCTGCGCATCGAGCGAGCCGATGTTGCGGCCGACGCTGAAGAAGATTGCGGGCGCGTTGTACTGCTTGAGGATGGCCGCGATCTCCTCGGTGTAGCGGCGGTGCGGGCCATCGTCGAAGGTCAGCACGACGGTCTTCTTCGGCAGCGTCTTGCCAAAGATCTCTCCTTCTTCCGCCCCCACGGTCGAGGGCACGGGAGGCGCGGGCACATCGGGCCTGGCCGGGTAGGGCAGGACCACGCCGTATTCCTTGAGGATGCTGTCGCGCCGGTAGAGCGTCTTCAGGTAGGCGACGTAGCTTTCCCACTTCTCGCGCTTGAGCTGGATGGAGCGCGACTCGAAGCGTCCGAACACGGCGCGGATTTCCTTCTCATAGTTGCGCTCGATTTCAGCCAGCGCATCGAGGTCTTCCGAGATGCGCTTGTGCAGCTTGATCGCCGGCAGCGACAAATCCTTGGCCACCTGCGCCAGCAGCGATTGCATCAGCTCGCGGTAGGCAAGGCGGTCGGCGTCGTACAGGCCTTCGCCGGACTCGACGTAGTCGAGCACGGCGCCGAGGGCATCGAAGCGGCCCGGATTGTTCGAGGCCAGCAGCCGGGCGAGGGCGGCGTCGACCCTGGCGCCGCGCTCCTGGTTCTCGTGAAACAGCTGCTGCCCGACCCGGTTGGCCTGGGCGCGTTCCTCGCTGGAGAGCGCCGCTTCGTCCTGCGTCAGCACGATGATCTTGCGGTAGGCAGCCAGCATGGTCTTCATGTCGGGCGAGATGGCGCTGACATCCATAACTGGGCTGGCAGGCGCCGTAGCGGCCGGTGGCGAGGGGGACTTGAGGCTGACGAGCCAGCTCCCGGCGGCAGCGCCCGCTGCCGCGACGGTGAAGACGAGGTAATACAGGACTTTGCGTTTCACAGCGTATCGTGCTGAAGAGTTAAGTTCGGGCAACGATACCACCGGGCCAGTAATGCCGGTTGAGGAAACCACTTCAGCTCAGGGCAAAAACGGCAATGCCGCCCTGGAGGCGCGATTTTTATGCGCTGCGCGTGAAGCCTGTATCAGGAAGACGACAGCACGAAGGTATTGCCGGCCGGGTCGCGGAACTTGGCGAACGATCCCCAGGGCTGCACGGTCGGCGGCTCAACGAACTCGACGCCGCGTCCGCTCAGCTGGCGGTAGCTTGCTTCGACGTTATCGCAGGCAAAAGACCCGTTGAAGAAACTGCCGACGCGGTCTTCCTGGCCGTCCGGCGTGAACAGCACGACGCGCGTGCCGGAGGAACCGATGCGCATCTCGATCCAGCGCTTGCCGGGGCCCATCGGCTGGTCGGTCGAAATGTCGAAGCCGAGCTTCTCGGTATAGAAGGCGAGGGCGCGGTCCTGGTCGGAGACGGGGATGCTGACGAATTTCAGTTGCGTGATCATGGAAGACAGCTTGTGGTTGTCGTGGCGAGCATTATCGTGGCAGACTCGCGGCTGAGTGTGCGTTTTATAACTATAGTATTCATGACTACCCGCCATTCTTCTCTCGATGTCTACGTGTTCGACGTCCTGATGCCCGACCTGGTCGGGCACGACCGCCGTCCGGCCGCCTTTGTCGTCTATCTCTACCTGCTCCACGGCGCCGAGGCACTCGGCCGCGACGCCGTGCCGGCGAGCCTGCAAACGATCGCGGTCAAGACCGGCCTGTCTAAGTCTCCGGTGCAAGTCCCGCTGCGTCACCTGAAGCGGCGTTTACTGGTAGAAGAAGATGAGCTTGGGACGCAACTGAACCCGGTGCGCAAGGTGTTGGGGCCATGGCGTCGCCGCTGGCCGGCTGAGCGTGCGTCATGAGGGATGGCGGAACAGTCTTGTATAGAAGAGAATCCTTGTTATAATAGGCGGCTTCGTGGATACACGAGACCCATCAGGAGAGATGGATGAGTGGTTTAAGTCGCACGCCTGGAAAGCGTGTGTAGGTTCATAGCCTACCGGGGGTTCGAATCCCCCTCTCTCCGCCATGAAACAATGCAAAAAGGCAACCCGAGGGTTGCCTTTTTGCATTGTTTCATGGCGGAGAGAGGTAGGGCCCCTGCGGGCCCTGCGTGGGGAAAAGCCGTCGCCCTGCAGGGCGAGGCGGGCCCGCGGAACGTGGGCGAAGCCCTAATGGCGCTGCCACGGACAGCATGGAACTCGACAACCCCGGGATTGTCTTTTGCATTGTTTCCTGGCGGATAGAAGCAGAGCCCCTGCGGGCCCTGCGTGGGGGATTCGAAACTATGCCATGTATCCCATCCACAGCCACCACCACGATGCCTGTCCAGCACACCCTAAGCGTCGTAAAAGTGACAAGTAGTACGAAATAATGTGGGACTTTGGTTGCGCTGTATGATTCTATAGGGCAATATCTTCAAATTTATTGCCATCTCCATATGTCTCACGTCCATACGAGTACCCGCGTCGATATCCAAGCGCTGCGAGGCTTGGCTGTGCTCGCTGTAATCTTATACCATGCAAAAATCGGCTCGATCGATGGGGGATTTCTCGGGGTTGACATTTTTTTCGTGCTGTCAGGGTTCCTCATCACAGAACTGATCAAAAGAGCTATCGACGAAAATAGCTTCAAATATAAAGAATTCTTGATTCGAAGAGCCAGGAGGCTATTGCCAGCGGCTGTGGTGACTTTTCTGTTCACCGCATTGCTTGCTCCAGTGGTGCTTTCTGCGCAAGAGCTCAAGGACTTTTGGGAGCAACTTGCTGGTGCGCTGACATTCACCGCGAATTTCGTTTTGATGAATCAGTCTGGGTATTTCTCAGGAGCAGCTGAGCTAAAACCTTTGCTCCATGTCTGGTCCTTAGCAATCGAGGAACAATATTACTTCGTTCTTCCAGCCTTCTTCCTGTTTCTACCCAGGCGGCTTTGGCTGCCGTCTTTGCTCATCCTGACGATCGCGAGTTTTACACTGTGCTTCTACAATAAGAACGAGGCATTTGCATTCTATCTTCTTCCCAGTCGTGCCTGGGAGTTGCTAAGCGGTTCCATCGGGGCCTTTTTGGTAAATATCGATTGGATTAAAAGCATTGCTAGAAAGTTGGCTTTGTTCAGTCTCGTCGGTTTGCTGATTTGTTTATTTGCCAAGCCGGTTCTATACCATCCCGGACCACAGGCTGTATTAGTTTGCATCGGCACGCTTGTCATCATACTGGCGCATTACCAAGCCTTCCAGCGCGGGATTGTGGTTGACATATTTGGTAAAATCGGCGATATATCCTATTCCTTGTATCTGGTTCACTGGCCGATTTTTGCTTTTTACAATAACATCGTTTTCGACCACAATCAGCCCTTTCAATATGTAGTGCGTATTCTGCTTGTGGGAGCCTCGTTTATCGCTGCCTGGGCACTTAACCGGTATATTGAGAACCCCTATAGAAATATATCGGTCCCATTGCCCCGGTATTCCTTGCATGCTTTGCTAACGTCTGCCGTGGTCGTGTTTGGTTTGACTCAGGCATACCTGTCAACTGTCTCGAATGATAAGGATTTTGCTCACGCCCAGCGTCCGAATGTGGGCTTCTCACCCGTATGTGCAACATCAACATCCGCTTTTGCACTAGCTCGTGAATGCCAGGACTCTTCGAAGCCGAGTGTGCTTGTGTGGGGCGATTCGTACGCTATGCACATCGTTCCTGGCTTGGCTCAAGAACAAATTTTTCGCGGGAAGTTAATTCAAGCGACAAAATCACGCTGTGGCCCATTGCTCGGACTCGCATCGATTGAGTATAACAGTGAACAATGGGCGCGAGATTGTATTGAATTTAATGACACCGTTCTTTCCTTCTTGAAGGCAAACCCGGAGATAAGGACTGTCGTGTTGTCCAGCCCCTTGCAACAATACACGAAGGGCGGGGGCGTTTTAGAGCGTAATTCCCAAGGCAATGGGTACTCTCCTTCCAAAGGCAATGCACAACTGGCATACGCTGGACTGGCACGTACCGTTGACGCGATACGCATGCTCGGACGGCATGTAATGTTCATTGCACCTCCACCACAAGCCGGGTTCGATATTGCGCGGTGCATCGAGCGCCGCGAGCGCGGGCTCTGGGTCAGCGGTGTCGATGCCGACTGCAGGATCGAAGTATCCAAGTACAAAAAGCAGAGTGAGGCAATCATCTCCTTGCTCGACAAAATCGAGACAAGCAAGCAGTTGAGCATCGTACGATTCGATGCGGTTCTGTGTGACGAAAAATTCTGCCGTACCCGTATTGGAGATGCCAGTTTGTATCGTGATGCAGGGCATCTATCCTATGAAGGCTCCTTGCTGCTTTTCCAGCAAAAGATGGTTCAGTCGCAGATTTTCGGCAGTATCAAGGCTGCAAGAAGCAATGAGAATAGCTAGAGTGTCGTGCCCGAATAGATATCGGTTCTTGTGCCAGCGTTCGCAAGAATATAGATACTTTCCCGATCTGGCACGTACGAGCGAGAGCAGGACTCTACCGGCTTTGAGCAGGGATTCGAATAAAGATGTGCAACCAAACTTTGGTCCCGCAGAGTGAGGCGAGTCCCCCGTATCGCGGCCACGGCCTAATGGAATGTAGACGAAGTGCGGCACGTGCACTGCGCTACGCACTTATTTCAAGGCCGAGCATCCGAATACCTGGTTGAGTCGTCCATTTCCCAAGTTCGTCGCATCCCAATACCATGCCATGACGACAGTGCTTATCATTTTCTCTACTTGTCCATTGGCGAAACCATGAAAGCAGAATCGTCCATGCTGCGCAGGCCAGCCTTGCTGACAGCGTTCGTCGCTATCACCGTCGGAAGCGTGCCGGCGGCGTCAGCGGCACGTACAACGCTCGACGCGCGCGTCGCGGCGGGCCGACCGCCCATCGTTGCTCGCGCATTTGAACCGGCGCCTTGTGAAACCGGTATCTTCCGAAACGACACCGCGAAGTTCGTCGCCCTGACGAAAGCGGCCAATGGATTCGACTACACCTTCAGACGGAACCGCCGGCAGCACACAGGATGCGAACGCGCTGGTCACGTGCGGACAGAACGTCGTGCGCATAGGAAGCAAGGACATCTGGCCGAAAGCCGCCATCACCGAGACGAATGCGCGATTCGCATCGAACGACATCACGCTCGCTGGACGCCTGATGGAAGCCCCGGGCGCAAGAAAGCACACGCCGCTCGTCGTCTACGCACACGGCTCCGAAGACAGCGCCTGGATCGATCACGCGCGTGATCCCTACCAGATGGTGGGGCGGGGCGTGTCGGTATTCATCTACGACAAGCGCGGCACGGGACTGTCCGGAGGCGAATATACGCAGAACTTTCCGCGCCTGGCCGACGACCTGGTCGCGGCGGCGCGCGAAGCCAGGCGGATGGCGCAGGGCCGCTACGGACGTTTCGGTCCGGTTGGCCTGAGCCAGGGAGGGTGGATCGCATCGCTCGCGGCGGCGCGCGCCGGGGCGGAATTCATCGGCATTGGCTACGGCCTGGCCGTCGATATCGCCGAGCAGGACGCGGAGAAGGTCGGCATGGAGTTGCGCGAGCGAGGCTATGGCGAGGACATCGTCGCCAAGGGCCGGATGGCAACGGATATCACGGCGCGCCTCGTCAAGTCCGCATACAAGGACGGGCTGGACGCGCTTGCGGATTTCCAGGACCGGTTCGGCAAGGAAGCCTGGTTCCCCATGATCAGGGGCGGGTACACCGGCGTGTACCTGGGACTGCCGGCAGACCATCTGCGCAAGCACGGCATGCCGCAATTCGACAAGCTAGAGGTGGACTGGTCCCATGACCCCATGCAGGTGCTGGACAAGGTCGATGTGCCGCAGCTGTGGGCACTGGCCGAGAACGATCGGCAAGCGCCTATCGCCTTGACCGTGGAGCGGCTCTCGACACTGCGCAAACAGGGTCGACAGATCGACATGTTTGTCTTCCCCGCAGCCGGCCACGGCATGTGGACCGACGAGCAGGCATCCGCTCTGCCACGCAAGCAGACGCGGATTGCACCAGGGTTCTACGATTTGATGGCCGACTGGGCAAAAGGCAAACTCGGGCGACAGTACGGAACAGCGCAGCTGCGGTAGCGCTGCCTGCCTGGTACAGGATGTATTGCGGGGACGCCGCAGCCGCAGGAGCTGTAGCGGCTGCCGATGAATAAGGTCTCGCTATCTGCCGGGAACACAAGGGGAAAGGCAAGCCGTGGGCTCTCCCTTTTATCAGTACCGCTTCTTTACAAAATGTAAATGGATGGCGCTCGGCTGAGTTGGCTTGTTATTATTGCAGGTGAAGCAAACGGAGGGCGTGTGTCCTTGGTCATGGAATGCGAAGCCTTCGCCAGCCGTGCCATGCAACGCTCCTGTAACAAGCAGCCCTCATATTGCATGGAGTGCACGCACACGCAGCACCACTCGTCGCAATCCCTGAAGCACCGCGGGTGCTCCATCGAGACAAGCCGACATGAAACGAGAAACCGACGCAGTGTCCCTCCCTCACGCCACACCCGCCTCCCGATTCCGCGCCGACATCAACGGCCTGCGCGCGTGGGCGGTCGCCGCCGTTGTGCTCTTCCATTTCAAGGTCCCCGGTTTCAACGGCGGTTTCATCGGCGTCGACGTGTTCTTCGTCATTTCCGGCTTCCTCATGGCCGGGATCGTTACCAGGGCACTTGAGTCGGGAAGCTTCTCCCTCTGGCAGTTCTACCTCGCACGGGCCAAGCGCATCCTTCCTGCGCTGCTGGCGCTGCTCGCGGTGTTGCTCGTGCTCGGATACGCTCTTCTGCTGCCACCTGATTACCGTGTACTCGGCACCCATGCCGTGTACAGCATCCTGTTCTTCACCAACGTCAAGTTCTGGCAGGACGCCGGCTATTTCGATGCTGCTTCGCACGAGAAATGGCTTCTGCACACCTGGTCGCTGTCGGTCGAGTGGCAGTTCTACCTGATCTTCCCGATCGTGCTGCTGCTGGCCTGGCGCCTGCGTCCGGCACGGTCGACCCTGGCGTGGGTGTGCGGCGCCGCGCTCGCCGTATCGCTGGCGGCCTCGGTGCTGGTGACGGAACGCGACACGAGCGCGGCCTTCTTCCTGTTGCACACCCGCGCCTGGGAAATGTTGGCCGGCGCCCTGGTTTTCCTGTGGAGCAGGGATCGAACGGGGCAGGGGACGATGGGCAGGCTTGCCGCCTGGTCCGGGCTGAGCCTGATCGCTGCATCGGTGCTGGCGTTCAGCGGCGCCACGCCGTGGCCGGGCTGGCGGGCAGCGCTGCCGGTTGCCGGCGCGATGCTGGTGCTGGCTGCCAACCGTCCCGTCGTCCTGACCCGCCACCCCGTCGCGCAGTGGCTGGGCGACCGCTCGTATTCGATCTACCTGTGGCACTGGCCTGTCGTGGTGGCGCTGGCCTATGGCGGCTGGCAGCACCATGGCGGATGGGCGGCGCTCGGCGTGCTGCTCAGCCTCGGCCTGGGTGCGCTGTCGTATGTACTGGTCGAGGGGCCGGCGCGGCGCGTGCTGGGGCGAATGCGGCTACGGCCGGCGTTCCTGGCGATCGGCGCCGCCGCCGTGCTCACCGCGGTCCCGGCAGCCTACGTCTGGCAGGGCGGCGGCATTGCCGGACGCTTTCCGGCCGAGGTCGAGCGCGTCGCCGCGGCCGCGAAGGATTTTCACCCCGACCGCAAGCGCTGCCACCAGCGCGCCGGTCACACGTCGCCCGGCTGCATCTTTGGGGCGCCGCAACGGAACGCCATCGTCATCGGCGACAGCCACGTGTCCGGCATGGTGTCGGCGATCGCGCAGGCCGGCGCCGCTGTCGGAAAAGGGGTGCAGCAATGGTCCTACGATGGCTGCATCTATTTGCCGTCGATGCGGCAGGTCCGTCCCGACCGCTTCGGCAAGGAGGCCGATTGCGCCGGGTTCAATACCTGGGTCGGCGCACGCTTGCGCGAGGCTCCCCCTGACGTGCCGGTGATCCTGATCGGCCGTTACGCGCGCTACGCCATGGGGCCGCAGGAGTCCGGCGCGGCGACAGGGGTGCCGGAAGTGTTTTTCGGCGATCGCCCCGCCGAGCGCACGACGCCGGCATTTCTCCAGCGTTTCAGCGATGAACTGGTGAACATGGCCTGTTCACTGGCCCGGGAGCGCCCGGTGTATATGGTGCGTCCACTGCCGGAAATGCCGGTCGACGTTCCCCGCTTTATGTCGCGCCGGATGGCCTGGGGCCTGGATGCCGAGGTGTCGGTGTCGCGCGCCGCCTACCTCGCGCGCAATGGCTGGGTATGGAAAGCCCAGGACGAGGCGCAGCGGCGCTGCGGCATCCGGGTGCTCGATCCCTTGCCGGCGATGTGCGAGGGGGACCGCTGCAGCGCAAGCCGCGACGGTATCCTGCTGTTCTATGACCACGGCCACATGAGCGAAACCGGCAACAAGGTGCTTGTACCGCTGTTCCGGCCGGTCTTCGATACGCGCGCGACTGCCGCGACCGGAGACCCTGCCGCGCCTTGATGATCTTGCGGTCATGCCACGCGCGTAAATATACGGTGACTCGTCCATACGTTAATGCTAAATTGACACTTTAGTAGTCAACAATAATTTAACGGGCGTTTCTTTCTAAGGGGAGAGCGACGATGGACGAGATGACGTTCGAGCAGTTGAAGCAGGCGAAGGAGTACTTCCACGCCACCGCGATGACCATTCCCGGGGTGCACGGAACGAGCATCGGTGTGAAGCGGGTCAAGGGCAAGCCCACCGGCCGGCTGGCCATCTGCATCCATCTTGCGCGCAAGCGAAGCCTGGATGCCATTCCCCCGGACGAGCAGATCCCGCTCGACGTCGATGGCTTCCCGACCGACGTGATCGAGCACGCACCCATCATCCGCTGCGACGCCACGTCGGAACGGCGCGCCATGTACGAGGACAACAGCAAGTACCGCCCGCTCGTGGGTGGCACCAAGCTCAGCGCAGGCTATTCCTTCGGCACCCTCGGCTGCATCGTGAAAAAAGCGGACGGCAGCTGCTACGCGCTGTCCGCGGCCCATGTGCTGGGCGACCTCGACACCACGGTGTACCAGCCGTCCAAGGCGAAATGCGACGAGATCGGTTCGACCGTCGAGGTGCAGGATTGCTCGCAGATGGACGCCGCCATCGCCAGCCTCGACTACTACCACGATGCCGGCCTGGCGACTATCCGCGAGATCGGCGCCATTACCGGCACCCGTGAGGTCGGCAAGGACGAGCTGCCTTACCCCATCGCGAAACGCGGCGCCTCCACTGGCCTGACCCACGGCAGCGTGACGGGCATCCAGTACAGCGGGGTGGCCGCCAACCTCGAGCGCTTCCAGGACATGCTGTTCATCGATGGCCGGGGCGACGAGTTCGTCGATCACGGCGATTCCGGCGCCGCCATCGTCCACCCGATCGACGAAGACCACAACCTGGTGGTTGGCCTGTTGTGGGGCAAGACGCCGGAGGGCAACCGGATCGGCGTCGCCACGCCCATCGACCGCATCACCGACGCTTTTGGCGTCACCGTCCTCACTTCCAGCGATCCGGTACGTCCGCCCACCGAGACCCTGCTCGGCCGCTTCGAAGCCTTCCTCGGCGAAACCGCGCGCGGCAAGGCCTACTGGGATGCCTACGCGCACAACCGCATCTACTTCCGCCACATCTTCCACCACGTGCCGCGGCTCGCTGTCACCTGGCGCAAGATGCCGGTAGCGGACATGATCGAGGCCCTGCGCGCCGCCATGCTCAATCCGGACACCCTGATTCCGATGAAGCTAGGCGCCCACGACACCGAAGAGGTGATGTGGGACCTGTACGAGGCGCTCGGCAAGTTCCTGCAGTCGAACCACCAGCACATGCTGCAGCAGCAGGCCGCGTCCTTCTGCCGGATGGTGTGCGGGAACATCGGCAACAGCTGGCGCAACGCGCTGCACGGCATTCCCATCCCGGAAACCGGCGGCACCGTGTGCTGAAGACCGGGCGCGCCGCTCACAGGTCATAGCGCGCCTCCAGCACCCAGGTGCGCTGCGCAGCGCTGGCGCGAACAGGCCGAACACGAAAGCCGCGAGGGCGATCCATGCACGCCAGACCTGTGTGGTCGCCCGGCTTGTCGATGGGCCGGGCATGTCGACATCCTGACGGGCTTGAGCTCGGGCTTGCGCTGGCCTTGCCGATGCATTCTTTGATATCATTCCAGCACATTTCCTTTGCGAGGGTTCGTCCGATGCGCCATTGATGCCGCCGTCCAGCAGACGGCCAGTTCTCCCACCTTCCCCTAGCAAGCAGGGGAGTTCCGGCATCCTTGGAGGTATTCATGACGCATCCTTGCCTTGCGCTCGACAGCGCATCTTTCATTCTTCCCGACGGCACGACCCTGCTGTCCGGGCTGTCCGAACACTTCGATCTGCGCCACACCGGCCTGGTAGGCCGCAATGGCGTGGGAAAAAGCGTGCTGGCGCAGTTGCTGGCCGGGATCCTGGCGCCGTCGTCCGGCCGCTGCATCCGGGAAGGCAGGGTGCACTACCTCTCCCAGCAGGTCGACGCGGCCCGGGAGGGCACGCTGGCCCTGCTCGCCGGCGTACAGCACGTGCTCGCGGCGCTGGCGCGCATCGATGCCGGCAGCGTGGACGAGGCCGACTTTGCGCTGGTCGGCGAGCGCTGGGACCTGCCGGCGCGCCTGCGGCACGCCCTCGACCAGGCCGGCCTGGCCCACCTCGACGCCGTCACGCCTGCCGACAGGCTGAGCGGCGGCGAAGCGATGCGGGTGGCCCTGCTCGGCGCCATGCTGTCGGAGGCGGACTTCCTGATCCTCGACGAGCCCACCAACCACCTCGACGGTCCGAGCCGCCACGCCCTGGCCGCACAGCTGCGCGGCTGGAAGGGCGGCTTGATCGTGGTCAGCCACGACCGCGCCCTGCTGGGGCAAATGGCGCGCATCGTCGAGCTGTCGCCGCAGGGGCTGCGCAGCTATGGCGGCAACTACGACTTCTATGTGCAGGCGCGCGCCGCCGAGCAGGACAGCGCGCTGCGCGGCGTCGAGCACGCACGCCAGGCCATGCTGCACGAGGAGCGCGCCATGCGCGAGCAGCGCGAACGCCAGGCGCGCCGCCAGGCGCAGGGCGCGCGCGACGGCAAGACCGCCAACCAGGCCAAGGTCCTGCTGGGACGGCAGAAAGAGCGCAGCGAAAACAGCAGCGGGCGCCTGCGCCGGCAGCACGAGGAAGCACGGCAGCAGCACAAGCTGCGCGTGCGCGAGGCGGCGCAGGCCCTGTGCGAAGACAGCACCGTGCGCCTGCATGTGGCCGAGGGCGGCGGCGCGGCGCAGCGCCGCGTCCTCGAGCTGGTCGACGCAGAACTGCCGTTCACCGCGCCCGCCTTGCGGCGCCTGAGCCTGGTCGTCACCGGCCGGCAACGCATCGGCATCACGGGTCCGAACGGCTGCGGCAAGTCGACCCTGCTGAAGCTGGCCGCGGGCGAACTGGCGGCGCCGGCCGGGCAGGTCAGGCGCGATCCGGCCTGCGCCTGGCTCGACCAGGGCCTCGGCACGCTCGACCCGGAGCGCAGCACCATCGCCCAGCTGCTGGAGCGTAACCGGACCACAGGACAGGACCGGCTGCGCACCTGGCTGGCCCAGCTCGGGCTGGACGCGCACAAGGTAGCGCAGCCCACGGGACAGCTGAGCGGCGGCGAACGCCTGAAGGCGGCGCTGGCCTGCGCCCTGTATGCCGATCCGCCGGCACGCCTGCTCCTGCTGGACGAGCCGGGCAACCACCTCGACCTGGCCTCGCTCGAGGCGCTGGAAGCGATGCTGAACAGCTACGCCGGCGCGCTGCTGGTGGTCTCGCACGATGAATTTTTCCTGGAGCGCATTGGTCTGACCCATCGCCTGGAAGCCGGCCCCGCCGGGTGGCGGCTGCGATTGCTATAATCCCGGATCACCATTGCAGGAAGCAGGGACACGAAGGACCATGTTGCGCACGCTAGTCATTTCCCCCAACTGGATCGGCGACGCCGTCATGGCGCAGCCGCTGCTGCGCCGCCTGCGCGAGCAGCACCCGGAGCGCCCGATCGACGTGCTGGCGCCCACCTGGGTGGCGCCGGTGTGGCGCGCGATGCTCGAGGTCGACGAGGTCATCGAATCGCCCTTCAAGCACGGTGCGCTGCAGTGGAAGGAGCGCAAGGCCTTCGCGAAGCTCTTGCGGGCGCGCGGCTATGCCGACGCCTACGTGCTGCCGAACACGCTCAAGTTCGCCCTGATCCCCTGGCTGGCCGGGATCAAGCGGCGCGTCGGCTACAAGGGCGAGATGCGCTATGGCCTGGTCAACGTGATGCACCATGACGACAAGGCCGCGCCGCGCCCGATGGCGCAGTTCTACGCCGCGCTGGCGGACGCGCCGGTGCGCCACCTGCCGCGACCAGAAAAGCTGCCCGAGCCCGCGATGGTGGCGGCGCCGGAACAGGCCGATGCGGCCATTGCCCGCCTGGGGCTGCCGACGGGCACCTACGTGGCGTTCGCGCCCGGCGCCGAGTTCGGGCCCGCCAAGCGCTGGCCGGCGTCCTACTTTGCCGAGCTGGCGCAAACGATCCGCGCGAACCGGCCGGACGCGCAGATCCTGCTGCTCGGCTCCCCGAAAGACCGCGCCGTGTGCGACGAGATCACGGCCATCGTGCCGCAGGCGCACAATCTTGCCGGCTCCACCTCGCTGAGCGAGGCGATCGCCCTGATTTCGCGCGCGGCCGTGGTGGTGACCAACGACTCGGGCCTGATGCACATCGGCGCCGCGCTGGGCCGCCCGGTGGTGGCCATCTACGGACCGACCGACCCGCGCCACACGCCGCCCTTGTCGACTCTGGCGGAGGTGCTGTGGCTGCACATCGAATGCTCGCCCTGCCAGCAGCGCGAGTGCCCGCTGGGCCACCAGAACTGCATGAAACAGATCCTGCCCACCGACGTGTGGCAACCGCTGCAGCCTATCTTGGCCGCAGCCTGAACGAATCGAAAAGAGGGTGACAATGATTTTGGTAACTGGCGCAGCAGGCTTCATCGGGGCCAACCTGGTCCATGCATTATCGAGCCGCATGCCCTTCAGCGTGTTCGCGGTGGATAACATGTCGCGTCCGGAGAAGTTCCTCAACATCGTCGATGCCGAACTGGCCGACTACGCCGACAAGGAAGACTTCCTGGTGCGCCTGAAGGCCGGCGAATTCGACGGCAAGTTTTCAAGCGTGCTGCACCAGGGCGCCTGCTCCAACACCATGGAGACCGACGGGCGCTACATGATGAAGAACAACTACGATTACACCATCGCCTTGTTCGAATTCTGCCAGCGCGAAGGCATTCCCTTCATCTACGCCTCGTCGGCGGCCGTGTATGGCGGCGGCAGCGTGTTCAGGGAAGAGCGCCGGCACGAGCGTCCGCTGAACGTCTACGGCTACTCGAAATTCCTGTTCGACCAGTACCTGCGGCGCCACTGGCAGCAGCACGGCATGGACAGCGGCGCCCAGGTCGTCGGCCTGCGCTACTTTAACGTGTACGGCCCGCTGGAAGGCCATAAGGGCACGATGGCGTCGGTGCCCTTCCACCAGTTCCACCAGTTCCAGCAAGAGGGCAAGGTCAAGCTGTTCGGCGCCAACGAGGGCTATGAGGCCGGCACCCAGATGCGCGACTTCATCTACGTGGAAGATGTGGTGAAGGTAAACCTGTTCTTCCTCGATCACCCGGACAAGCGCGGCGTCTATAACCTCGGCACCGGCCGCGCCCAGCCCTTCAACGACCTGGCCGTGGCCACCGTGAATGCGCTTGCCAATGTTGGCGGTGCGCCGCTGTCGCTCGAGCAGATCGTCGCGCAGGGCCTGCTGGAATACCTGCCTTTCCCGGACAAGCTCAAGGGCAAGTACCAGAGCTTCACCCAGGCCGACATCGCGTCCCTGCGCGCCGCCGGCTACGCCGAGCCGTTCACCGACGTGGCCACCGGCGTGGCGAAATACATGGCCTACCTGAAGACGGCGCACTGAGCCATTCATCAGCTTTGCCGATATTGCGAGCTCATCTATAAGATGAGCCGATAGCTCCGCCGTCGCCGATCGACGCGCCGCGTCGGAAAGCCGTCGTGTAGACTGCAATCACGTTCTTCTTTGACAACGCGATCGCTCTCCACGGCAATGAGTGCAAACCTCACCGGACACCTGTCCCCCGACGACCCCGACCTCTCGCCGATCACGCGGGCGATCGTGGCCCTGCGCGGCCAGGTCGTGCAGGCCTGGATCGAGGAGGTGCGCCGCGTGGTGCCGCAGGCGAAGGACCTGGCGCTGCCGATTGCCGAGAACACGCTGCCTGCCTATTTCGACACCCTGGCCGCGCTGCTCACGCCCAGCTATGCGGCGCGCATGGTCGGCGAGCTCGGGGCCCTGGCTGGCGAGCATGGCGGCGAGCGCGCGCGCATGACGAGCTACGACGCCACCGCCCTCATCCACGAGCTGCAGGTCTTTCGCGACGTGCTGTTCCGTGAACTGGCGCATCATGGCGTCGAGCTCGAGGATGGCCAGCGCGCCATGCTCGGCGCCCACATCGACGCCACCATCCGCGAAAGCGCCAACGCCTTCACCGTGGTGCAGGCGGCCCTGCGCGAGCAGTTCGTCGCCGCGATGGCGCACGACCTGCGCACGCCGCTATCCACCGCCCAGCTGGCGGCCGAGATGATCAACCACACCTCGCTTGATGCCGGCGTGCGCCGCTTCGCCGAGAAGATCGTCGCCAGCACCCAGCGCATCGACGGCATGACGCGCGAACTGCTCGACCGCATCGCCTTCTCCAGGACCGGGCCGGTACGCCTGCACATCGAGCGCCTCGACATCGTGGCCCTGGTGCGCGACGTGGTCCAGTCGGCGGAGGCCTTTCATCCGATCGAACTGGCGGCCGGCCCCGATCCGGTCGAGGGCTGGTGGTGCCGCGAAGCGATGCAGCGCGCGCTCGAGAACCTGGTCAACAACGCGATCAAGTACGGCGACCGGGTGGTTCCCATCCGCGTCACGGTGTCGACCACGATCGAGCGGGTGCAGCTGATGGTGCACAACGCGGGCCCGCCGATCGCGCCGGAAAACAGCGAGAGCATCTTCCAGCTGTACCGCCGCGCCGGCGGCCGGAGCCTGGCGGAAAGCACGGGCGAGGGTTGGGGCGTTGGCCTGGCCTATGTGCGGCGCGTGGCCGAGGCGCATGGAGGCAGCGTCCTGATGTCCAGCTCGGGCGAAGACGGCACCTCTTTCGTGATCGACGTGCCCACGGATGCGCGGCCCTACGCCGGCGCGCCTACCGCGGCTTGAACCCCGGCGGCTTGAACCACGGCGGCTTGAACCACGGCCGCCTGAAGCTCCAGCCGATGCTTTACGCGGAGCGCTTCGACATGGTGGCGTGTCCACCCACGGGCTCGGTCTCGAAGCGCTCGCCGAAACCGGCGATCAGCGGCCGCCCCCTGGCGATGGCCGCCTGCACCGACGGCAGCGACAGCGAGGCCTTGTGGCTGGCCTGGTCGACCCAGGTCTCGGTGATCCACAGCGCGTCCGCTTCCAGCTTGTCCTTGGCAATGCCGTAGCTGAGGCAGCCCGGCATGCTTGCAGTGCCCTCCAGCAGGATGGCGATGAGGGCGTCGCGCTGGCCCGGCTGCGCGCGCATTTTTCCGATCAATCCGTACATGGGGGTGGCTTCCTTCTTCTCGATTGTGGCCTGGGCCCGGGCGGCAAGGGGCAGGGTGGCCAGGGCGGCGACAGCGCTGCGGCGTGTGATGGACATGGCGTGACCCCTTGGGCAAAAGGCCCAGTATAGACGCGCAGGCAGCTCTGGTGCACGGCAAGCACTTGGAAAGACCCCGGCATGTGCACGCTGCGCAAGCTGTTCGCGCCTGGGGGCTTCGGCCTCGACGCATTGCGCGTCCAGGTCAAGCGCTGACGCGGCGCAGCGTCCGGAGTGCTCAGGCGGCGAGCGCGTCTGCCAGGATCCGGTCGAGGCTCGCCATGTCCACTGGCTTGACCAGGTGGTGGTCGAAGCCGGCCGCCGTGCTGTTGCGCCGGTCCTGCTCCTGGCCGTAGCCGGTGACTGCCACCAGGGTCGCCCGTCCGGTGGACGGATCCCGGCGCAGGCGCCGCGCAAGCTCGTAGCCGTCCATCTCGGGCAACCCGATGTCGAGCAGGCACAGGTCCGGCCCAAAGCCGGACGCCTGGGCCAGTGCGGCCTGCGAACCGTGTTCCACCCGTACGTCGTGGCCCCGGGCCCCGACGTACATGGCCAGTACCTGGGCCGCGTCGACGTTGTCGTCGACCACCAGCACCTTCAGGCGCGCATCGGGCGCCGCGGCTGCGGCTACGTCTGCGGCTACGGCTGCGTTCCCAGCGGTCGACGCCACATCGATCGCGCCGCGTCCGGCGCAGCGCGGCAGGCGCACCGTGAAGGTCGTTCCCATGCCCTGGCCGGCGCTTGCCACGCCCACGCTGCCGCCGTGCAGCTCGACCAGGCTGCGCACCAGCGCCAGGCCGATGCCGAGGCCGCCGAGCGAGCGGTCGGGCGTGCGCTCGCCCTGCACGAACATGTCGAAAGCGCGTTCCAGTTCCTCCGGCAGCATGCCGATGCCGTTGTCGCGCACCTCCACCAGCACGGTGTCGCTGCCGGCGCTCACGGCCACCGCGATGGCTCCCCCGCCTTCGGTAAACTTGGCCGCGTTGTGCAGCAGGTTGCCGACCACCTGCACCAGCCGCTTGCGGTCGCCTTCCACGTAGCAGGGCGCCGGCAGCAGGGCGAGCTCGAGGCGGTGGCCCTTGTCGCGTACCAGCGCCTGGACCTGTTCCGCGGCATCCTGCACCACCGCGTTGATGTCGATGCGCTCGCGGCTCAGGTCGACCAGGCCGCGCGTGACGCGCGAGACATCGAGCAGGTCGTCCACCAGCCCGGCCATGTGGCGCGCCTGGCGCGCGATGATGGCGCTGATCTGCCTGGTGCGCGCCGGGTCGAGGCTGCCCTTGCCCAGCAGCTGGGCCCCCGAGGAAATCGGGGCAAGCGGATTGCGCAGCTCGTGCGCCAGCATCGCCAGGAATTCGTTCTTGCGCTGGTCGGCCTGGCGCAGGGCTTGTTCGGCGCGCACGCGCTCGGTGACGTCCTGCAAGGTGCCGCGCAAGGCCCGCACGCGGCCGTCCGGCCCGTGCACGCATTCGCAGCGGTAGTCGAGCCAGATGCGGCGCCCGTCGGCGTGGCAAGCCTGCAGTTGCAGCGCGCCGCTGCCGCCCATGCGCACCAGTTCGCCAGTCAGGCGCTGCACTTCCAGCCAGGACGCGTCGCTCAGCAGGGTGCCGCGCTGCTGGAGGAAGGGCGGCATCGGACGCCCGAAGATGTGCGGCACCGAGGCCGACACCTCGATCTCTTCGCTGTCGAGGTTCCAGTGCCAGGTGCCGAAGCGCGCCAGCATGTGGGTTTCGCGCAGCGCCGATTCCTTGGCCGCCAGCTCGTGCGAGCGCTGCGCCAGCAGCGTGGCCGCATTGCCGATCGCGCCCGCTACATCCGCAGCTTCGCGTACGTGCATCTCGGGCAGCGGCGGCGGCGCCGCGCCCTGGCCGAGCGCCACGGCCTGGCTGCTCAAGGCCTGCACCGAGCGCGCCAGGCGGCCGCCGATCAGCCAGGCCAGGCACAGGCCGATCGTGAACAGCGCCGCGGCTACGCCCGCCATCAGGGCGAGCTGTCCGAGAAGCTCGGCGCGCAGGGTCGCTCGAGAAACCCCGATCGCGACGCCCCAGCCGGTGACGGACGAGCGCGAAAAGGTGCTGAGCAGGGGGACGCCCTCGCGCGAGCGCGAGTCGATGGTCCCTTCTTCGCTGCGGCTGGCGGCGCTGCTCAGCAGCGGATTGACCGGCTTGCCGACCGACTTCTCGGGATTCATGTTGCGGCTGATGATGATCCCGCGGCGGTCGAACAGCGAGGCGACCGCGCCTTCCGGCACGGATTTCGGCGTCAGGATGTCGGCGAAGTCGTCCGACGCCATGGCAAGGCTCAGGACGTAGCGCACCTCGCCGCGAATGCGCACCGGTACGTCCACGCTCACGGTGGGGCGGCGGCGCACCGCGCCGGTGAACACGTCCGATATGGCGGGACGGCCGGTGGCGAACACGCGCTCGACGGAAGGCGACGGGTCGAGCGGCAGCGGCCTGCCGTAGTCGACCACCGTGTTGAACACCTGCTGGCCGCTGCGGTCGCGCAGCACCACGTTCATGCGCCCGCCGGCGAGCGCCAGCGCCTCGCGCGCCTGGCTATGCACGCGCGCGAAATCCTCGGCCTCGAGCGCATCGATGGTGGACAGGGTCTCGGCGATCGACTGGCCCTGGAGCAGCTTGTTGTCGGCGCTGCGCACCAGCGCACGCACCGTCTGCAGGGTGTTGCGCTCGATCTGGGCGCGCGCCTTCTGGTACTGATTGATGAACAACAGCGAGGCGCCCACGACGCCTGGGAGCAGGGTGGCCAGCACCAGCCAGAGCAGGTAGGCGCGCAGGGGACGGCGCACGACGGGAGGAGAACTGGCGGTCACGGTGAACGGTAGACGGGAGGAAGGCTTTGATTCTACGTGACCATGCGCGCAATCACCGTTTTCGCACGGCGCCAGCGATGGACGCCGTCGTTCCCCACCCGTCAGCGGCGCCGGCGCGAGAACGGCGTCTTGAAAGGAATGTAGCGAACGCTCGTGCTATATGTTTTCGTCGAAGCAATGAATACAGTATGAGCGGGTCAAAAGTGTTGCGGCAAAGCCATATCGCGCACCAATGTGGACTTAAATATCCGCCGTTTTGCCATTTCTCCATCGAATCTGCACCAGATTGGACGTAATGTATCTTGCGTTCGGGCAATCGATGCCTGAGAAGAATAGAAATGAAGACCAGAGTATGGATACCGCCAACACTAGCCAAGACAACGAAGTACTGTCTTTCCGCCTGGCCGGGGAAGAATACGCAATCAGCATCCTGAAGGTGCAGGAAATCCGCGGATACGAAGCGCCGACCATGCTGCCGAGTGCGCCGGCATGCATCAAGGGCATCACGAACCTGCGCGGCTCGATCGTGCCCATTGTCGACATGCGCATCCTGTTCAAGCTGGGCGAGCCCGCTTATGATCAGTTCACCGTGGTCATCGTCCTGAACATCAAGAACCACGTGATCGGCATGGTGGTGGACAGCGTGTCGGACGTGGTTACCCTCACGGACGAGCAGGTGCGCCCGGCGCCCGACATGGGCTCGACCGCGGACGGCGACTACATCACCGGACTGGGTACCGTTGGCGAACGCATGCTGATCCTGCTCGACATCGACAAGCTGATGAGCTCTGAGCAGCTCGGCCTGGTCAACAGCGTGCAAAAAGCAGCGTAAACACCATTCCAACAGCCGGGCAGGAAGCCTGGCGCAATCGAGAGAACCACCATGAAACTGGCAAACCTGAATATCGGCACGCGCCTGGCCCTCGGCTTCGGCGTCATCTGTACCCTGCTCGTCTGCGTGATTTTGACGAGCACCGTCATGCTCGGCCGTATCAACAGCGGCACCGACGAAATCGTCAACAACCGGATGCCCAGGATCGAAGCGACCAACCAGCTGGTCGACGAGATCAACAATATCGCGATCGCACTGCGGAACATGATGCTGACCGCGGAGCAGGCCGACCGGCAGAAGCAGCTGGAAGTCGTCATGGCCTCGCGCAAGCAGATGCAAGCGATTCTTTCCGATCTGGACAAGACCCTCCAGCATCCGCAGGCGCGTGAGCTGCTGGCGAAAATGAACACCTTCGGCGGGCAGTACGTCGTGGGCCAGGACACCCTGATCAAGCAGGTCCAGGAAGGCCTCGACGAAGAAGCGCGCCAGTACCTGGCGGAGACCTTGCGTCCCTTGCTGGTCAACCTGAAGAAAGCAGTGGCCGACCAGAGCGCGCTGCAGAAATCCATCAGCAGCGCCAAGGCCGCCGAAGCACAGCAAACCTACGACAACACGGTGCGCCTGATGTGGGCGCTGGGCGTCGTCGCCATGGGCCTGGGCGCAGCCATCGCCTGGAGCATCACGCGTTCGATCACCCGTCCGGTGCAGCGTGCGCTGGAAGTGGCCAACACCGTCGCCGCCGGCGACCTGACCAGCAGCATCGAGGTCAGCACCCGCGACGAGGCCGGCCAGCTGCTGCAGGCGCTCAAGACGATGAACGAGAACCTGGCGCGCACCGTCGGCACCGTGCGCAGCGGCACCGATACGATCACCGTGGCGGCCTCGGAAGTGGCGGCCGGCAGCCAGGATTTGTCCGCCCGCACCGAGCAGCAGGCCTCGTCGCTGGAAGAGACCGCATCCTCGATGGAAGAACTGACCTCCACCGTCAAGCAGAACGCCGACAATGCGCGCCAGGCCAACGTGCTGGCCGCAGCGGCTTCGCAGGTGGCGCAGCGCGGCGGCGCCGTGATCGTCCAGGTGGTGGGCACGATGACGGAAATCGACGCTTCGGCCGGCAAGATCAGCGACATCATCGGCGTCATCGACGGCATCGCGTTCCAGACCAACATCCTGGCGCTGAACGCGGCCGTGGAAGCAGCACGTGCGGGCGAGCAGGGCCGCGGTTTCGCCGTGGTGGCGAGCGAAGTGCGCAACCTGGCCCAGCGTTCGGCGGCGGCGGCCAAGGAAATCAAGGCCCTGATCAACGACTCGACCGACAAGGTGGCCAGCGGCAGCAAGCTGGTGGCCGACGCCGGCGCCACGATGCAGGAAATCGTCGACAGCGTGCGCCGCGTGACTGACATCATGGGCGAGATCACCTCGGCCAGCCAGGAGCAGACTGCCGGCATCGAGCAGATCAACCAGGCCGTGGTGGAGATGGACCACGTGACGCAGCAGAACGCCGCGCTGGTGGAGCAAGCAGCGGCAGCGGCCGAGGCCATGCAGGAACAGGCGGTCAAGCTGAACGAGGCGATGGCGGCATTCCGCATCAATGGCGCCGCGCCGGCAGCCGCGCCGGCAGCGCCGCGCGCGCCCCAGCAGCGCGCCCTGAAAGCCCTGGCGGCCTGATAGCGAAACCCGGCCTGCAAGCAAAAACGGCAAGCCTTTGCAGGCTTGCCGTTTTTATTGGGAGAAGCGCCGCGCTTAGAACGAGTGGCGCACGCCCACGTTGAACACCGACGGATCGGCGCCGAATGCGGTGGCCGGCGGAGCGAAGGTGCCGCCGGCCGAGCTCAGGCCGAACACCCCGGTTCCGTTGTTGCGCACGCGCGCGTAGGTGCTGTACAGGTTGGTGCGCTTCGACAGCGTATAGCTGTAGGCCAGCGAGAAGCCGTTGCCGCGTGCGCCAGTCTCCAGGCGCTGCTGGTGCAGCGAGGCGAAGAATTTGTTGGCGCCGGCCGTGTAGGAGCCGCCCACGGTGATGAACCTGAACTCGTTGTTCGGGCCTTGCGGTTCGGCCTCCATGTAGGCGGCGCGCAGGTCGATCGCGCCGATGGTGTAGCCGGCGCCGAAGGTGTATTCCTTGTCGTCGCCGGTGGCCAGGCGCTCGGTTTGCTGGTAGCCGGCGCCCAGGTACAGCGGGCCGTTCTTGTACTCGACGGCCGCGCCCATCAGGTTGCCGGATGGGTTGTCGGTCTGGCGTTCGCCTGCGCTGTAGGCTGCCAGCACCGTGAAGCCGCTCAAGGCATTGCTCTTGTAATTGACCGAGTTGGACAGGCGGCGGGTAAGGCGGTTGGCGCCGAAACCGCCCAGGGTGGAACCGTAGAAACCGTGGCCCAGCGGGTCGGCCGACTGCGCCACCGCGGCGATCGGACCATATTCACGGCCCACGGTGATGGTGCCGAACGCGCCCTGCAGGCCCACCACGGCGCGGCGCTGGAAGGTGCCGGCCGCGTCCTGGGCGCCGTTGTCAAGGGCTACCCCGGCTTCAATGTTGAAAAGCGCTTTCAGGCCGTTGCCCAGGTCTTCGGTGCCGCGGAAGCCGATGCGGCTGGTCGACTGGGTGCCCGAGCTGACCACGGTGCGGCTGTCTTCGCCCGGTGCATCCGTATCTTCGATGCCGATCGAGGCGTCGGCGATGCCGTAGATCTGCACGCTGGTCTGCGCATGGGCCGCCAGCGGCAGGGTGGATAACAGGGCGATGGCCAGGAACTTTCTGTTCATTGAGTGTCTCCGGTGGTTGTTGGGAAGTCCGAACGCCGTTGTCGCTGTACTTGACAGAAACGGGGTGTTTCAAGGATCGACATTATTAATTGCATCGAAATGATGCCATGTTTGCTTGACGCCTTGCTTACACCGCTTCCTAGAAGAATGTGCGCGTAGCCAAAATGCCGCACGATCCAGCGCAAACTACGTGTTTCTACTTAAGCATGTGTTGTAATTTGGTAACGAAACTCGACAAGGCTCCTGGCGGACCGCGTGCGCGGGCGATGTCCGCCCCCATGTTAGGATCGGCGCATTCATGGCCGGTCCCTATCGGGGCGGCCGTCCACCAGACGAGGACGACAACAACGTGCGCACCGGTATCACCCAAGCGCCCTTCGGACAGACCCGGAGCGGCGAGGCCATCACCCAGTTCACGCTCGCCAATGCAAACGGCATGGTGGCGAAGATCATCGATTTCGGCGGCATCATCACCGAGCTGCATGTCCCGGACCGCGAGGGCAGGCTGGCCGACGTCGTACTGGGCTTCGACACGCTCGCCCCCTACGAGACCGACAGCCCTTATTTCGGGGCCCTGATCGGACGCTGCGGCAACCGCATCGCCAGGGGCAGGTTCACTCTCGACGGGCAGGATTTCACGCTGCCGGTCAATAACGGCAACAACCACCTGCACGGCGGCGCGCCAGGCTTCGACAAGCGCAAGTGGAGCGCCACGGTGGCAGGCGACAGCCTGCGCCTGGTGTACGCCAGCCGCGACGGCGAGCAGGGCTATCCGGGCAATCTGACCGCCACCGTCACCTACCAGCTGCTCGATACGAATGAACTGGTGGTGCGCTTCCACGCCGTGACCGACAAGGCCACCCCGGTCAACCTGACCCAGCACTGCTACTTCAACCTGGCCGGCGGCGGCGCCATCCTCGACCACGTGCTGAGCATCGATGCCGACAGCTTCGTCGCCATCGACGCCGAATCGATCCCGCTCGGCGCGCTGGCGCCGGTGGACGGCACGCCTTTCGATTTCCGCTGGCCGCAGGCGATCGGGGCCTGCATCGACGACGACGACGTCCAGCTGCGTAATGGCCAGGGCTATGACCACTGCTTCGCGCTCGACAAGCCGGAGGGCAGGGCGATGACCCGCGCGGCGCACGTGATCGAGCCGGTGTCGGGGCGGGTACTTGAACTGTTCACCGAAGAACCGGGGGTGCAGTTCTACAGCGGGAATTTCCTCGACGGTTCGTTGCAGGGCAAGGGCCGGGTCTATACCCACCGCAGCGGTTTTTGCCTGGAGCCGCAGCACTTTCCCGATTCGCCGAACCAGCCGCGCTTCCCGAACGTGATCCTGCGTCCGGGCGAGGTGTATGAAACCGAGTCGCGTTTCCGGTTTTCGGTCGAGCGCTGAGCTGGTACGGCCTTGACCGGGGGGCGTCACTCGAGAGAAATCCCGAGCCGCTCGATGACGCCGGTCGGGCTGATCTGCGTGGCGAGCAATGCGTTCTCGTTTTCGAACAGGAAGCGGTAGCGCGCCGTCGCGCTGCTGCCTTCGCTACCGCGCGCCAGCACCTCGACCGAGCGCAGGGCGCCGAAGTCGCGGAACTCGTTGGCGAGCTGAGTCACCCAGCGCTGCGTGAAGCGTCCGCGTTCCTGCTCCGACAGGCCCGTGGGCACCTGACCCGCAAGTAGCTGTCCGATAGTCGCACGCACACGGGCAGTGCTGGCGGGATCGGCGTCCGGGATCGCCGGCGCACGCGCCACGGCCAGTGCAGGCACGTAGTGGGCGGCGATCATGTCGGCGATCTTGCCCTGGCGCGCGGCGGAAGAATTTGCCAGCACGATGACCGAGAGGCGCTCGTCGGGATAGCGCAGGTAGAGGGCCTTGAAACCTTGCCAGGCGCCGCCGTGCTGCACCGTGCGGCGGCCCTTGTAGCTGCCGACGTACCAGCCGTAACCATAAGGGCCGCTGCTGCCGTCCGCCAGCCGGGCCGGCGTCCAGCTGGCCTGTTTGATGCGGGTGTCGAGAATGGTGTCGCCGTCGAGCGCGATATCCCAGCGCGCCAGGTCGCGCGCGCTCAGCTGGATGGTGCCGTCGGCAGTCCGGTTCAGGCTGGGCGCTACCCAGCGCTGGTTCTGCAGCTTGCCGTCGATCCGCTCGTAGCCGGCCGCGCGGTGGGGCACGATGTCGGCTTCGCTGATCACGTCGGCCCTCATGCCGAGCGGCGCGAAGATACGTTCCTTCAGCTGCTCGCCGAAAAACTTGCCTCCTACCCGCCGGCAGATGAAGCCAAGCAAATGGTAGCCCGCATTGCTGTAGGCGAAGCGCTCGCCGGGAGCGAACAACAGCGGCATGGAGGCCTCCAGCGCGATCAGCTCGTCATCCGTGTAGTCCTTGCGCAGGTCGATCTTCGTATACGGGTCGCCCAGGCCGGATGTGTGCGTGAGCAGGTGACGAATCGTGATGCCGGCCCATGCCTCCGGCGTATTGTCCAGGTGGCGCGATATCGGGTCGTCGAGTTTCAGCTTGCCGTCCTTTTCGAGCAGCATCACCAGGGCGGCGGTGAAGGTCTTGCCAACCGAGGCCGACTGGAACATGGTATCGGGCGTGGCCGGCACGCCGTGCTCGACATTGGCCAGGCCATAGCCGCGTTCGCGCACGATCTTGCCGTCCTTGAGCACCACCACGGCCACGCCCGGTACCTGGCGCCGCTGCATCTCACGCCCGATCGCATCGTCGAGCGCGTCGGCGCGGACAGCGCCGGCAAACAGGGCGGCGGCGAAGGGAATCGCAATGGAAATCCGATAGCGCATGACGGCAGGCCTCATCTGGAGAATTAAGGCTCGTATTGTAAGTGCCCGATCGTTGACATCCATGCCATTCATCGTTGAATATCTGCCACGATGAGCACTCCATCCGACCCGCATACCGGCGCCTGCACCGGTCTCTACAGCCCCGTCGATATCTGGCTGCTGGTGTTCCAGAACTTCATGCTGCTGGATGCGACAGGCCCCATCCAGGTCTTCTCCACTGCCAATGACGAGGCGCGCGATGGGGGGCGCATGCTGCCTTACCGTATCCACGTGGTCGCGGCAGGCGGCGGCCTGGTGAGTTCGTCGTCGGGCGTCAGCCTTGCGTGCGAGCCGCTGCCGACCTCCCTTCCCCGCGGAGGCACCATCGTCGTATCGGGCGGCCGGGTGGCGGACCTGCCCTCCGCAGGCAGTGCCGCCGTCGATTGGCTCGGGCAGGCGAACCATACCGCGGCGCGCATCTGCGGCGTCTGCACCGGCGCCTTCGTACTGGCGCGCGCCGGCCTGCTCGATGGCCGCCGCGCCGCCACCCATTGGCAAGACGTGGGCGAGCTGAGGCGACAGCATCCAGCCCTGCTGGTCCAGGACGATGCGATCACGGTCAGCGACGGCAGGTTCCACACCTCCGGGGGCATCAGCGCGGGGATGGACCTGGCGCTGGCCCTGGTAGAAAACGACCTCGGCCGTGCTAGCGCGCTGGCAGTGGCGCGGCGCATGCTGCTCTTCCTGAAGCGGCCCGGCGGACAGCGCCAGTTCAGTTCGGGAGGCCTGGCTGCGCCCGATGAGCAAGGTACCTGCGCACTGCTGACCGCCTGGCTGCGCCCGCGCCTGGGGCAGGTGATCGCCATCGAGGCGATGGCGGCGGCCTGCGCGCTGTCGGTCCGTACCCTGCACCGCAGACTGCGCGCGGAAGCAGACACTACACCTGCGCAGTTGCTGGCGCGCCTGCGCCTGGAAGCGGCCTGCCGGTTCCTCGAACAGCCGGGAATGACGGTCAAGCGGGCAGCGCGCGACAGCGGCTACGGCACGGAATACAACTTGCGGCGGGCCTTCGCCGCCCAACTGGGCGTGCTGCCGAGCGAGTACCGGTCACGCTTCGCCTAGACGGGCTGCGGCGTACCGCGCGCGGCTCATCGGCGATGCTCGATATAATCCCCCGGATATAAAAAGTTAGCGGCGAGACAACAAATTACGGCGACAGGCCTCCCTTGCCTGCGACCGGCGCCGCGCAAACCCACTGGGGCGATCCTGATGAGTAACGAAAGCAGTCTCTCCCTGCTGCCGGAAGGCGGCGCGGCGCTGCCCGGACAGGCCAATGCAGGTCCGTGGTCCGTTTTTCCCTCGATAACGTCCGACAACTGGCCGGCAGGCATGCAGGCCATTGCCGACCTGATCGTGGCCACCCGCTTTCCGATGGCGATCGCATGGGGACCCGAGCTGCGCCTGTTCTACAACGACGCCTATGCCGAGCTGCTTGGCGACAAGCATCCGGCTGCGATGGGCCAGCCCTATCCCTCGGTGCGCCCCGAGCTCTGGCCGCGGCTGCAGGCGCAGGTCGCCGAGGCGCTGGCGGGGCAGCCGGTGCATCTCGAGAATGCGCTCGCGGACTTCTACCGCAACGGCAAGCTGGAGCGCCGCTATTTCTCGGTGTCGATCACCCCGGTGCGTCACGATGGCGCGATCATGGGCGTCTACTTCGTGCTGTCCGACAGCACCTCGCGCGTGCTGGCCGAGCACCGCCACGCCTTCCACCTGAAGCTCAGCGACACGCTGCGCGGCCTGGTCGACGCCGTCCACGTGATGGAAGCGGCAAGCACCCTGACCGGCCAGTACCTGGGTGTGGGCCGGGTCGGCTACGGCGAGGTCGATGCAGCTGGGCGCAGCGTGAGCGTGGACCGTGACTGGACCGACGGCAGCATCGCCAGCCTGGCCGGCGAGTCGCGCGAACTCGACAGCTTCGGTCCCGCCATCATCGAACAGCTGCGCGGCGGGCGCACGCTGCGCCTGGACGACATCGCCCTCGACGCGCGCGCGGCGCCCCATGCGGCCGCCTACGCCGGCATCGGCGCCCGTTCGATGGTGATCGTGCCGCTGATCGAGGAGGGCAGGCTGGCTGCCGTCTTCTACCTGCACGAGCAGCGCGCGCGCCACTGGAGCGACCAGGAAGTGGCGCTGGCCGAGGACGTGGCGCGCCATACCCGCGAAGTGTTGCGGCGCGCCCGCGTGGAGGAATCGCTGCGCGACGAAAAGCGCGTGCTCGAGATGCTCAACCGCACCGGCCAGGCGCTGGCCTCGACGCTCGACCTGGAAACCCTGCTGCAGGCGATTACCGACGCCGCCACCGAGCTGGCCGGCGCACGCTTCGGCGCCTTCTTCTACGATGCGCACGGCGCGCATGACGAACCGCTGCAACTGACCACGCTCTCGGGAGGCGCGCGCACGGTGCTGGATGGGCTGGACGGGCCGGGCAAGCCGTGCGCCACCGACATCCCGCGCCCCGTCTTCGACGGCGATCGCCCGCTGCGCAGCGACGACATCGGCTGCGACCCGCGCCATGCGGCGCTCGGGGCCGGGTGCGGCATTCGCGGCCACCTCGACATGCGCAGCTACCTGGCGGTGCCCGTGGTCTCGCGCTCCGGCGAAGTGCTGGGCGGCCTGTGCTTCGGCCATCCGGAACCCGGCGCGTTCACCGAACGCACCGAGCGCATCATCGCCGGCGTGGCGGCGCAGGCGGCCATCGCGATGGACAACGCGCGCCTGTATGAGGTGGCGCAGAAGTCCGCGCTGGAGCGCGACGCGCTGTTGCAGAGCGAGCGCGCGGCCCGCGTGCAGGCCGAGCGCCTGAGCCATACCAAGGACGAATTCCTGGCCATGCTGGCCCACGAGCTGCGCAACCCGCTGGCGCCGATCAGCAGCTCCGCCAGCCTGCTGTCGATGCAGTTCAAGGACGAGCCGCGCATCCGCCAGACCAGCACCATCATCAGCCGCCAGGTGCGCCACATGAGCCGCCTGATCGACGACCTGCTCGACGTCTCGCGCGTCACGCGCGGCCTCGTCAAGCTCAAGCTCGGCGTGGTCGACTTCCGCGACATCGTCTCGGGGGCGCTCGACCAGGCCCGCCCGCTCATCGCCGAGAAAGGGCACGAGGTGGCGCTGGCGCTGCCGCAGCAAGCGGTGACCGTGCGCGGCGACACCACCCGGCTGGTGCAGAGCGTGGCGAATATCCTCAACAACGCGGCCAAGTACACGCCCAAGGGTGGGCGCATCGCGCTGGCCCTGGACAGCGTGGAGGGGCGCATGCGGCTGACGGTGAGCGACAACGGCTCGGGCATGCCGGCCGAGCTGCTGCCGAACGTGTTCGACCTGTTCACCCAAGGGGCGCGCACGCTGGCGCGCTCGCAGGGTGGGCTGGGACTGGGGCTGACCCTGGTCAAGCGCCTGGTCGAGCTGCACCAGGGCGAAGTCAGCGCGCACAGCGAGGGTGTGGGCATGGGCAGCCGCTTCACGCTGTCGCTGCCCTGCGTCGAGGCCATTCCTGACGCCACCGGCGACACTGGCGGGCCGGCCCAGGACGCCCAGGGCATGCGCCTGGCGCGGCCGCTGCGCCTGGTGCTGGTGGACGATAACGCCGATGCGGCCGACAGCCTGTCCACGCTCCTGAACGTGCAGGGCTACCACACGGCGGTCGAATACGATGCGCGCTCGGCGCTGCGGCGTGCGCGGGCCGAGCGGCCGGACGCCATGCTGGTGGATATCGGCCTGCCCGACATCGACGGCTACCACCTCGCCGAGCAGCTGCGCGCGATGCCGGAAACGCGCGACACGGTGCTGGTGGCTATCACCGGCTATGGCCAGGCCAGGGACCGCGAGCGGGCCATCGGCGCCGGCTTCGCGCACCACCTGGTCAAGCCGGTGGACATGATGGCGCTGGTGCGCATCTTGGAGTCGGTGGAGGCCGTGGCGGCGCGCGCGCAGGCAACCAGCATCGCCTGACGCGCGCCGTGCGCCGCGGTTATCATGGGCGTCCCGTCCATGAAAGGATCAAGATGTCCTCCTACGTCTTCAAGGCTCCCGCCGTGCCCTCGCTGGCCGTGGCCGGGAGCGACGAACGCTTCCCGATCCGCCGCGTGTTCTGCGTCGGCCGGAACTATGGCGCGCATGCGCGCGAGATGGGCAGCGACCCGGACCGCGAGCCGCCGTTCTTCTTCACCAAGCCGGCCGACGCCGTGGTGCCGGCCGCCGGCGCCCTGCCGTATCCGCCCGCCACCCGGGACCTGCACCACGAGGTCGAGCTGGTGGTGGCGCTGGGCGCGGGCGGCGCCGACATCGATCCCGCCGGCGCGCTGGACCTGGTATGGGGCTATGGCGTGGGCCTGGACCTGACGCGGCGCGACCTGCAGGCGGTGGCCAAGGACGCCGGCCGGCCTTGGGACATGGCAAAGGGCTTCGACGCTTCGGCCCCATGCAGCCCGCTGGTTCCTGCTGCGACGCTCGGGCATCCCGTTGGCGCGCGCATCTGGCTCGAGGTCAACGGGGCGCTGCGCCAGGAAGGGAAGCTGGACGAGATGATCTGGCCGATTCCCGACGTGATCAGCCACTTGTCGCGCCTCGTCACGCTGGCGCCGGGGGACCTGATCTATACCGGCACGCCGGCCGGGGTGGCGGCCTTGATGCCGGGCGACCGGGTGCGTGGCGGGGCGGATGGGGTGGCGGAGTTCGCGCTGACCATCATGTAGGGTGGTCGGCTTCGCCGACCGCGCGTTCAAACCGTGCAAGATCTGCTCGTGCGTTTTTTCACTCGCTAACGATCACGGCGCGGTCGGCAGAGCCGACCACCCTACAGTTAGCGGCCCGCGATCAGCGCCTCCATCTGCGCCAGCAGGGAGGCCCGCGCCGCATCGATCTGCGCCCCGTTCGTCTTGCCCGACAGCGCCGCGCGCTCCTTGCGCCCCAAGAAATACGCCACCCGCTCCGCATTCGCCCCTGACGGATGCGGCAGTCCGTGCAGCACCTGCCCCGCGCGGACGCGCCCTTCCGCCACCAGCCAGTCGAGCGTCTCGCTGACGCTGCCGCCCATCGGGATGTACAGCGCGTCCGGCAGCTGGGCCGCCTCCCGGGCGAACCAGCGCAGGACCTGGTCGCGCAGGAAGGCATGGCGCAGCGGAGAAGGCGAGCCGCTGTAGTTCTTTCCGTCGACGAAGACCGGGTGGCGCAGGATGGCGCTCACCTGCACCAGGCCGGCGTCCGCGCCGAACAGGCTGGCGCAACTGGCGATGCCGAGCCAGCGCTGCACGCCGATGGCGTCCAGCAGCGCGACGAAGTTGGGCCGGATCGCGCCGCTGAAGGCGCCCGCCAGCCGCGCGGCGCGCAGCACCGCGGCGTCGTCACGGCCGGCCGCCAGCTGGCGCCGGGCTTCGCCCATGGCGTTCTTCCACTGCGCGAAACCCGGCGTGATGCCGGCCACCACGATGCGCGCGCGCGGGTGCACCGATTCGAAGGGAATGTAATGGGTGCTGTAGCGGCCATCGCGGCCGAGCAGGAAGGCCTCGGGGATCTGGGCGGGACCGGCTACCTGCGCCAGGTCGAGGCTGCGGATCGTCTCGCGGTAACGGCTGAAGAGCACTTCCGGCATCGGGTTCCCGGGGTGGTTGAAAGCCCCATGGTAGCGCAGCCGGGCAGGGCCGGGCGGGCGCAAGCCGTGGGCGAAAACTGGTACGCTATCCCCAACGACGAGACGGCTGGACGAAGGGGAGGAAAATGCCATGGCGGCAGTCGCGCTGATCACGGTGCACGGGATGGGAGAAACCCCGCCGACCTACGCCGACGCGCTGATGGCGCGCCTGCGCGGACAGCTCGGGGCGGCGGCCGGGCAGGTGGTAATGCGCTCCGTGTACTACCAGAAGATCCTGCAGGACAACCAGAACGCCGTCTGGGACGCTACCCGCGCGCGCAGCACCGTGCGCTATCCCGACCTGCGCAAGTTCGTGCTGTTCGGCTTCGGCGACGCCGCAGGGCTCGAGAACCGCAAGGAGTTCCCTGGCTCGGTCTATGAGCTGGCCCAGGGCGAGATCGCGCGCACGCTGCTGTCGGCGCACGCCGCGGGTCCCGGCATGCCGGTGGTATTCGCGGCGCAGTCGCTCGGCTGCCAGGTGCTGTCGAGCTACATCTACGACGCGCAAAAGGCCGCGCGGGGCCTGCCGGTGAGCGCCGGCATCTGGCGCAACATCGACGTTTGGGCGGACAGCACGCTGGGCCGCGCGCTGACGGCGAGCGAGAAGACCTTCCTCGGCGCCGGCACCTGCGCCGCGCTGGTGACCACCGGCTGCAACATCCCCGTGTTCGTGGCCGCCCACAAGCACATGCACGTGGTGCCGATCGCCCCGCCGACCAGGCTCTTCAAGTGGATCAACTTCTACGATCCGGACGACGTGCTGGGCTGGCCGCTGCAGCCGCTGCCGGGCGGCTACCGCGAGCTGGTGGAAGACCGCATCGTGAACGCCAGCGGCGGGGTCGCCAGCCTGCTGCTGCGCAGCTGGAACCCGCTGGCCCACAACAGCTACTGGGACGACGCCACCGTGGTCGAGGCCATTGCCGCGCTATTGCGCCGCCTGGTGGCCTGAACCCAGCCAGTCGCGATGACGTAGGGGTGGTCCAGTCCAGTGGACTGGACTACGCTTCGCCGACCGCGCGTTCAATCAGTCGATGAGCAGATGCGCTGTATCTATTCACGCGAAATTTGAACGCGCGGTCGGCATAGCCGACCACCCTACCACTGCAAGCTTTCGCGCGAGACAGTCGATAGGCAAGCTCAGGCGACCGGCGCCAGCGTGAACACAGTTCGGATGTCGCCCGCCGGCGTGCCGCGCGCGTTGCGGATGAGGGGCTGCCGATAGGCCTCGAGCTGGACGCGGCGCGCATCGTCCAGCAGGCCGAGCTGGTCGAGCACGCCGTACACCGCCGGATGCAGGGCGCGGCTGCTGCCGTCGGCAATCTTGATCGCGATCCCGAGGCCGGCCGAGCGGATGCCGATGGCCTGCACCGCGTCGGCGCCGATCTTGGCCACCCAGTCGCCGCCGCCCGCCCGCATCCACGCCAGGTCGGTGCGTGCGCTGCCCGACACCATGTCCGGCCGCGCCGTCATGGCATCGAACAGCATGCCCATGGCGCCGCCCAGCTGCGGGTCGGCGCTGCCCTGGGCCAGCCGTGCATACAGGTGGGCCAGGGTCGACAGCGGCATGGCGTAGTTCGGCGCCGAGCAGCCGTCGATGCCGGTCGCCATGCGCGCGGCCGGTATTCCCGTTACCTCGGCCAGCGTGGCGCGGATGGCCTGCTGCAGCGGGTGGGCGGGCTCGACGTAGCCGCGGGTGGGCGCACCATGCAGGCGGCACCAGGCCAGGAAGCCGCTGTGCTTGCCGGAGCAGTTGTGGTGCAGCGGCGTCCAGCTGCGGTCCGAAGGAAGGGGCTGGCCGGTAAATTCGTAGAACAGCGGCGCGGCGCAGCCGCATTCCAGGTGGCCGGGGTCGAGGCCGATCCTGGCAAGGATCGCGCCCACGCCTTCCAGGTGCATGTCCTCGCCCGAATGGCTGGCGCACAGCAGCGCCAGCTCGTCGCGCGTCAGGCTGAAATGCGCCGGTCCGTCGGACAGCACGAAGGGCAATGCCTGGAAGGGCTTGAGCGCCGAGCGCGTGAAGGTGGGGTAGTTCGGGTCGCCGGCCGCATACAGCAGGCGTCCGTGCACGTCGACGACGGCGATCGCACCCAGGTGCACGTTCTCGACGACATTGCCGCCGCTGTCATCGGATGCGGGATAGCCACGCGTGGTGGCGACGAGGGGAATGGCTTGCATGGCTGCTCGCGGCGTGAGGAAGACAGCACTACTGTAAGGCATCGGGCGGCGTGGAGACGCACGCTCGGGAGCGCCAGGTTCCACGGGCGGGCAAGGGCATTTCGAGACATCTGTACGACGTGCAGATGTCGACCCCGCGCGCAAATACATACCTCCCGGCCGGGGGTGGTTTTTTGCATTTCAGGGTGTCGTTTCGTCGTTTCGGCGCTTTCGCATTGAGCCTGCGCGGCATCTCGCTACACTTCTCTCATCGCCAGACAAACCCTGATAAACGCTGGCGAATTTGACCAACTGGACCGCGCGGCACGAGCAGTTTCGCCGCACAGGTCCGACCTCACATTCGACCTGAAAGGAAGTACCGATCATGCGCACCAAACTCCTGCTTGCCGCCGCCACCTTCTTCACCCTGACCGCCGCTGCCACCGCCACTGCGGCGCCGCAAGACGCGGATACCAAACACGTCAAGGTCGTCGGCGCCCAGCCGAAGCAGACCATGATGGCGCCGATGATGTTCGACAACGTGCAGGGCCGCTACGACCTCGAAGACGGCCGCCAGCTGACCGTCACCGGCAAGGTCGACGGCGCCAAGCGCACGCTGTACGCCGACATGGGCGACGGCCCGACCGAGATCGTCCACGTCGGCAACAACCGCTTCGTGGCCATGAACAAGGACATGCGCTTCGCCTTCGACCACCAGACCAGCCGCAAGCTGCCGGACACGGTGCGCATCAGCAGCCTGGCCGGCCGCCAGATCGCCCTAGCCCAGCGCTGATCCGAAGCGCCCGGCCCGGTAGTCGTCGATGGCCTGGGCGATTTCCTCGCGCGTCGTCATCACGAAGGGGCCATGCGACACCACCGGTTCACGGATCGGGTCCGCATGGCCGAACACCACCACGCAATCCTGGCTGGACCCGGCCTGGCGGGCGCAGAGCTCGACCGTGTCGCCGGTCTCGTCCAGTTCCACCAGGTGCATCGGCCTCACCATCTCGGCGTGCTGCCCCACTTGCACCTCGCCGCGCGCGACGTAGAGAAATACGCTGCGTCCGGCCAGTCCCTCGAACACGATGCTGCCCCCGGGCCGCATCTGCAGCGTGCTCATGAACACGCCGGTGAGCGAACGCACCGGGCCCGTCCTGCCTTCCCACTCCCCCGCAACCAGGTTGAGCACCACCTTGCCGCCGTCTATCGGCAGGGCAGGGATGTCGGCGCGTTGCAGCCCCGTATAGGCCGGCTGGCTCATCTTCAGGCGCGAGGGCAGGTTCACCCATAGCTGCAGGATCTCGATCGGGCCGCCGCGCTCGAGGAATTCGCGCGGCGACACTTCCGCATGCACAATGCCGCTCCCGGCCGTCATCCATTGCACGCCGCCGGCATGGATCACGCTTTCGTGTCCGGCATTGTCGCGGTGCGCCAGCATGCCCTCGAGGATGAAGGTGACGGTCTCGAAGCCGCGGTGCGGATGCGGGCCGAAGGGCAGGCCGCGGTTGTGCGGCGGGTAGGTCTGCGGGCCGTGGTGGTTGAGGAACAGGAAGGGATCGATCTGGTCGACGAGGCGGCCGGGCAAGGGGCGCTGCGTGACCAGGTCGCCGATGTCGTCCCGCATCGCGGGGTGCAGGCGGTGGACGGATCTGGCGGTCATGGCGGGGACTCCTGCTGGTTCTGTAGGCCTTCACGATAACCCGATGGCCGCCGGCCGGGCGCACAGGCCTGTGCTAGACTCATTGCGATTTTGCAACCTGCGCTTTACACCTGGAGACGGCACCCATGATCCGACAAACCCTGCTCGCCAGCCTGCTGCTGGCATCCTTCGCGCTGCCGGCCGGCGCGGCCAACAAGCCGCCGAGTGAGGTCGCGGTGAAGACCGCCAAGCATGCGGCGAGCACCTATCGCAAGGACGTCGTCGATACGCTGGCCCGGCTGGTGAGCTACAACACGGTGGCCGACAAGGCGGTCCCCTCGGACAGGAACCCGGTCCACATCGCCTTCAAGGAAGCGCTCAAGGCCGAAGCACAGCGCCTGGGCCTGGATTATGCGGACCATGGCTGGACCGTGATCATCGGCCTGGGCCAAGGCAGCGAGCGGGTTGGCGTCATCACCCATGGCGACGTGCAGCCGGTCGATCCGGGCAAGTGGAAGAAGTCGCCCTTCGTGCTGGACCGCACCAGCGAGCCGGGCAAGCTGCTGGCGCGCGGCGCCGAAGACGACAAGGGCCCGATCGCCACCGCGCTGTATGCGATGAAGGCGATCCGCGACAAGGGGATCCCGCTGTCGAAGCGCATCGAACTCTACGTGTACATGGGCGAGGAGTCCGACTGGCAGCCGCTGGTGGAGTTCCTCAAGACCCACCAGCCGCCCCAGGTCAACATCACGCTCGACGCCGAATATCCGGCAGTGACGGCCGAGAAAGGCTACGGCACGGTCGCCGTGACGGTGCCGAAGGCGGGCGCGGTGGCGCCGCCGGCAGACCAGGCTTATGTGGCGGAATTCGGCGGCGGTTTCTTCGGCAGCCAGATCCCGGAAGACGCGAGCGCGCTCATCGCCAACGCTACCCCTGACATCGAGAAGGCGATCCGCGCCCGCGGCGCGAAGCAGGAAGGCATGCAGTACAGCTTCAGCTGGCAGGAAGCCGGCCCGGGCGGCAGCCCGGCCCGTAGCCTGCACATCAAGGCCAAGGGCGTGTCGGCCCACTCGTCCAAGCCGGAAGACGGCGTCAACGCGGTGAGCATGCTGGCCGACGCGCTGGCCGTGCGTCCCTGGGCCAATACGGTGGCCGGCGGCGTGGTGAACTTCCTCAACGAGATGGTCGGCACCGGCATCTACGGCGAGAAGTTCGGCAGCATTGCCTACCGCGACAGCTTCATGGGCCCGATGACCTTTTCCCCCACCGTGATCAAGCAGCGCGAGGGTGACAATGGCGGCATCGAAGTCTCGATCAACATGCGCCGCCCGCAGGGCAAGACGAGCGAACAGCTCACGAATGAAGTCAATGCCGCGCTGGCGCAGTGGCAAAGCCGCCAGCTGCCGCTGGCGAACGTGACCGTGCGCATCGGCGACCCCTGGGTACAGAAGAACGCGCCGCACCTGCCGACCTTGATGTCCGTGTTCTCGTACTTTACCGGCATGAAGGACCCGAAGCCGGTGGCGGTGGGCGGCGGTACGAATTCGCGCCTGTTCCCGGGTGCGGTCAGCTTCGGCCCCGCCATGCCGGGCAAGGTCTACACCGGCCACTCGGAGCACGAGTTCATCACCGAGAAGCAGCTGATGCTGAACCTGCAGATGTACACGGCGGTGCTGGTCGAACTGGCGAAGTAGGCTCGACCACTGCCGCTGCAGCCCCGGCGCCGTCCGGGGTTTTTTTTCGCCTTGCCGGAGGCTGCGCTCATCATCGCAAGCATGGTGGGTTCGTAGGTTTATGGCTCGCCCAAAAGTGTAAATTTATCTAATCGTACTGTAGGAGCGTACTTACAGGAATATGGTGCCCATCTGGGCCAGATCCGGCTTTCCCTTGGAAGGACAGGGCAGCCTGCGGGACAGGCTTTTCCCCTGTGCGATGGTTGCGTTGATACCCGGAAAATACCTCGGTGCTAGAGGGAAAATGTGGCGAAAACAGCATGATAGGATCGTTTCTATCGATTGCAGCGACACCGGTTTTTCCGGTGCCGGCGCGCGCTTGTTGCCGACGCGTATGGCCGACGCTTATTGCCAACGCTTATTGCCAACGCTTATTGCCAACGCTTATTGCGAACACTCGCGCCCAGGCTTGCTCGACATTTTTTTGGATGCCATGCAAAGCAAAGACCTCAAGAAACCGGACGGACGCAACATCACGCTCTACAGCAACCGACCGATCCCGGAAGGGATCGTTGCGCCCAGCCCTTTCCTTGATCCCCAGCATGCCAATCCGCACCTGCGCTGGCACCCGCTGCGCGGCGAATGGGTCACCTATGCCGCCTTCCGGCAGAACCGCACTTACCAGCCGCCACCCCAGTACAACCCACTGGCCCCGATGGCCGACCCGGAGCACCCGACCGAAATGCCGGCCGGCCACTACGAGATCGCCGTGTTCGACAACCGCTTCCCTTCGCTGGCGCTGGAATCGCACGACCCGCCCGCGGTGACGGTGCCGAGCGCGCCCGCCAACGGGCATTGCGAAGTGGTGGTGTTCACCCAGGATGCGCACGCGGCGCTGGCCTCGCTGCCGCTGTCGCGCATCGAACTGCTGCTGTCGGTCTGGGGCGACCGCACCACGCGCATCGGCAGCCGTCCGCACATCCACTATGTGCTGCCGTTCGAGAACCGCGGCGCCGAAGTGGGCGTAACCCTGCACCATCCGCATGGCCAGATCTATTCCTATCCCTTCGTCCCGGCGGTGCCGGCGCGCATGCTGGCGCAGGAACGCGAATACTTCCTGCAGCACGGCGCCAGCTTGCTGTGCGACATGGCGCGCGACGAAGCCGCAGACGGCAAGCGCGTGCTGTACCACGACGAGCACGCGATCGCCTTCGTGCCGGCCTGTGCCCGCTATCCCTACGAGGTGTGGGTGATGCCGACCGCGCCCTGCAAGGACTTCGCGGCCCTGGCCCCGGGGCAGCGCGCCGGCCTGGCGCGCGCGCTCAAGACCGTGCTGCTCAAGTTCGAGACCCTGTGGAACCGTCCGTTCCCCTACCTGATGGCGTGGTACCAGGCGCCGACCGACGGCATGGAGCACCCGGAAACCCAGCTGCACGCGCAGTTCTATCCGCCGTACCGCACCAAGGATCGCCTGAAGTACCTGGCCGGTACGGAACTGGCGGCCGGCATGTTCGCGATGGACGTGCTGCCCGAAACCACGGCCTACGAACTGCAGCAGGTGGAAGTCAGCCTGGACGAACTGGCGGAGGCAGGCGCATGACGGCGCGCGCGATCGTCGCCGGCCCGGGCACCGCCACCCAGCCGGAAAAAGGCATGGCATCTGCGTTCAACCCGAGTTTCGCGGGCGTCAAGATCGGAGACACTTTCCTGCTCGGCCCGGAAGGGCTCGAGAATCTCACGTTCGACCCCGGCTGGCCGGCGGCGGACGTACATGGCCGCAAGCGGCCCCTTTGGCTGGAGGCGCAAGCATCATCATGATGAATACCGACACTTTCTTTGGCGGCGCGCCAGAAGTGAACGCGTCGGCGCCCGGACGCGTGAACCTGCTCGGCGAGCACACCGACTACAACGACGGCTTCATGTTGCCGGTGGCAACCCCGCAGCGCACGCTGGTGGCGATGAGCCGCAGCGGCGACGACCATTTCCACTTCTACTCGCCAACCTTCGACAACACCGTCACCTTCGCCTACGACGGCAGTGCGCCACAGGGCTACGGCAGCTACATCGAGGGCTGCATCCGGCTGGTGCAGGCCGAGGGCGTGGAGGTGCCGCCGCTGCGCATCTACGTCACGACCGACCTGCCGGTCGGCGCGGGACTGTCGTCCTCGGCCGCGCTCGAGGTGGCGACCCTGCGTGCGTTGCGGGCCTTGCTCGGCTTCGAGCTCGACGACGTGAAACTGGCCCGTATCGCCCAGCGCGCCGAGATCGACTATGCCCACGTGAACTGCGGGATCATGGACCAGATGGCGTCCAGCCTTGCCGACGAGACCAGCATGCTGTTCATCGATGCGCGCACGCTGGAGCACCGGCTGGTCAAGATGCCGTCCGATACCGAGCTGATCGTGATCGACTCGGGCGTGGCGCGCAAGCTCGCGGCCAGCAAGTACAACGAGCGCCGCGCCGAGTGCGAGGAAGCCTCGCGCAAGCTGGGCGTGCAGGCGCTGCGCGACGTGCTCGATCCATCCTCGGTGGAAAGCCTGCCGTCGCCGATGCGCGAACGGGCCCGCCATGTGGTGATGGAAAACCTGCGCGTGCTGGAAGCGGCAAAAGGCGTCAGCGCCGAGCGCTTCGGCGAGCTGATGAACGATTCGCACTTCAGCCTGCGCGACGACTACGAAGTTTCGATCCCCGAGCTCGACGAGCTGTGCGTGCAGCTGCGCGCCGCGCCCGGCGTGCTCGGGGCACGCCTGACCGGCGCCGGCTTTGGCGGCGCCTGCGTGGCGCTGTGCCGGGCAGGGCAGGCCAGGCAAGCGGCCGCCACCGCGCTGGCGGCCTATAACAAGCATGGACGACAGGGCCGGATCCTGGTTCCGGTTCCAACTGAACAGAAAGGACAACAATGAATCAGTTCGAATATCCTCGTCCCCAACTGGTGCGCGACAACTGGATCAACCTGAACGGCAAGTGGCGCTTCTGCTTCGACGACGAGCTGACCTACCATCTGCCGGACCGCGGTCCCGAGTGGACCCATGAAATCAATGTACCCTTCGCCGTCGAGACGGAGCTGAGCGGCATCGAGGACACGGGTTTTCACCGGGCCGTCTGGTACGAGCGCGAATTCGAGCTCGCCCCCAACGACAAGCGCACCATCCTGCACTTCGGCGCTGTCGACTACAGCGCCAGGGTGTGGGTCAACGGCCGGCTGGTGGCCGAGCACGAAGGCGGCCACACGCCGTTCTCGGCCGACATCACGGGCGTGATGCGCCCCGACGGCAGGCAGGTCGTCACGGTCTTCGTCGAGGACGATCCGGCTGACCTCGCCAAGCCGCGCGGCAAGCAGGACTGGCTGCTGGAGCCGCACTCGATCTGGTATCCGCGCACCACCGGCATCTGGCAGACCGTGTGGGTGGAGCAGGTGGAAGACACCTACATCGCCTCGCTGCGCTGGACCCCGATCTTCGAAACCTACGAGATCGGCTGCGAAGTGTTCGCGACCGGCCATACCCAGCAGGAGCTGTTCGTCGAGGTCAAGATCTGGCACGGCGAGCATCTGCTGGCGGACGACTACTACAAGCTGCTGGCGGGCGAAGCGAACCGCAAGATCGCGCTGTCCGACCCCGGCATCGACGACTCGCGCAACGAGATCCTGTGGAGCCCGGAGCGCCCGACCCTGCTCGACGCCGAAGTCACCCTGCGTTGCGGCGACCGCGTGCTCGACCGCATCCGCTCGTACACGGCGCTGCGCTCGGTCTCGATCAACCGCGACCGCTTCATGCTCAACGGCCGTCCATACCAGCTGCGCCTGGTGCTGGACCAGGGCTACTGGCCGGAGTCCTTCATGACGGCGCCGTCGGACGAGCACCTCAAGCGCGACGTCGAACTGGTCAAGCTGATGGGCTTCAACGGCGTGCGCAAGCACCAGAAGATCGAAGACCCGCGCTTCCTGTACTGGGCCGACCGGCTCGGCCTGCTGGTGTGGGAAGAGATGCCCTCGGCCTACCGCTTCAGCTCGCGTGCGATCACGCGCATGGTGCGCGAATGGACCGAGGCGATCCAGCGCGACTACAGCCACCCCTGCATCATCGTCTGGGTCGCGTTCAACGAATCCTGGGGCGTGCCGAACCTGACGCTGACCCAGGCCCATCGCAATGCCGTGGAGGCGCTGTACCACCTGACGCGCACGCTCGACTCGACGCGGCCCGTGATCGGCAACGACGGATGGGAAGCCTCGGCTACCGACATCCTCGGCATCCACGACTACGACTGCGACCCCGAGAAGCTGCAGGCGCGCTACGCGGTCACCGACCCGGTGCGCACCCTGTTCGACCAGCGGCGTCCGGGCGGCCGCATCCTGACCCTGGACGGCTTCCCGCACCGCGGCCAGCCGATCGTGCTCACCGAGTTCGGCGGCATCGCCTACGATCCGAAGCAGGATCCGGATGCGGACAAGACCACCTGGGGTTATTCGCGGGCCCACTCGGCCGAGAGCTACCTGTCGCTGTACCGCGACCTGTTGCGGGTGGTGAACGAAACCTTCATGTTCAGCGGTTTCTGCTACACGCAGTTCACCGACACCTTCCAGGAAGCGAACGGCCTGCTCAACGCGGACCGCACGCCGAAGCTGCCGCTGGAGGTCATCAGCGCCGCCACGCGCAACGTGGCCATGCTAAGGAAGCAGGTCGAGGCGGAAGGGGATGGCATTCCGGGCGGAACCGGCATGCCCTAAGGGATCGCGACGCCATCGCGACGACGCGCACCGGATGAAGGTGCGCGTTTTTTTTGCCCTGCGGCGGCGCAGGGAAGCGCCACGCAGCGGCGTACAGGGCGTGCGCCTAACGCTGGATGGCGCCGCCGGCGACGCTCACCCGGTCGCCACTGCGGAAGTCCGGCGTGGCGTCCTGGGTGATGACCTGGGTGCTGCCGTCGTCCATGCGCACCGTGACGCGGTAGCTGTTCGCGCTGGTGGCGCTGATCGTACCGGCGGCGCCGCTCGAACCGGTGCTGCCGGCGGCGCTGGAGCTGCCCATGCTGCTCGAGCTCTCGCGCGGGATGACCTCGATCGCCAGCACCGTGCTGTTCGGGGTGGCGCTCGCGCCGGCCGGACTGCCGGCTTGTGCCGACGAGCTGCCGGAGGAACCGGTGCTGCCGGAGGTGCCGGAGCTGCCGGAGCTGCCGGACTGGTCCCAGGTCGACGAACCGCTGCTGCCGCTGGTTCCGCTGGCGCCCGACGTGCTGGAGCCCCCTGAGCTGCCGCTGCTGCCGGTAGGGTTGCCGGCAGGGTCGGTGGCGCTGCCGGAACCGTAGCTGGACGAGCCGCCGGCGCCCGTTGCGCCGGTGGTGCCGCTCGAGCCGCCCGAGGTGGCGCTGCCCGTGCCGCTGCTGCTGGCGTCGCCTGATGCGTTGCTGCCGCCGCGCATGCCGGCGCACCCGGTCAGGCCCAGCGCAACAGCCAGCAAGCCCGCCAGGATCATGCTCTGGTGTTTTTGCTTCATGATCAACTCCTTATGGTGGATGTTCAATCGTGGATGTTCAATCGGATGCGTGACGATGCCACGTGCCACTGATGTGAGAGGCAGGAAGCGCGTCAGCGTTCCAGCTGACCAGGGTTGTAGCTGAGCTGAATCAAGTGGGCCCCGGGGGCCACGGATTTTCCGCAGCCGGGGGAGTCAGCGCCGGCGCGCGCTGTCCGGGTGGGGCAGGAGCACGGCCAGCGCCGTGCTGGTGAGCAGCGCCGCACCGACGTCGACCAACCAGTCGCGGATGTCGCCGGAGCGGTAGGGCAGGAAGCTTTGCACCAGTTCGTCGCCGGCGCCCATCAGGGCGATCGCCAGCACGGCCTTGACGGCGCGCACTGCGCCGCTGCCCGTGCTGCCGAGGAAGCACAGCAGGGCAAGGAAGGCGTAGGTCAGGCCGTGCAGTACCACGCCTGGCGCAAACTCGCCGACTTCGGCCCGCGCGCCGGGGATCGACCCTGCCACGATCACGGCCGCGTACAGCACCAGCGCGGTCTTGATGCGGGCGGAACGCAGGCGGGGATCGAGCAGGAGCAGCGACAGGAAAGCTGGCATGGCGGTGAATCGTCGGGCAAACGCCAACGATACCATGCCGCCCGTGTTCCCGGCCACACCGCCGGCGTGCCGGTCTTTCGGAAGCTCAGATCGTCAGCGCGGGTGCGCCGTTCGCGTAGCGGGCGTCGAAGCAGCTTTCGCAGTCGGCGCAGAACAGGTGGGCCATGCGTACGCTGTCCTGCTGCAGCACGAGTTTCAGATGGGTATGCTGGCACTTCGGACAGATTTCCCGCACGCTGCCGAAGGTCAGCAGGTTCAGGGGCACGCTGCCGTCGTCGATCTGGTCGATGACGCTCAGGGGATTGAGTTCGACCAGCACCAGGTGATCGTCGGCGTGGTGGCGCCGGCAAGCGGCGGACTCGGGCGGATGCGCGTAGGTCTCGGCGGTACGTAGACTCATAGGACAGGCTCCCATCATCGTGTGGTTTCCCGGCCCTTCTGCGCCGGGAGGAGCTTCATGATAGCCAAATCACGGAGAGCTTCAAGCCCCGCCGGAAGATTTTTCCTGGTGTATTGCCAAAAGGCAGAAAAAAATGCCCGCCAGAAGCTGGCGGGCACAACCCAAGATCGGGCCAAGAGACGCGAATCCGGTTGGTGTGTTGCACGCGGGTGCAGCACACCTGCTGCCATCACGCATATCGGTTACGTGTATCGCAGTAATTCAAGTATATGGGGTGTTTGTGACCACGCCGTGACAGTGATCAAACGTGAAGCTTGGCCAGTGAACTGTGCCAGGCCTTTGTGATCTCAACAATATCGTGAACAGGGGGCATGCTCGTCTTGTCGAACAGGCAACCGATGAGCAAAAAAAAAGCCCGCTCGAGGCGGGCTTAAAACTATTTTCTTGGAGGAGAATAGTGGAGACAGGTGCCATTATGTTGCGCCGCGAAATATATGTCTAATTTAGAATACAGATACCAGACATTAATAATTCGCATATCTTCAAACAGTAACTCTTGGGCAAGAATTTATGCGCGCACCGGCACCGTGTAGTTCAGCGCCATGCGCCCGCCGTCCGCGTACAGGGTTTGGCCAGTAATGTAAGAAGCATCCTCGCTCGCCAGGAAGGCGCAGATCGACGCTACTTCCTCCGGCTCGCCGCAGCGCCCCAGCGGCGTGCGCGACAGGATCGTGTGGCGGGCTTCCGGACTGTCGAGCACGGCCTTCCTGGCCAGTTCGGTCAGGATCGTGCCCGGCCCGATCGCATTCACGCGGATGCCGTGTGCAGCCAGGCTGATCGCGGCCACGCGGGTCAGCTGGTTGACGCCGCCTTTCGACACGACATATGGCACCTGGTTCGGAATGGTCAGTTCGGCATTGACGCTGGACATGTTGATGATGCAACCGGCCTGGCGCTTCACCATCTCGCGCGCAGCAGCCTGGCTGCACAGGAACATCGATTTCAGGTTGATGCGCAGCACACGGTCGAAGTCTTCTTCGGCCAGGTCGAGGAAGTCGGCCGCATGCGTTACGCCGGCGTTGTTGACCAGGATGTCGATCTGGCCGAATTCCTGGAGCGTGGCGGCGATCATCGCATCGACTTCCGGCTTCATGCCGACATCGGCCAGGTAGAAGCGCGCCGCCTCGCCCAGCGCCGCGGCGGCCTGGGCGCCTTCCGGGCGGACGTCGACGAGCATGACGCGTGCGCCTTCCTGTACCAGGCGGGTGGCGCAGGCCAGGCCGATGCCCTGGCTGGCGCCGGTCACGATCGCGATTTTGTTGGTGAGTCTCATGGCGGGCTTTCGTCGTATTCAAAGCCGCCATTGTATCCAGCCCGGCAAGCTGTCCGGCGACTTGCCGCGAGGCGCCGGCGGAGCCGAACGCGTACTCGCCGCCGTGGCCCACGCGCCATCACAGCATCAAAGGCTTGTCCGGCAATTCGTTGGCGCGGCTGCCGTTGGCCGGAAAGTGCTGGCGCAGCAGCTCGTTCACCTGCCCGATGGCGCCCAGGGTCGCCTCATGGAAGCGGCCTCCCTTGAAACCGTCGGTCATGGTACGGCACACGGCTTGCCAGGTGGCGCTGTCGATCTTGCGGTCGATGCCGCGGTCGGCCACGATGTCGACCTTGTGCTCGGCCAGGTTGATGTAGATGAGCACGCCGCAGTTGTCTTCGGTGTCCCACACGCCGTAGTCGGCGAACAGGGCCAGGGCGCGCTGGCGGTTGCTCACGCCGTCCCAGGCCTCGTCGACAGGCAGGGCCTTCTCGACGATCAGGCGCACTTCGCCGCGGTGGGTCTGTTCGCCTGCCGTAATGGCCTCGCTGATCGCCGTCAGCGTCGTTTCCGGAAAGGCACGTTTGGCCTCGCCGCTGCTGCTCGTCAGGTGGCGCCAGGCGCGCTTGATGCGCTGCATGAATCCCATCTCGATCCCCATTACCAGTCTCCCGAAGCGCCGCCGCCGTCGAAGCTGCCTCCGCCGCCGGAAAAGCCGCCCCCGCCGAATCCGCCGCCACCGCCGCCGAAACCGCCGCCACCGCGTCCCATGCCGCCCATGATGTTGCCGAGGATGATGCCGGTCGCGACGTTGCCCAGGCCACTGCTGCGGCGGTGGCCCCAGTGCTGGGGCGAGAGGCGGCTGCGGCGCGGGCGGAACATCGAACGCAGCAGGAAAAAGCCGATGATCAGGGGAAGGATCCCGAACAGCGAGAATCCGCCTCCGCCGTCGACCTGCACCTGGCGCTGCGGCGCCGGCTGCTGGGCCGGGGCCGGGAAGCTTTCCTTGTTCAGCAGGGTCGCAATGGCGCCGACGCCGGCCACCAGCCCCTCGTAATAATGGTTCTGGCGGAAGTGCGGCGCGATCACGTCCTGCAGGATGCGCTTCGATTGGGCATCGGTCAGCACGCCCTGCACGCCGCGTCCGGCCTCGATGCGCAGCCGGCGCAACGCGCTCGGGTTGTCACGCGCCACCATCAGGAGCACACCATCGTCGACGCCCTTGCGGCCCAGTTTCCAGGCGTCGGTGACGCGGATGCTGAACTGCTCGATCGCTTCCGGCTCGGTCGACTTGACCAGCAGGACCGCGATCTGGCTGCCGGTGCGCGCCTCGTAGTCGGCCAGCACCGCGGTGAGGCGCTCGCGCTGGCCAGGGTCGAGCATGCCGGCCTCGTCGACGACGCGGCCGCTCAGGGCCGGCACCGGCTTGAGCTGGGCGAAGGCCGAACCTGCCAGGCCAAAGGCCAGCATGCAGGCCAGCAAGCAGGCCAGAAGCGGGGCCCACAGGGAGCGTAGCGAACGGCCTTCCGTCAGCGCCCGCATCGCTTACTTGCCGAAGTCGACCGTCGGCGCGGTCGAGATCGCCTTTTCATTCTCGACCGTGAACGAGGGCTTGGTCTCGTAGCCGAACACCATCGCGGTCAGGTTGTTCGGAAACTTGCGCACGGTGACGTTGTAGTCCTGCACCGAGGCGATGTAGCGCTGGCGCGCGACCGTGATGCGGTTCTCGGTGCCCTCCAGCTGCGAGGCCAGGTCGCGGAAGCTGGCGTCGGCCTTCAGGTCCGGATATTTTTCGGAAACCATCATCAGGCGCGACAGCGCGCCGGACAGTTCGCCCTGCACCTGCTGGAATTTCTGGAACGCGGCCGGGTCGTTCAGCACTTCCGGCGTGATCTGGAAGCTGGTCGCCGCAGCGCGCGCCCGCGTGACGGACTCGAGGGTCTCGCGCTCGTGCGAGGCATAGCCCTTGACGGTATTGACCAGGTTCGGGATCAGGTCGGCACGGCGCTGGTACTGGTTCACCACTTCGCTCCAGGAGGCCTTGGTGGCCTCGTCCTTGGTCTGGAATTCGTTGTAGCCGCAGCCGGACAGCAGGGAGCCGGCCAGCACGGCCACGGCCAGGCTACGGGTCCAGCGCGAGAAAAGGGATGATGTCATGATCGTTTTGTCCATGGCAAGTTGTCGAATGGTCAAAATATACAGTATGTAAAGATAATCTGGCGCATCCAGCGGGCCCTTTCGCGGCGCGGACGGCCGGCGCCATGACTGGCAGTACAATATTGGGTTCGCCATATTCGACTGACAAGGGGCCCGAATGACATTCATCGACAAACTTTCTGCAGCATGGACCCGCAACGATTCCCTGCTGTGCGTCGGGCTCGACCCTGACCTGGCGCGCTTCCCGGCGCACTTGCAAGGCCAGCCGGACGGCATCGTCCGGTTCTGCAAGGCGATCATCGACGCCACGTCCGACCTGGCCTGCGCCTTCAAGCCCCAGATCGCCTATTTTGCAGCGCTCGGCGCGGAAGGCCAGCTCGAGGAAATCTGCCGCTACCTGCGCGAGCGCTATCCGCACATCCCGCTGGTGCTCGACGCCAAGCGCGGCGACATCGGCGCCACCGCCCACCAGTATGCGCGCGAGGCTTTCGAGCGCTACTGCGCCGACGCGGTGACCGTCAACCCCTACATGGGCTTCGACTCGGTCGAGCCTTACCTGGAATGGTCCGACCGCGGCGTGATCGTGCTGTGCCGCACCTCGAACGCGGGCGGCTCGGATTTGCAGTTCCTGGACGTGGGCGGCCGCCCGCTGTACCAGCACGTGGCCCAGCTCGTGGCCGGGAACTGGAACCGCAACGGCCAGCTGGCGCTGGTGGTGGGGGCGACCTTCCCGGACGAGATCGCGCAGGTGCGCAAGCTGGTGGGCGACATGCCGCTGCTCATTCCGGGCGTTGGCGCGCAGGGCGGGGACGTGGAAGCAACCGTGAAGGCGGGGCGCACCGCGAATGGGACGGGAATGATGATCAACTCCTCGCGGGCGATCCTGTATGCGGCGCCGCAGGCGGGGGAAGATTTCGCGGCAGCGGCAAGGCGGGTGGCGATGGAGACGCGCGACGCGATCAATGCGGCGCGGGGTTGAGCGGGCGCTGATGGTCTGCCAGGAAAATGGCGCCCCGGCCCGCGCCCTGGCCTCATTTCAGCAGAGCGCGCAGCGCCCAGGACGAAGCAGGCTCAATACCTGCTCGGCGCAATCCCTTCCGCATAGTCATACAGGGCGCCGAGGATATCCTCCGCCCGCTCGTCCGCGTTTTCGGACAGCGCATCGATCTCCATAAAGAGCTGGTCCACCGTCCGCGCCCCGCCCGCGCCCTCGAACAGCCGCGCCGCGCGGTGCGCTTCCCATAGTTCCCGCTCGTCTTCCGACAGTGTGTGCGGGAAGTTGCGCGCCCGGTAGCGGAAGAACAGCTCGCCCAGGCGCTCGTCCTCGAACGAGGGCCGCATGCCGGCCAGCGCTTCCGGCTTTTCATGGCGCAGCGATTCCAGCTTGCGCCGGTCGCCGTTGCCGACGAAACCGCCGTACAGGTCTTCGTCCACGTCCACCTCGCCGCCCACGGCCGGCTTCTTGAAGACTTCCGCCCAGATCGCGCTCATGTTGCGGCCCGCAGTTGCTTCCACAGCCAGGGCGGCATGGGCGCGCGCCTGCTCGACGTCGATGTTCCAGCGCGCCGCCATGGCGGGCTGCAGGGTCTTGAGGTTCCCGACCAGCATCGGCGACTTGTTCAGGTGCACGCTCTTGATCGGCAACCGCGTCATCCCTTCCGGCATGTCGGCGCTGCGGGTGAACAGGCGGGTGCGGATCGTCTCGACGTCCAGCTCGAACAGTTCCGAGGGGTCGTGGCGGCAGTCCCACACCAGGATCTCGTTCTTGTTGGTGGGATGCTGGGCCAGCGGCCACACCAGGCCCAGGCAGCCGTGTTCGACCGGGAACATGCCGGACACGTGCAGGAAGGGCTGGCGCTGGGCCGGTTCCAGGTGCAGGCCCATCTCGGACGCGACCCGGTCCTTGCGGCGCAGCTCCAGGCAGAAATCGAACAGCTTGGGCTGCTGTTGCCTGATGAGCCGGGCGAGGGCGATGGTGGCGCGCACGTCCGACAGCGCATCGTGGGCCGCGTCGTGGACCAGGCCGTTGGCCCGGCTCAGGTCTTCCAGCCGGAAGCTGGGCTTGCCGTCTTCCTTGCTGGGCCACGCGATGCCGTCGGGGCGCAGCGCATGGGTCATGCGCACCACGTCCAGCAGGTCCCAGCGGCCGCAGCCGTTCTGCCATTCGCGCGCGTACGGGTCGATCAGGTTGCGCCAGAACAGGTGGCGCGTCACTTCGTCGTCGAAGCGGATGGTGTTGTAGCCCACCCCGATCGTGCCGGGCTCGCTGAAGGCGGCTTCGATGCGGCGCGCGAATTCCACTTCCGGCACGCCATGCTCCAAGCAGTGCTGGGGGGTGATGCCGGTGATCAGGCAGGACTGCGGATCGGGCAGGAAGTCCGGCGCCGGCTGGCAGTACAGCATGACCGGCTCGCCGATCTCGTTGAGCTCGGCGTCGGTGCGGATGGCGGCGAACTGGGCCGGGCGGTCGCGGCGCGGCGTCGCGCCGAAAGTTTCATAGTCGTGCCAGAGGAAGGTATGCGTGCTCATGTGTTCTGATGGTGGCGCCGGGTCAGCGGCGGGCAGGCGCCATGGTGGCACAGATTGCGCCCAGCGTCAGCCGTCGCGGCCAGTGCGATGGGCGGAAAGCCGGCGCTACGCGCTGACGCGGTCGCGCCCGGCTTCCTTGGCGCGGTACAGGGCCGCGTCGGCCGCGGCCAGCAGCATCTGCTCGTCGCCGCCCGGGAGCAGGCTGGCCACGCCGAACGAGCCCGTGATGTGGGGCAGGGGCAGGCGCATGTCGGGGAAGACGATCGCCGTGCGCAGGCGCTCGGCCAGGCGCTCGGCCACCATGTGGGCCAGGCCTGCCTGGGTATCGGGCAGCACGGCCATCAGTTCTTCGCCGCCGTAGCGCACCGCGAAATCCGACGGCCGCAGCGACTCGCGGATCACGCCGGCGGCGGCCGCCAGGGCGGCGTCGCCGGCCAGGTGCCCGTGGGTGTCGTTGAAGCGCTTGAAGTGGTCGAGGTCGATCATGATGATCGACAGCGGGCCGCCGTCCTGGCGCGCGCGCGCGGCCAGCTTGGGCAGCATCTCGTTGAGCCAGGCGCGGTTGAACAGGCCCGTCAGGCTGTCGTTGAGCGAGAGCTGGCGGTAGAACTCGCCCAGCTTCTGGCGGCGCCGGAGCTGCGCATTCGCATGCCGCACCCGGAAGGACAGCAGGCGCAGCAGGTTCTTCGCCAGCACGTTCGAGCGGTCGATCAGCTGCCACACCAGTTCCGGTTCGATCACCAGCAGTTCGCAGTCTTCCAGCGCGGTCATCGCGGCCAGGTTGACGGCGTCGTCCAGCACCGCCTGCTCGCCCACGCTTTCGCCGGGCAGCACGCGCGTGATGCCGCTATCCTCGCTGCCGCTGTGGGCGTCCGGCGCCACTTCCAGGGTCCCCGACAGCACGATGTAGAGTCGCGCCCGCAAGCCGTCCTCGACGCGCCGGCCGGCTGCCACATGGATCACCGCGCAAGGGGCGAGGGCCGCGGCGACGGCCGGGTCGCCGGCGTCGCGGAACAGCGCCAGGTCGCGCGTACTGTAGGGGGATGCACCGAAGGTGCCGATCGGGTCCAAGTGATTCTCTGAAGGAAAGCGTCGTTACGTCCGGGAATGATAACCTATTGCAACTCCCCCGCGTGGGCTGGCGTTCCAGAAACAACAGTGGTCAAATGGCGGCCATGACGACTGCCCACTACCTGGTCGATGCCCTCGGCCACGCACATTCTCCCGCGCCCGGCGCCCGCATCGTGTCGCTGGTGCCCTCGATAACCGAATTGCTGTGCGATCTCGGCCTGGCCGGCCAACTGGTCGGCCGCACCGGCTTTTGCATCCATCCACGCGCGCTGGTGGAGGCGATTCCGAAGGTCGGCGGCACCAAGGACGTGAACATCGACAAGATCCGCAGGCTGGCGCCGACCCACCTGGTGGTCAACATCGACGAGAACGAAAAGCCGACGGTCGAGCGCCTGGCCGGGTTCGTGCCGAACGTCGTCGTCACGCATCCGGTGGCGCCGCGGGACAACCTGGCGCTGGCGCGCCTGATGGGCGCCATCTTCGGCGTGGAAGAGGCGGCCGAACGCTGGTGCGCCGCGTTCGAGGCCGAGTACGCGGCCCTGCGCGCACTGCCGCCGGCGCCGCCGCGCACGGTGCTGTACTGCATCTGGCAGGATCCATGGATGAGCGTGTCCGGCGACACCTATATCGCCGCCATGCTGGCCGAGCTGGGCTGGACCGTTGCGCATCTCGGCGAGGCGCGCTACCCACGTTTCGAGTGGTCCGGACAGCTGGTCGGCCAGCTCGACGCGGTCCTGCTGTCCACCGAGCCCTACCGCTTCACGGAAGCGCATGCGGATGCGCTCGAGAAGCAGCTCGGCATTCCGGTATTCCTGGTCGATGGTGAAATGATGTCGTGGTACGGCAGCCGCGCGCTGGCGGGCCTGCGCTACCTGCGCGAACTGCGGGCGATGCTGGAAGGGGGCAGGTAGAAAAGCACGCCCAGGAGCCGGGCGTGATTCGATACGCAGGCGATCAGGGTTCGATCACGAATCCGTGAGGTGCTTGTCTGCGAGTGCATCGACTGCGGGCGCCGCGTGGCCGTGCCGGTCTTTGTCCTGCAGGCGGCCGAGGGCGCTGTCGAGGGCGCGCGCCAGCTTGCCGCCGGCATTCTTGATCGACTGGCGCAGGTCGGCCGAATGCTCGTGCACGACGATCGGCTGGTAGCCGCTGACGCGCGCTTCCATCATGCAATAGTTGCCGCCGTCGGCGCCTTTTTCCCTGTTCTCATTGCTCAGGTGCACGTCCACACGGGTGATATGCTCGCCGAAGCGCTCGATCGAGCCGCGGACGACCGATTCCACGTGTTCGTCCAGGCCCTGGTGATTGGTGATGGTGCGGTCGGTATTGACGTTGATCTGCATGTGCTTGCTCCTGTTGTCATAACGGCTTCATCTTACCCGCGGCCCGGTTTTGGCCGCGTCCTGTTATGACACGTGGGGCCGGTCCGGCAACTTGCAAGGCCGGCCATACGCCGTTAGGGATCAGCGGCGGCGCCGATCGGACTGCCTGCATTGAAGGGTGGCTGCCGATGGCGGACAGGTAGCCGGGGCCGGTGGCCTTGCCGTCGCAGGCGACCACCTTGCCGGCGGCGCCGTGGATGAGCACCACGCCGGTCGCCGGCACGCCCGGCGCTTCGCGCTTTACGCCCGGGCCTTTTCGTCCTTGTCCTGCTGGTGGTGCGGGAAGCGGTCCATGCGCGACAGTACCGGGAACAGCAGCGCCCACAGCCCGGTCACGGCCAGCGTGGCCGCGCCGCCCAGCAGGATGGCGCGCACCAGGCCGAGCCAGCCGGCAGTGACGCCCGATTCGAATTCGCCCAGCTCGTTCGAGGCGCCGATGAACACCGAGTTCACGGCGCTCACGCGCCCGCGGATGTCGTCCGGCGTCTCGTACTGTACCAGCAGGTGGCGGATGTAGACGCTCACCATGTCGGCCGCGCCCAGGATGAACAGGGCGCCCAGCGCCACCGGGAAGCTGCTGGTCAGCCCCATCGCCAGCGTGCACAGGCCGAACACGGCGACGCCGCCGAACATCCACAGGCCGACCCGGCGCGTGATCGGATGGAAGGCCAGCACGATCGAGCACAGCGCAGCGCCCGCGCCGGGCGCCGTGCGCAGCAGGCCGAGGGCGGTCGGGCCGGCATGCAGCACGTCGTGCGCGTAGGCCGGCAGCAGGGCAGTAGCGCCGCCGAACAGCACCGCGAACAGGTCGAGCGAGATCGCACCCAGCACGATCGGGCGCGAGCGCACGAAGCGCAGGCCCTCGAGCAGCGATTGCCAGCTCACGGGGCCCTGGCTGCGCACCTGATGGGCGGCGCGGGTGCGCGCCATGCACAGCACGGCGACCGCGAGCAGGCTGGCCGCGACCATGTGCACGGTCATCGGCCCGAACACGTACAGCAGGCCGCCGACGATCGGGCCGGCGATCACGGCCACGTGGAAGGTCGAGGAGCCCAGGGCCACGGCCTGGCTGAAATCGCGGTCCGGCACCAGGTTCTTCAGCACCGCCTGCGAGGCCGGCATCATGAAGGCGCGCGCGGAGCCGAACAGCACCAGGATCGCGAACACCGGCCACACGACGGCGCCCTTTTCCGTGCCGGCGGTGGCCGTGAAGCCGACCAGCAGCAGGCTGCACAACAGCTGGGTGGCCATGCACAGCACCACGATGTTGCGCCGGTTGTAGCGGTCGGCCACGTGGCCGGCCCACAGGATCAGCACCAGGAAGGGCGCGAACTGCGCCAGGCCGATCAGGCCGAGGTCGAACAGGCTGCCGGTGATCTGGTAGACCTGCCAGCCGATGGCCACGCTCTGCATCTGCACCGCGAGCGTGCCGAGGAAGCGCGCGGAGAGATAGAAGGAGAGGTTGCGGTTGCGCAGGACGGCCAGGCCGCTGGAAGGGGACAGCAGGGACATGGAAGGATCTCTGGACGATGCTTGGGCTTGGTAGCCTTGCATTGTGCCCCAAAAGTCCGGTTTCCGTAGGGTGTGTTAGAGCAAAGTTGTAATGTCCGGATCTAGCAAAGTTGAAATGTCCGCTTTTGCTAGATAGCTCATGCTGTCGACTCCGAATCGTTTGGAGTCCAGTGTGAGCAAGTCCGGGAGC